>DASXSD010000230.1:0-3729 GCA_036506195.1 Candidatus Dormiibacterota bacterium
GAAGACGCTGAGCGCGGGCCGCGACATCCAGACCTCGCGCAGCATCATGGTCCCCGCGAGGGAGGGATAGGCCGCGATGGAGGCTCCGTTCAGGGCCCCGACGCTCGTGCCGACGATGGCGACCGGCGCCTCCAGGTTGGCTTCGAACAGCGCCTGGAGGACGCCAACCTGCGCCGCGCCTCGCGCCCCCCCGCCGCCCAGCACCCAGGTGCGCCGAGCGGGACCGAACATGTGGCCCTTAGGTTAAGTGCCTTCCTCCCAGGAAGATAGGTATCGGCGCTGTTCGTCGGTCAGCGTGTCGATCTTGATCCCCATCGCCTTCAGCTTCAGCCGCGCGACCTCGGAGTCGATCTCCGCAGGCACGTCGTAGACCTTGCGCTCGAGCTGCTCGGCGTTCTTCGCGATGTACTCGGCGCACAGAGCCTGGTTGGCGAAGCTCATGTCCATGACCGCGGCGGGATGCCCATCGGCGCTTGCGAGGTTGATCAATCGACCCTCGCCGAGCAGGAACAGTCGCCGCCCCTCGCCGACGCGGTATTCATGCACCAGGGGACGCACCTGGCGCACGGCGCTGGCGACCTCGTCCAGGGCCTTGAGGTTGATCTCGGAGTTGAAGTGCCCTGAGTTGGCCAGGATCGCGCCATCCTTCATGACCTCGAAGTGCTTGCGGTCGAGGACGTTGACGTCGCCGGTCACGGTGACGAAGATGTCGCCCTCGCGGGCCGCGTCGTCCATGGTCATGACGCGGAAACCGTCCATCGCGGCCTCGAGCGCCTTGACGGAATCGACCTCGGTCACCACCACGTCGGCGCCGTGCCCCTTGGCCCTGGATGCCAGCCCGCGGCCGACCCAGCCGTAACCCGCGATCACGAACGTCTTGCCCGCGAGCAGGACGTTGGTCGCGCGGATGATCCCGTCGATCGTGGACTGGCCCGTCCCGTAGCGGTTGTCGAACATGTGCTTCGTGTCCGCCTCGTTGACGGCGACGATCGGGTAGGCGAGCACGCCGTGCTCGGCCATCGCCCGGAGCCGGATCACGCCGGTGGTCGTCTCCTCGGTGCCTCCGATGACCTCAGGCAGCTGGTCGCGCCGCGACTTGTGCAGCACAGACACCAGGTCGGCGCCATCGTCCATCGTCATCTGCGGCCGGTGATCGAGCGCCGCCTCGATGTGCTCGTAGTAGGTCTCGTTGTCCTCGCCCTTGATCGCGTACGTCTTGATGCCGTGGTGCGACGCGAGCGCGGCGGCCACTGCGTCGGTGGTGGAGAGCGGGTTCGACGCGCACAGCGCAAGATCCGCCCCGCCCGCCTTCAGCGTCAGCATGAGGTTCGCGGTCTCGCTCGTCACATGCAGGCACGCGGCGAGGCGCAGTCCTTGAAGCGGGTGCTCTTTGGAGAAGCGCTCCCGGATGAGTGTGAGCACCGGCATCTCGCGCGCCGCCCAGTCGATCAGGTCCTGACCGGACGCGGCCAGGTTCAGGTCCTTGACGTCATTCCCACGTGAGCTGACTTTCAAATTGCGAACTCCTAGTAGACGATCTCGCTGACCAGTTTCACATCGCTCAGGCGCTGACGACCTTCGAGGTAGCCGAGCTCGATCAACACCTGGACGCCGACCACCGCCGCTCCGAGCTTGCGCATCAACCGCACCGCGGCGGACGCGGTGCCGCCTGTCGCCAGAACATCATCCACGATCAGGACGCTCTGGCCGGGCTGGATGGCGTCGGAGTGCACCTCCAGGGAGTCGGTCCCGTACTCGAGGTCGTACGACTCCATGACCGTCGTCCACGGCAGCTTGCCGGTCTTGCGGATCGGCACGAAGCCGGCCCCCAGCTTGACCGCCATCGCCGCTCCGGGGATGAAACCGCGCGCCTCGATCGCGGCCACCAGATCGGGTGGATTCGCCGACCACGCCCTGGACATCAGATCCACCACCTCGGCAAAGATCTTCTTGTCCCCGAGGAGCGGGGTGATGTCGCGGAAGATGATCCCCTTCTGCGGATAGTCGGGGACGTCCCGCACGTACTTCTTGAGTTCCTCGGGAGTCGTCACAGTACAGAACGAAAGTATTCAAGAGTTCGGCCCAGTCCGTCTTCCAGGCCGACCTCGGGCTCCCAGCCGAGAAGCTCTTTGGCCCGCGAGATGTCCGGCCTGCGCTGCCGGGGATCGTCCTCCGGGAGGTCGAGCTGCTCGATCCGGCTCCCGGAGCCGGCGAGCCGGATGATGAGCTCGGCGAGCTCGAGCACCGTCACCTCCTGCGGGTTGCCGAGGTTGACCGGCATCTCGTCGCCTCGCTCCAACGCGGCGAGGAGGCCACGAACCAGGTCGGAGACGTAGCAGAGGCTGCGCGTCTGCGAGCCGTCGCCGTAGACCGTCACCGGCTCTCCGCGAAGCGCCTGGGCCATGAAATTCGGCACCGCGCGGCCGTCCGAGACCTGCATCCGCGGGCCATGGGTGTTGAAGATGCGGACGATCCGCGTGTCGAGATTGTGAACGCGGTGGTAGGCCATCGTGAAAGCTTCCGCGGCCCGCTTCGCCTCGTCGTAGCAGCTTCGGAGACCGACCGGGTTGACGTTGCCCCAGTACGACTCGGGTTGCGGGTGGACCGTCGGGTCGCCGTAAACCTCGGACGTCGACGCAAGCAGGAAGCTGGCGTCCTTCGCCCTCGCTAGATCCAGCATGCTCATCGTGCCCACGGTGCCGACCTTCAACGTCTCGATGGGGTGAGAGCCGTATTGCGCGGGTGATGCGGGCGAGGCGAGGTGGAGGACGTAGCGCACATCGCCCTCGATTGAGGGTGGTTCGTTGACGTCCATCTCCCGGAGCTCGAGGTCGGGATTGCCTTGCAGCGCGCGCAGGTTGCCGGCCGAGCCGGTGATGAAGTTGTCGAGCGCGACCACCCGCATGCCACGATCCAGCAGAGCCTCGCAGAGGTGCGAACCGATGAACCCGGCCCCGCCCGAAATTACCGCTCTCGGTTTCAGGGCGCCGCGCGGCGCCCTATTCGCGGCCAATGCCGCGGTAGGTGAAGCCCAGGTTTCGCATGGCCACGGGGTCGTAGATGTTCCTGCCGTCGACCACCACCGGGTGCCGCATGAGCTGTTTGACGCGCGCCATGTCGAGCTGGCGGAACTCGTTCCACTCGGTGACCAGCACGATCGCGTCGGCGCCAGCCGCCACCTGGTAGGCGTCTTTCAGGAACTCGACCTCGGGCAGCAGCGTCCTCGCCCGCTCGATCGCGGCCGGGTCGTAGGCACGAACCTCGGCGCCCGCGGCGAGCAGCACCTTTGCGATGTCGATGCTGGGTGCGTCGCGCATATCGTCGGTGTTCGGTTTGAACGAAAGTCCGAGCATGCCGACCACCCGGCCGGGGAGCTCATCGAGTATTTCCCGAAGCTTGTCGATGACGAGCATCCGCTGGTCGCGGTTGATGTCGCTGACGGCATGCAAGAGCTCCGGGTGGTAATTGAAGCCTTCTGCAACAGCGGTCAGGGCGGAGACATCCTTCCCGAAACAGCTGCCACCCCACCCGATGCCGGCCTCGAGAAAGCTCGCTCCGATTCTCTTGTCCAGGCCCATGCCTTCGGCCACGAGCTTCGCGTCGGCGCCGACGCGTTCGCTGATGCGCGCGATCTCATTGATGAAAGAGATGCGCGTCGCCAGGAAGGCGTTGGACGCGTACTTGACCATCTCCGCCGTGTAGATGTTCGGCGTGATCAAGACGGGCGCC
>DASXSD010000231.1:0-10379 GCA_036506195.1 Candidatus Dormiibacterota bacterium
CTTCAACGACGGCACCGGCGTCGCCGTTTTCGCGGCGATTCTCGGCACCATCCTGACGGGGCATCCGTCCCTGGTCGACGCCGGCCTCCGCTTCCTGTACGTGACCGGCGTGGGAATCGCGATCGGCGTGGCCGCCGGCGCCGCCGCCGGAGTCTTCCTCCGCCTGGTCCGGGAGGCCGAGCTCGAGATCCTGATCACGCTCGTCCTCGCCTACGGCTCGTACCTCGCCGCCGACGTCATCCACGCGTCTGGCGTCGTCGCCGTGGTTTGCGCTGGGCTCGTCGTGGCGCGCTACGGAAGCCGCACCGGACGGTTGCAGGGCACTCAGCTCCACGGGTTCTGGGCCCTGCTTGCCTTCGTCCTCAACGCGTGCCTGTTCTTGATGGTCGGCCTCGCCCTCCCGACCCGCAGCCTGCTCGCGGTC
Organism: Candidatus Dormiibacterota bacterium; assembly: GCA_036506195.1. Lineage (GTDB taxonomy): Bacteria > Chloroflexota > Dormibacteria > Dormibacterales > Dormibacteraceae > 40CM-4-65-16. The sequence goes on from DASXSD010000231.1 coordinate 425, forward strand.
GCCGGTCTTGTCCTTGTCGCGTACGTGATCATGTTCGCCGCGCGCGTGATTCCGGTCTACACGCTGCTCGGGCTCGCCGATCCTCGGGGCCGCTCGATCCCGTGGCGCTGGCGCCATATGACGCTGTGGGGCGGCCTCCGCGGCGCGCTGTCCGTCGCGCTGGCCCTCTCGGTCGCCGCCATGCCAGGCGTGAATCCCAACGTTTCGGTCCTCGCCTACGGGATGGTCGTGCTGTCGCTCATCATCCAGGGCGGCCTGCTGCTTCCCGTCGCCAGGCTGCTGCGCCTGCAAGGCGTCGACTAAGGTTTTTCGCGATGCGGGTGCGCGTGGGGGTCGCGCTTGTCCTGGTCGTGGTCGCGGCGGGGGCGATCAACTACCTCCGGCCGATACCGGCGGTCGCGCCAGTCCACCTGCTTCGCGCCACGGACGTGATCCCCGGCACCGCGCCGGCGCTACCCTGGCCTGCGCGAGGGTCGGCCGCCGTCGGGGTGTCAGGGCTCGGCTTCGTCGCGAGCTCCGGCAACGAGCAGGCGATTCCCGCCGCCAGCGTGACCAAGGTCATGACCGCGCTGGTGCTCCTGACCGACAAGCCACTGAAGACAGGCGAGCCGGGTCCCACGATCGCCATGAGCGAGGTCGACGTGCAGTCGTACGAAGGGGATCTCAAAGGCGGGCAGTCGGTCGTGAAGGTGGAGGTGGGGGAGCAGCTGACCGAGCTGGAGCTGCTGCAAGGGATGCTGATACCGTCGGCCAACAACCTCGCGGAGACCGCGGCGCGCTGGGACGCTGGCTCGGTCGACGCCTTCGTGGCGAAGATGAATGCGCGGGCGGACGCTCTCCACATGGCGCATACGAAGTTCGCCGATGTCAGCGGCGCTTCGCCGGCAAGCGTGAGCACGCCAACTGACCTCCTCACCCTCGGCATGGCCGCGATGCAGAACCCGGTCTTTGCGGAAACGGTCGCCATGCCTCAGGTCGACCTTCCCGTCGCCGGGCGCGTCTACAACGTCGACGCCGCCCTCGGGCAGAACGGGATCGTCGGCATCAAGACCGGGTCGGGACTGAACACCGGGGCCAACTTTCTCTTTGCGGCAGAGGTGACGGTCGACGGTCACGAGATCGTGGTCTACGGCTGCGTGATGGGCCAGCCGACGCTGGCCATCGCATTCAACGCTTCGAAGGGATTGATCAGCACCGTCTCCCAGGCGGTGCACGTGCGCCGGATCATCTCTCGCAACGATTCGGTCGCCACCTTGACGACGCCCTGGGGCAACGAGTCAGACCTCGTTTCGGCCGCCGATGTCGACCTCGTGGAGTGGCCGGGCATGATGCTTCGGCTGCACCTCGACGCACCCCCGATCGTGATCGACAAACCACTGCCTTCGCGCACGCAGAAGGGCATGGAGCATGTCGTCCTCGGCGACTACGACCTCGACGTGCGCCTCGTCACCGCCGATCCGCTCTACCCGCCCGGACGGTTCTGGCGCCTCACACGGCTGTCGTTCTGAACGACGACAATTTCCGCTGATGGGGTTCGTCTCGCGCGGGTTCAAGGGCAAACGGCGTGACGTCGCCTCCGGCTCGCGAGTCCCGCCGGGGCAGTACGTGGTCACCGACTTTCCCGTGCTGTCGGCCGGGCCGACTCCGCGCGTCAATCTCGACCAGTGGACGTTCACCATCGAGGGTGAGATCGACGAGCCGAGGCGATGGAGCTGGAAGGAGTTCCTGGCGCTGCCGTCGGAGACGGTGACCAAGGACATTCATTGCGTGACCAAGTGGTCGAAGCTCGACACGAACTGGAAAGGCGTCTCGGTTGACACGCTGATGGAAGGCGTGGACACCGCCGCCGAGTTCACCACCGTGTTCTCCGACGGCGGATACACGACCAACCTCACGCTCGACGACATCACCGGCGGTAAGGCCTGGGTCGCGTACGACTTCGACGGCCAGTCTCTGCATCCCGAACACGGCGGCCCGGTGAGGTTCCTGGTGCCTCACCTCTACTTCTGGAAGAGCGCGAAGTGGGTGCGCGGCATCCGGCTGGAGAAGGACGAGCACCCGGGCTTCTGGGAGAGCAACGGCTACCACCTCCGTGGGGACCCCTGGCTCGAGCAGCGCTACTGGGGCGACTAGGATCCGTTTGATTACCTGGCAGTTCGGCGAGCTCGCCGAGATCGTCCAGGAAACGCCCCGCGTCGCCAGTCTGTACTTCGATATCCCTGACTGGTCCGGCCACCTCGCCGGCCAGCACGTCGACGTCCGCCTGACCGCCGAGGACGGCTACCAGGCCGAGCGGAGCTACTCCATCGCTTCGGCGCCAGAGGAGCAGCGCCTGGCGCTCACCGTCGAGCGGCTTGATGACGGCGAGGTGTCGCCCTACCTCGTGGGCGAACTCAGGGTCGGCGACAAGCTCGAGCTGCGCGGCCCCATCGGTGGATTCTTCGTCTGGCGCGCGACCGAGGCCCAGCCGCTGCTCCTCATCGCCGGCGGCTCGGGTGTCGTTCCGTTGATGGCTATGCTGCGCCACCGCGCGGCGGCGAAGGCGAAGACGCCGGCGCGGCTCCTCTACTCGTCGCGGACGCAGAGCGACATCATCTACCGCGACGAGCTCGACCGGCTCGCCTCATCGGGTGACGGGCTGAGCGTGCACCACACGCTGACGCGTGAGAAACCCGCAGGCTGGACCGGCTACACCAGGAGGATCGACGCGGAAATGGTGTCGGAGGTCGCGTGGCCGAGGGAGCGGATGCCTGCTGTCTTCGTCTGCGGGCCGACGTCGTTCGTGGAGGCGGCCGCTTCGTTGCTGGTCGCCATGGACTATCCGCCGGGCTGGATCAAGACCGAGAGGTTCGGCGCCACAGGAGGATGAGAGAGAGATGACTGTCGATGAGATGCGCCTCGACGGCAACGCGATCGGTGGGTTGCTGCGTGAGATCTTCACCATGGAGGTGACGAACGCTCGTGGCACGTGCGCGTCGTGTGGGGCGATCAACGAGGTCGGCCGGGTGCAGGTGTACATGCAGGCGCCGGGCGTCGTGGTCCGCTGTCCAGGGTGCGAGCAGGTGCTGATGCGGATCGTGCGCGGAGGTGGGCGGTACTGGGTCGACCTGACCGGGACGCTGTGCCTGGAGTTCTTAGAGGAGTAACCAGGCAGCCGAAACCGGATTTCAGCTACGAAGAGCGGGAGCTTGGGGACCCGAAACCGGCAGCCGACCGTTGAGCTTCTGAACGTCTTGTAACGAACGCAGCTTTCGAGGAGGAACTCGATTGCCTGTACATCCGCCGGTACAGCTGCAGATGCGGGGTTGGTTCGACGCCGTCGTCGTCCTTGGCCTCAGGGTCAAGGATCGCGAGGCCCGCGCGCACAACCTGCGAGTCGCGCGCTTGTGTGTGCACATCGGGCGCCAGCTGTCGATGAGCGCCGGCGAGCTCCGCATCCTGGCGCGCGCGGGGCTGATGCACGACATCGGCAAGCTAGGCATCCCCGACGCAGTGCTGGCCAAGCACGCACCTCTCAGCGACAGCGAGTGGCAGCTGATGCGGACACATCCGGAGATGGGTCTGACACTCCTCGACCGCGCCGGCCAGTCGAGCCGTGAGGTCCTCGCGGTTCTCTATCACCATGAGCGCCTCGACGGGAGCGGATATCCATACGGGCTCAAGGCGGAGACGATTCCGGTCGAGGCCCGCATCGTCGCCGTCGCGGACACCTACGACGCGCTGACTTCGGACCGCCCATACCGAATCGCGTGCTCCGAGTCTGAGGCCAGGCGCGTGCTCGCGGAGGAGGCACGCTCGCGCCTGGACGCGCGAGCCGTCGACGCACTGTTCAGGGCTCTGGATTTCGCGCGGAGAAGCACCTTTGCCTTAAGCGGTTGAGCGGCGCGCTAGCCTGAGAAGGTGAAGTTCGGCGTCGCGATCTTTCCCACGGACTACGCGATCTCGATGACCGAGCTCGCGCCGGCGGCCGAGCAGCTGGGGTTCGAGTCGCTGTGGGTCGCCGAGCACTCCCACATCCCGACCAGCCGCGAGACGCCGTGGCCCGCCGGCGGCGAGCTACCCAAGCACTACTGGCACACGATGGACCCCTTCGTTGCGTTGACCGCCGCGGCCCTCGCGAGCAAGACCATCCGCGTCGGCACCGGGATCTGTCTTCTCGTCGAGCGTGACCCGATCCACACGGCCAAGGAGGCCGCCAGCGTCGACCTCGTCTCCAACGGGCGCTTTATCTTCGGCATCGGCGGCGGGTGGAACCGCGAGGAGATGGCCGACCACGGCACCGAGTTCAGCTCGCGATGGAAGCTGCTGCGCGAGCGGGCCGAAGCCATCAAGGCGATGTGGACCGACGACGTCGCTGAGTACCACGGCGAGATGGTGGATTTCGGGCCGATGTGGAGCTGGCCAAAGCCGGTCCAGAAGCCTCATCCCCCGGTCATCCTGGGCGGCAGCGGGCCGATGATCCTCGAGCGGGTGGTGCGCTACGCGGACGGCTGGATGCCGAACCGCGGCGCGGTCGTGGAGCGCATCCCCGAGCTCCAGCGCCTGGCCAGGGAGGCCGGCCGGGAGAGCATCCCGGTCACGTATTACCCGAAGCCTTTGGCCGAGGAGATCGAGCGGCTCGCCAAAGCCGGCATCGACCGCTGCATCTACTACGTGCCGCCCGACGGCCGCGATCCCGCGCTGCGCAAGCTCGAAGAGCTCGGGGCGATGATCCGCCCTTATCTGAAGGACGCCTAGCCCGCGCGCCCCTCGCGTGCAGCAAGGACCTTCGACATCAGCCCCTGGCGGCGCCGACCGGAAGCGTGAAGCGGAAGTCCGAACCCTGGCCGAGCTCGCTCTCGACCCAGATCTTGCCGCCGCTCATCTCGACGATCTGTCTCGTGATGGCAAGACCGAGGCCGGTGCCGAGGATCTTGTTGCCCGCCTTCTCGTAGCGCTCGTAGCGGCTGAACAGCCGCTCCTTGAACTCGGGTGCGATGCCGAGGCCATGGTCGCGGACGCTGACCTCGACCACGCCGTCGTGGGTGCTGCTCGTGACCGCGATGTCGCCGCCGTCGGGAGAGTATTTGATCGCGTTGCTGAGCAGGTTGGCAACGACCTGCGCGATGCGGTCGGGGTCGCACTGCACGACCGGCGAGGACGGGTCGAGGTAGCTTGCGATGAAGTGCCTCTCGCTCGACGCCCGCGCCCTGGTCACCGCGAACTCGATCAGGTCGTTGATGTCGACAGGCTGCGGGTGAAGCGTCAGGCGGCCGGCCTCGATGCGGTCGAGGTCGAGCATGTCGTTGATCATCCGGTTCAGACGCTCCGACTCCTTGTTGATGTCGTCCGCGTATCCCTTGGCTTCGTCGACTGACACCTCCTCGTCGCGGATCATCTCGCTGAAACCGGAGATGCCCACCAGCGCGGTCCTGAACTCGTGGCTGACGAGGGAGACGAACTCGCTCTTCAGCTTGTTGAGGCGTTCCAGGCCCGCGAGGTGCGCGGCGGCCGCCTCGTTCGCGGCGTGCTCCGCGTCGTTGTCTTCGTACATGGCCAGGAAGTAGTCGATTCGACCCGCTGCGTTGCGGACGCCGGTCGCGCTCCAGTGGAGCCACACCTCCGTCCCGTCGGCTCGCAACGCGTGGCTGTCGGATTCGACCGTGTCGACGACGCCCTTCCACAGCGGCTGAAAGACCTCGAAGACGCGGGCGAACTCGTCGGGGTGGAGGTAGCTCGCGACGGCGCTCCCGATCATCTTCGACGGCTCGGTGCGCAGCAGGGCCGCCATCCGCGGGTTGACGTCGACGATGTTCATGTCGACCCCGACCCTCGCGATGCCGAGCGGCGCGTGGCTGACGATCTCGTCGAGCAGTGCGTTGCGCCTGGCCAGGGCCACCTCGGCGTGGTGGCTCTTGTCGAGCAGGTCGAGCGAGTCGCGGTGAGTCAGGATCTGGTTGGCGACCAACAGGATCCCGATCGATCCGCCCAGCACAGTGGCGAACTGGTCAAGGCTTCCGCCGCCGGAGGCACGCTGGATGATCGACATGGCGGCGATCAGGACGGCGAGCCATGGGAGGGCGAGCTGCCAGAGCTCGATTGGCCCCTCCACGACCTCCACCTCGGACGCGCGAGCCGGCCAGAGCGGGGCCAGCGCGATCAACAGATAACCGGCGAACCAGCCGGTGTCGAAGACGCTCCCGAGCTCGCCGTAAGTGCCGTTTGCGGTCATGTAGGCGAAGGCGCTGTCGGCGAGCGCGGTGCAGGCGAGGCCTCCGAGGAGGAGCAGCATCCGGCCGATCTCATCGCGTCGCGCGCGGCGGAGGGCGACCACCACCACGGTGGCGGTGATGATGTCGCCCACCGGGTAGGCGAGCGCGATGACCCGGGCCTCGAACGATTGCGAGGAGTCGGCGTAGAGGCTGCCGAGCACGTACAGCCAGGCGACCAGCAAGAGCGCCAGGGCCACGATGGAGCCTGCAAGCACGGTCTCGCTCCGCGTCGCGAGGCGGGACGGCGACGACGTGAAGGCCAGCACCCCGAGCACGGCGAGAGGAACGGCAAGGAGGTAGCCCGCGTCGGCCATGGACGGGTACGGAACGTCCACGCCCCGGAACACCTCGTACCAGGACCAGATGACCTCGCCGGTGCCCCAGCTCGTGGCGGAGAGCGCGATGAGCGCCCAGGCGACGCGGACCCGGCCTTTGTTGCGCATCGCCGCGAAAGCACAGCTCCCGGCGGCGACGAATGCGGCGACCGCCTCGCCAATATCGTCCAGGGCGACCGTGACGTCGTCGCTGATCCAATGGTTGGCCGTCCACAACGCGAACACGAGCGACGCCACGCCCGCGATGGCGGCCGCGGCGGCGAACGGCGCCCAGCCCTGGATGCCGAGACCGGTGGCTACAAAGGGCCGCGGATGCGGGCTCGCGAAGAGGGCGACTTGCTGCACCCGACGAGCGTAGGCCTGGCTACTCACGGCCGATCCCCGATACCGAAAAATTCCCCGGCGGTGTTAAGTGGACTTGGATTTCATTTAACATGCGGGGCAGTTACTTGTAGCACAGCCGCGAGGGTGTCGAGCACGGCTTAAGGAGAGGACTGCGATCCCGGCGGAGTTTCCGGAGGAGATGGAAGGGGAGGTTGCCTCTGCGACCCTCGCCCAGTCCCTGGGCACGCTCGCGGTCCTGGTCGCGGCCGTCGCACTCGCCGTGCTTCCGGCGCTGGTCGCGCTCACGGCGGCCTCCGGCGGATTGACGTCCGTCGCGACCGCCGCGGGGGTCCTGGTTGCGCTCCTGGGTGGGGGGAAGTTCGCCGTGGTGGCCTGGGGTATCGCCTCCGCAGGGCTGGAACGTCCTGGGTTTCGGGCCGCCTCCGCTCCCTTCGATTAGCCCCTTCGTCCGCTTTCCAACCGACGCCGGCACGGCAAAGGAGGTGATACACGAATGCGCAAGCTGTTCTTTGCCGCGCTTCTGGCGGTGATGACGCTGTTGGCGACCGCGATTTCCGCCGGCGCCGACGGCGGCGGGTGGTGCTGCTGAACCTTCGCTAAGGATGTCAAGTGACGTCTGGCGTCCGTTAAGCTGACGGCATGTCAGAGGTGTCTACGCACCCCCCGGCACCCGGCCGGCGCCGGGGGCGCCGTCGCGGCGTCGAGATCCGGCCGGGCAGCGTCAAACAGGCACGCCAGGAGAGCGGCCTCAGCCTGGGCCAGATCGCGCGGGGCGACATCAGCAGGACCGCGATCTACTTCGTCGAGACAGGCAAGGCCAAGCCGTCGATCGAGACGCTCCGCCTGATCGCGGACCGGACGAACAAACCGCTCGAGTTCTTCCTCGGTCAGCCCGACGCATTCGTCGCGGACCCTGAAGCCTCGCTCGCCGAGATCGAGCGGCTGCTGGTCGTCGGCGATCCCGCCGGCGCCGTCGAGGCGGCGGAGAGGTTGATCACCGCCACCACGGACGCGAGAGTCGTGGGGCGGGCGAGGATCCAGCTCTCGCTGGCACTGATCCGGACCGGTCGCCCGGTCAAAGCGCGCAGCGAGGCGGCGGCTGCGCGCGCCTATTTCGAACAGGTCAAAGACCTCTACCTGGCCGCCGAGGCGCTTGGCTACGAGGCCGGCGCGGCGAGCATCATGGTCGACCCGTCCGCGGTCAGCCTCGCCGAGGAGGCGCTCGCGACCTGCCGCTCGGTGAGTCCCGTGCCCGGTCCACTCGAGTCCCGATTGCTGTTCATCCTGGGCAACGCCTACGTGTCGCGACACGAATACCAGAAGTCGATCGAGGCGCTCGAGGAGTCGGTGGCCATCGCCGGCAACCTCCAGGACCTTCGCCGGCTGTCGATGGTGTATGGCAACCTCAGCCTGAATTACCAGGAGCTCGGCCAGCTCGCCGAGGCCGCGCGCTACGCCCACCGCGCGATCGCGATAGCGGAGACGCTTCAAGACAAGCGCATGCTCGCAACGGGCGAGAACAACCTGGCGCTTCTGTTGTTCATGCAAGGCGACCTCGCCGGCGCATTTCGTCACGCCGAGGGCTCGCTCCGCCTCTACGAGGAGCTGGGCATCGTGGCGGGCAAGGCGCACACACTTATGACCATGGCCGAGCTCGAGCTCGCACGGGCCCAGTACGAGCCGGCCACCCGCTATGCGATGGATGCTCGAGACCTCGCGCAGCGTATGGGCGAGACGGCAAACGTCGCCGAGGCTCGGATGTGGCTCGGCCGGATCCTCGAGGCCCAGGGTGACGTGCAAGCGGCAGACGCCGAGCTCACCGCCGCGTTGCAGGTCTTTGAGGAGCTCGGCGTGCCCGAGAGGAAGATGCGCAACCGCGCCGTCTACGCCGACATCCTGGAGGCGCGCGGCGACCTGGCGGCGGCGAACAGGCAGCTCAAGCTCGCCCTCGCGGCCATGGGTGCGAGCGCCGTCACGCTGGGAGATATCCGCACCGCGACCGCCTAGCGGTGTTTGGTTGGCGGGCTACCGCCATGCGTTTTCCTTGCGACTCGCCTCGAACCTGCGTTAATAGACAGCGAGGTCGCGGGGGTTGGCAATGCCTGTAGTCCTGGTCGTAGACGACGGTGCGGCGAACCGAGAGCTGATCGGCATGTATCTCGGCACCATCGACTGCGAGGTGCGGCTGGCCGCGGACGGCATGACGGCGCTCGACATGATCGAGGACGATCCGCCCGACCTCGTGCTGCTCGACGTTCGCATGCCGCACATGGACGGCTACGAGGTCTGCCGGCGGATCAAGGCGATGCCGCGAGGCAAGCTGCTGCCGGTGGTCATGATCACTGGGCTCAGCCAGAGCAAACATCGAGTGGCGGCGCTCGAGGCGGGAGCCGACGACTTCATGACCAAGCCTGTCGAGGCCGCCGAGCTGACCGCGCGTGTGCGATCGGCGCTACGCCTCAAGGAGCTGTACAACACGCTGGACAGCGCGGAGCACGTCATCTTCTCGCTCGCGACCGCTGTCGAGGCGAAGGACTCCTTCACCGAGAGGCACACGCAACGCGTGGGGGAGTCGGCGCGGCTGCTCGGGCAGAAGCTTGGGCTGGCGGAAAACACTCTGGACACCCTTTACCGCGGTGGCATCATCCACGACATCGGCAAGATCGGTGTGTCGGACTCGATCCTCCACAAGCCCGGCCCCTTGGATCGGAACGAGGTCCCCCAGATGCAAGCGCACGTGGCGATCGGCGAGAGCATCGTCAAGCCGCTTCGCTCTACCTTCGGCCTGTTGCCGATCATCCGCCACCACCATGAGCGATTCGACGGGCACGGATATCCGGACGGTCTGCGTGCGCGCGAGATCCCGCGCGTCGCACGCATCGTCTCGGTGTGCGACGCGTTTGACGCCCTGGTCAACGACCGCCCGTACCGGGTTCGCCGCTCCACCGAGGAGGCGATCGCCGTCCTCCGCGCGGGTTCGGGGACGCAGTGGGACCCCGAGACCGTCGACTTGCTCGCGAGCGA
>DASXSD010000232.1:0-3610 GCA_036506195.1 Candidatus Dormiibacterota bacterium
TGGTCGACATCCAGTCGGAGTTCATCGAGGAGCCGCGTGCCGCCGTTGAAAAGGCCGAGCACCTCGTCGAAGAGGCCGTCGATTACATGGCCAAGGCGATGCACGAGCACGTCCAGCGGATGCACAAGGACGTCGAGGGCAACGCCGACACCGAGAAGCTGCGCCTGATGATGCGCGACTTCAGCCATTTCTTCGAAAGACTCGATGTGGGTCACGCCGCCTGAGCGGCGATACCCATATCACCCCGTGGAGAGGAGAGCCTAGCGGCTCTCCTCTTTGATTTCGACCTGGGCCAGGTAGGCGCGCACCTCAGGGTCCGCGAGCAGGACGAGGATCTTTTCCACCGTTCGCCGCCTTTCGTTCTGGATCTTTGACAGCCCGACCCGCAACCTTTCGGAGGGGTGGTCTGCCGCCATCACCTCGCGGACGTTGGTCGCGATGTGGGCAAGCTTGATGAGGACCGCGTCCGAAGGCCTGGGGACCTGCTCCCTCACTTGCGAAGGTTGATGCGGCGCAGCGCGCTCTCAATTGCATCCTGCGCGCGTTTCGCCAGGCGTTCGGCCCAGGGAAACTCGAGCGCGAGGACGGCGATGCCTGCTGCGATGACCAGGATGCCCGGGCCGGGAAGGACCAGCAGGGCGATACCGATCGCCAGGAGAAGGAAGCCGACCACCGCGACGACGACGCGACGCACGACGGGATGCGACCGTTGATGCAGGTCTCGTGCCTTGGCGATCAGTTCCTCGTGGGGGGCGGCCATCCCAAGCAGGGTACCGGCACGCGAGTGCCGGCAAATGCAGGGAATCCCGGGCAAGTGCCCCGCGAGGGATTCGAACCCCCGACCCTCTGTTTAGAAGACAGATGCTCTATCCACTGAGCTAGCGGGGCGATCAGCTCTTTCGGGAGAATACCCGTAAGGGTGGCGGCTCAGGCAAACGGCACGCTGCAGCAGCTCAGGGAGCTCCTGGCCGAGTCCAGCGATCTCAGCCACGCCGCCCTCGTGCTCGAGTGGGACCAGGAGACGTACATGCCGCCCGGCGGCGTCCAGTCCCGGGCCGAGCAGATCTCGACCCTCTCGCGCCTCTCCCACGTCCGCTTCACGTCGGCCGAGGTCGGCCGCCTGCTCGAGTCCCTGGAGACCGAGCTGCGAGACGAGCCGTTCGACTCGCTCGAGGCCAGCCTCCTCCGCGTCACGCGGCGCGACTATGAGGAGGCGCGCAAGCTCTCGCCGGAGCTGGTGGCAGAGATAGCCCTCGCCGGCTCGACCGCGCGCCCGGTCTGGGAGAAGGCCCGCAACGAGCATGACTTCAACATCTTTGCGCCCTACCTGGAGAAGAACGTGGAGCTGAACCGCCGCCTCGCCGACGCGCTCGGCTACGACGGCGGCCGCCCGTACGACGCGCTCCTGAACCGCACCGAGCCCGGCATGAAGACCACCGAGCTCGAGGCCATCTTCGCCGAGCTCAAGGAGGCGATCGTTCCCCTGGTCGCAGACATCGCCCGCCACGCGGGCGCGGTCGACAACCAGGTCCTTCACCGCGGCTTCGACCCCGACCTCCAGCTCTCCTATGCGCTCGAGGTCGTGAAGCGACTTGGCTACGACCTAGAGCGTGGCCGCCAGGACATCTCGACCCATCCGTTCTCGAGCGGCTTCGGCCCCGACGACGTCCGGATCACGACGCGCGTGTCGCGCGAGTTCTTCAACGAGTGCCTGTTCGGTTCGATCCACGAGTCGGGACACGCCATGTATGAGCAGGGCATGGGTCGCGAGATCGCCCGGACCCCGCTGTTCGGCGGCGCGTCACCCGGCGTGCACGAATCGCAATCGAGGCTGTGGGAGAACCTGGTCGGCCGCAGCCGCGCCTTCTGGCAGCACTTCTATCCAAGCCTGAAGACCGTCTTCCCCGAACCACTGGAGGGTGTCGACGAAGAGGACTTCTACCGGGCGGTCAACAAGTCGTACGCCTCTTTCATCCGCGTCGAGGCTGACGAGGTTACCTACAACCTGCACGTCCTCCTGCGCTTCGAGCTCGAAAACGAGATGCTCGAGGGCAAGCTGAAGGTCAGGGACCTGCCCGAGGCGTGGAATGCGGGCGTCAAGTCGTACCTCGGCCTCGACGTCCCGAACGACCGTGAAGGCGCGCTGCAGGACATTCACTGGTCCTACGTGAGCTTCGGCATCTTTCCCGGTTACACGATCGGCAACATCATCGGTGCGCAGCTGATGAAGAAGGTCCGCGCCGACATCCCCGACCTCGATGCGCAGATCGCGGACGGTCACTTCGGCGAGCTGCTGGGCTGGTTGCGCAAGAACGTGCACCAGCACGGGCGCAAGTTCACGCCGAACGAGCTGATGGCACGCGCCACCGGCAAACCGCTGACCGCCAAGCCGTGGATCGACTACGTGCAGAAGAAGTTCGGCGAGCTGTACGGCCTGGAGGCAGCTCCCGGCTAGCGCGGCCGAGCGGGGAAGTCGCCGGCGCGGGCGACCATGCCGGGCAGGTCCTTGGCGAGCTGAGCACCAAGCCAGCGCGACGTGGTGATCAGCCTGTCCAGGTCGATCCCGGTGTCGACGCCGAGCCCGCGCAGCAGGTAGACGAGGTCCTCGGTCGCGATGTTGCCGGTCGCGTTGGGCGCGAAGGGACATCCACCGGCGCCACCGACCGACGCGTCAAGCGACACCACGCCTTCCTCCAGCGCGGCGACGGCGTTCGCGTAGCCGGTGTTGCGCGTGTTGTGAAAGTGCGCGCCGACCGTCGCCCCGAGGCCCTTCGCGCCGCGGCAAAGCTCGTGGACCTGCGCCGGCACGCCGACGCCGATGGTGTCGGCGAGGCAGACCTCGTCGGGTGGCACCGCCATCAGTCGCTCGACGATCTGCAGCACGCGCTCGACGGGGACCGGTCCGTCGAACGGGCTGCCGAAAGCGACGCTGATCGTGACCGTGATCGGGACGCGGTCGCCGCGGGCCCGTGCCACCAGAGAAAGCGCGGTCTTGAGACCTTCCTCCGTGGTTGCGTTCTGGTTGCGGCGGCCGAACTCGTCGGCGGCCGAGAATGCGTAATGCACCTCATCGACTCCCGCGGCGATCGCCCTGTCGTAGCCCTTGTCGTTGAGGGCCAGGCCCGCGTAGACGACACCGGGTAGTCGGTGCAGGCCTGACATGACCTCCTCGGCCCCAGCCATCTGCGGGACGAGCTTGGGGTTGACGAAGCTCGCGGCCTCCATCTTCTTGACGCCGGCGGCGGCGAGCTGGTCGCACAGCTCCGCGCGCACGGCGGGAGGCAGCGTCCTGGCTTCGTTCTGCAGGCCGTCGCGTGGGCCGACGTCGCAGACGATCACATAAATAAGGTAGAGCCCCCTGCCTTTAAGACTCGATCAGGTCGGTCATCACGGGCGCGTTCTTCGCCTCGCCGAGCCGCCCGACGCCCAGCGTCTCCTCGATGGTCGCCAGCAGCGAGTAGTGCGTGTACGCCTGCGTGCTCACGCGATGGCTCAACCCAGGACCGATGGCGAGCATCAACACCCGGTTGTCCGCGCTGGTGTCGTCCTCGTCGTAGGTGATGAACAGCATCCCGTTCGACTTCCACGCGTCGGAGGCCATGATCTCGCC
>DASXSD010000233.1:0-9182 GCA_036506195.1 Candidatus Dormiibacterota bacterium
GGGATCGCGTTGGGCGTCACGCTCGCGTCTTACTTGCTGTGGCTCGTCGGCGGTCTCTCCGACCAGTGGAGGCAGCTGAAGAACCTGTCGATCTTCACCGCCTACACACCACAGAAAGCGCTCGAGACGGGGTCGATCGAGATGGCGCCTGTCGCGATACTGGCCGCGATCACGGTCGCTTGCGTGGTGTCCTCCCTGCTGGTTTTCCAGCGGCGAGACGCGATCTAAGATTCATCGCGAAATGCCGCGGAGCCGGTCCCAAACGTGGATCGTGACCGCGGTCATCGGCGTGGCCGGAGGTGCGGCGGTGGCGCTGTTCGCCTTTCTGCTGGCCCGGTATGGGCCATCGGGCGACAGCTGGTCCTTTCGGGGCAACGGCGCGATCGCGGCCTATACCCTGGTCCCGGTCCTGCTCGCGGCCGGATTGACCGCGCTCGTCCTGCGCGCGCGATCCGCACCCTCATGGCTTGGGATCGGGCTGGGCGCCGGCCTTGTCGGGCTGCTGGTTGCGACCGCGGACGCCGCGCTGCTGCCGGTGTTCGGTCCAGGTGCTGATGTCGCCTTCGGCCTGGTGCTCCTGATCGCACTCGCCGTCTGGATGGTGGCGGCGCCCGCCCTGGCCGCGCTGCTCAGAATCGCCGGCGCCATCCCGTCGATGGTCGGCACGCATGTCGCGGCGGGCGTGATCTGGGTGGTCGCGGTGCTGGCCGGACTCATCGTCGTGGGGTTGGTGATTCCGGCCGGTTCGTAGGCCCCAGAATTGCACCCGGAATGGGTGTGGAGGTCGTCCCGGTGGTCGGCGCCATCGTGCTTGCGGCGGCCCTGGGCTGGGTCGCCCTCGCGTACAACGGGCTCGTTCGTCGTCGCAACCGCGTCGACGCGACCTGGAGCGACGTCGACGTCCTGCTCAGGCGACGTCACGACCTGGTGCCCAACCTCGTCTCGACGGTCAGCGGCTACGCGAGACACGAGTCGGCGGTGCTCCGCGCGGTTGCCGACGCCCGGTCAGCCGCCCTCGCGGCGTCCGGTCCGGCGGCGCAGGGACGGGCCGAATCCGCGCTCTCCTCGAACGTCAAGTCGGTGTTTGCCGTCGCCGAGGCGTATCCCGACCTCAAGGCGAGCACGGCGTTCGTCGAGCTGCAGGACCAGCTGACCGCCACCGAGGACGGCCTCGAGCACGCGCGTCAGTTCTACAACGACTCGGTGTACGGCTACATGACCGCCACCCAGACGCTGCCGACGAGCCTGATCGCGGCGCTTTTCGGCTTTCGGCCGCGCCAGTACTTCCAGGCCGCCGGCTCCGAGCGCACGCCCGTCACCGTCCGCACGTGAGCCCTTACGACCTGGCGGTGGCGGCGAGCCTGGCCTGCTCGGCCGGCTTCTTTGCGATCGCCGGCGTCGTCTACGTCCTCCGCCGGCCCCAACCCGCGCCTGATCTGCCCGCCATGTCCGACCTCGGGCCCGAGTCTCCAGCCGTCGCCAACCTGCTCGCCAACGGAGGCCGCCTCACCCCCAATGCGGTGCCGGCGACGCTCTTCGACCTCGCGGCGCGGCGCGCCGTGAAGATCGACGAGTCGGAGCCCGGCAAGTACTCGTGCCGGCTCGCGCAGAGTCCCTCTGGCATCCTGACCGCTTACGAGTCTCGCGTGCTCTCGCTCCTGCGCAAGAAGGTGGCGGCGGATGGCGCGGTGCCGGCGCAGGCGCTCACCGCCGGCCCTTCCGATGAGGCCAAGGGGTGGATGAAAGCTTTCCGCAAGGAGGTGGTCGCCGAGGCGAACGCGGCAGGAAAGTGCGAGCCGCGGTGGCCGCGTCCGGTGCTCACGGTGATGGGTTTCCTGGTGTTGGGCGCGCTCTTCATCGCGGTCTACGGAGGCAACGAGGATGACTCGCTCACGCTGCAGCAGGCGATCGCCATCGGGGTCGCCATCGTCGCCGGTCTCGTCATGGGCCAGGCTTTCACCGAGGAGACCGAGATGGTGACGCCCGCGGGTCTCGCCGCGCAGGGGCGGTGGCTTTCGCTGCGCAAGTACCTCCACGACGACGAGGTCTTTCCGAACCTGCCTCCGACGGCGGTCGCGGTCCGCGAGCGCTACCTCGCCTACGGCGCGGCCCTCGGCGTCGCGGCGGCCGCGGTGCGCGCAATCCCGATGGGCGCGGAAAGCGACCGGTGGGCGTGGACGAATTACGGCGGCGAGTGGCGGCAGGTCCGTGTTTCGTACCCGCAGGGGTGGCCGCCGGCCTGGGGGTCGCCGCCGTGGGCCCTGACCTGGACCGGCCTCTGGATCGGCGGCGTCGGCGCCCTTGCCCTCTGGGTCACCACACAGTGGCTCTCGGGCATCGACCTCGGTCCGGAGGCAGACGAGGTGACTCGCTACGTAAGCCTCGGCGTCGTGCTCGTCACAATGGCCGCGGCAACCGCGGTCGCGATCGGAATCCTCGTCCTCGCCGCCTCGATCGTGGGCCTGGTCACGACGCGCACCATCACGGGGGAGGCGATCCGCGTCCGCCGCTTCGGCGACGACGAGAGCTCGCGCTACTATCTCGCCGTCTACACCGGCAAGGGCAACCGCGTGCGCGCGTGGGCGGTCCGCTCCGAGCTCTATCCGTCGCTGCAGGAATACACGACCGTCACCGTCGCGATCTCGCCACTGACCGGGTACGTGCGCTCCGTCCAGCCTGCCTAGCTAACCTCTACGTTGATGGCCATCCGCGCTGACCTCGTCCCGGGGGCACGCAACGCGGTGCGCACGTGCCTCCACATCGGAGACCGGGATCGAGTCTGCGTCATCCGCGACCGCAACCGGACCGAGATCGCGGACGCGATCGAGCGCGAAGCAGTCGATGCCGGCGCGTCCGTGCGCGCATGGACGATGGAGGATTACGTGCAGCGTCCGGCCCGAGAATTTCCTTCTGCGCTGGCCGCCGAGATCACCCGCTTCCGGCCGACGGCGTCGTACTTCATCGGCATCGGTCTCAAAGGCGAGCTCGCGTTTCGGCAGCCCATGCTTCACCTGCTCGCGGACGAGCTCCGCTGCCGGCACGGCCACATGATCGGGATCAACGAAGAGCTCATGGTCGACGGCATGGCGGCCGACTACGAGGAGGTCTACCGCGTCACGCGCAAGGTGTTCGAGATCGCGCGCCAGGCCAGGACCATCACCGTGCAGACAGGCCTGGGGACCGACCTCGTCGCCACCTTCTCTCCATCACTCAAGTGGATCCCGTGCGATGGGCGCTACTGGGAGCAGGGCCGTTGGGGCAACCTGCCGGAGGGTGAGACCTTCACCTGTCCGCAGTCGGTCGATGGAGTGATCGCCGCCGAGGAGATGGGTGACTGGTTCACCGAGAAGTACGGGCCTTTCTCCCCACCGGTGCGCATCCTGATCAAAGGCGGTCGCATCACATCCATCGAGGGTGACGATGCGGGCCTGGTCAACGACATACGCGAGTACACGAGCCAGCATCCGAACTCCAACCGCGTCGGCGAGTTTGCGATCGGCACCAACGTCGGGCTGACGCGAATCGTCGGTAACTTCCTGCAGGATGAGAAATTCCCTGGCGTGCACATCGCGTTCGGCGATCCATACGGATTCGAGACAGGGGCGGACTGGGACTGCCCGTCCCACGTGGACGCCCTCGCGTCTCATGCCACCGTCACGGTGGACGGACGCAAGATCATGGAGAACGGACGCTTCCTGGTCTGAGCCTCAGGCGGCCCGGCGGTTGAAAAGGCTTCGCCGGTAGTCGATGCGCCGAAGCGCGTCCCGGCGCTCGCGCGGAGTGCCGGCCCCGGAGTCGCCCGACCTGCGGTCATCGCCGCGCCGATCGGCGCCGGAGCGTCTCTCGGCCACTCTTCTCTCGTCCATGGTTCTTCTCCTCGCCAACGCGTCGCCGGCTCGGGGTCACTCACAACTGGGGATGAGGGGACGCTGAGCGGGTCAGCCTTCCCCACTAATTACGAAACGTCCAAAAACCTGCCGTCTACCGGTTCGGATTTCGAATTGAGCTCGGAACTCGCACGATTCGCCAGCTTGTGGCGCCGTTGCAGCCGAGCCTCAGTAGGTCCTTGTCGGGCGGATCGCCCTGCGGCGCTCCCACAGCACCATCACGCCCAGCACGATCAGCACGAGCAGGAACGGAACCAGGATCGGGATCAAGGTCGCGGCGAGCGACAGCGCCGCCGAGGTGACGTCCTCCACCAGCGACAGGGGCGGCCCCAGGAACGCGAGGTTGACCACCGGCCGCACCGTGGCCCGGGCGACGTGCACCGTGCCCGCGATCGCCCCGCCCGCGAGCAGGCTAACGAGTACTCCGAGCCCCGAGTCCATGGAGGTGATGGCGCCCGTCTGGGACGCGAAGAGGATCGCGCCCGCGGCCGCGGACACGGGGAGCATCACGGCGTGGCCCACCGAGTCGAGCGCGGGCACCTTGTCCATCGCGAACTCGACCGCGCCCAGGACGAGCAGCCCGTAGAAAGCGACGTCTGAGGACAGCGCGTCGTAGGGAGGCGCGAGATGGATGAGGCCAAACCGCGCGAGGAGGCTGACGATCAACAGGGGCAGGGTGGCGTTGAGGCCGGTCGCCCCTGCCAGGCCGAAGGCTGCCGGGAGCTGCAGCAGGGCCGGGTTCATCTCAACACGTTTCTACCACGAATCAGGCAATCCGAGCCGTTCAGCCGCGGCGGCTTCGTCCAGCCTGGGCAGGCCCCGCGACGGACTGGCGCACCACCAGCGAGACGTCGACCAGCTGATGCCGCCGCCGCTTGCGGCCGGACGGCGATGGCCCGGCCAGCTCCTGCGTCAAGAGCCTTACCGCGGTGGCGCCGACCTCGTTCATGGGCTGGCGGACGGTGGTGAGGGCGGGGCTCATGTAGCGGGCGACGGGGATGTCGTCGTAGCCGATCACGGACATGTCGCCGGGCACCGACAGGCCCCTGGCCTGGAGCTCGGCGATGGCCCCGAGGGCGAGCAGGTCGCTCTGCGCGAACACGGCCGTGAAGCGGTCGCCGGACCGCATCAGCTCCGCCATCGCCGACCGGCCCGCCTCGACGCCCCACTCGCCGGTGCTCGCGACCGCAAGCTTCGCCTCGACGCCGGCATCACGGAGCGCCTCACGCGTGCCTTCCAACCTGGCCTGGGCCGAAGGCCAGTCGAGCGGCCCGGTGATGGTGGCGATGGCGCGGTGTCCGTTCTCGATCAGATGCGTGGTTGCCAGACGGCCGCCACCCCGGTTGTCGATGTCGACCGAGTGGAGCTTCAACGCCTCGACTCGCGAAGCGATGGCCACCGTGGGAATGGATTCGGCGATCGCCGCGAGAACCCGCAAGCTGGACCGGCGGAGTCGAGGTCGGGCGACGATCAGGCCGTCGATCCTCCGCTGCTGCATCAGGCGCAGGTACGCCTCTTCGTCGTCGGGGGACCCGTCTTCGACGCTCCCGATGATCAGGTAGAAGCCCTGGCGGCGAGCCTCGAGCTCGGCGCCCGCGGCCATCTCCGCGAACGAGTGATCGGAGATGTCGTTGCTCACCACGCCCAGGGTGTGGCTCCGCCGCGAGGAGAGGCTGCGGGCGATGCCGTTGGGCACGAACTTGAGGTGGCCGATCGCCTGGAGCACCTTCGCGCGCGTGGCGTCGGAGACGTACCCGTCGGCGTTGATCACCCGGGACACGGTCTGGTGCGAAACCCCCGCCCTGGCGGCGACCTCCCGGATGGTGGGGCGTCTCGGGCTGGCAGGTCGCTTCACGGCCCTGAATTATGCGGGACAATCCGGCCGGTAGGTGACCGGTCACATTTTCTTCTTGACAAATCGGCCGGGCCGCTTCACCATGCGGTGTGTTACCGGTCACTTATTTCTCAGCAAACGCGGAGGCGGGCCGTCCATGAGAGGCGGCCCTGGAGATGAGCGATGAGTCACGACGACACGACCCCGAAGGAAAACCCGATGTCGCGGTGGCCCGATTGGCAGCTGACACGACGCCAGATGATGCAGGGGCTCGGCGCGGCGGGCCTCTCCCTGCCGTCCCTGGCCGCGTTTCTCGAGGCCTGTGGCGGCGAGAGCACGCCCGCGGTGACCACCCTGTCCAAGGACACCACCGGGTCGATCACGATCTGGGGCTGGAAGGACTCGCTCAACGCGCTCAAGCTGGTCGACGGCGACTTCAGCGCCGCCTTCCCGAAGATCACCTTCAAGTACGTCGAGCGGCCTCCGGCTGAGACCTACCGCAACATCCAGCTCGCGATCGCCGCCGGCTCCGGCGCGCCTGATGTGGCCTTGATCGAGGACTCTCACCTGCCTCAGTACGTGAACCTGGGGGCGCTCGCCGACATCACCGACTGGGTGAAGCCGTACGTGCCGAAGATCGTCAACTACAAGTGGGCCTGGACGAAGAAGTCCGACCGCTATTACGCGATGCCATGGGACCCGGGCCCGGTCGCGGTCTTCTACCGCCGCGACGTCTTCCAGAAGGCCGGGGTCGATCCCAACTCGATCCAGACCTGGGACGACTTCTACCAGGCGGCAAAGACCATCAAGCAGAAGACGGGCGCCTTCATGTGGCAGCAGGCCAGAGCGCGCAACGACGGCCGCCTCTTCGAGACCCTGCTCTGGCAGCGAGGCACCGGCTACATCGACAAGTCCGGGAACGTGATCCTCGACAAGGACTCGAAGGTCCAGCAGACGCTCGAGTACATCGGCCGCTTCTGGGCCGACGGCCTGGCCGCCGACCAGGAACCGTGGACCGACCCCTGGTACAAGGGCCAGTCCGGTGGCACCACGGCCACCGTGGTGGAAGCCGTCTGGATGGGCACCTTCTTCAAGAGCTTCATCGCGCCCAAGGCCTCCGGCAGCTGGGGCGTTTTCCTGCTCCCCACGTGGGAGTCAGGCGGCAGCCGGGCCAGCAACGACGGCGGATCTGTGCTCGCCATCTTCGACCAGAGCACCCAGAAGAACGCGGCCAGGGCGTACGTCGAGTTTCACCTCGGTCGCGACCAGTCGCAGCTCCTGATGTACCAGAAGACCGACATCTTCCCGAGCCTCAAGCCGGCGTTCGCCGATCCGTTCTTCCAGGAGGCCGATCCCTACTTCGGCGACCAGAAGGTCCGCACCCTGTTCGCCGAGGTGGCGGCCAAGATCCCCGACGCGGGGATCTACAGCACCGACTACCAGCAGATGAACAGCCTGGCCACGCCCGAGATCCAGAAGTTCGCCCTCGGTCAGCAGAGCGCCCAGCAGGCGCTGGCGAACGCGGCCCGGCTGATCCGCGAGAGAACCCACCGCTCCTGAAGGCCCCTTTCACTTCTTGAGCGGTGCTGGGCCAGGCACGGCGTAAGGTCCGTCAACCGCCGCCCGAGGCGGTTGTCGCGCGGGGGGTCATGAGCGAGGATGAGCTCGCCTTGCCTTCGAGTGCGTGGCGTCAGGCGCTCTGGCGCGGTCGCTGGCCGCTTGTGTTCATCTCCCCGTTCTTCATCCTCTTCGCGGTCTTCAACGTCTACCCCATCGCGTTCTCCTTCTGGCTGAGCCTTCACGACTGGCCCGGATTGGGCCCCATGGATTTCGTCGGCCTGACGAACTACGTCGAGCTGAGCCACGACACGATCTTCTGGAACTCGATGCTCAACGCGGCGCTGCTCTTCTTCATCTACGTGCCGGTGATGACGTTTCTTGCCGTCGTCATCGCGGCGGTCCTGAACTCGCGCTTCCTGAAGCTGCAGGGCCTGTGGAGGGCGCTCATCTTCGTCCCCAACATCACCTCGATGGTGGCCGCCGGCTACACCTTCAGGCTCATCCTCGACAAGGACAGCGGCGCACTCAACCACGCGCTGGCGTTCGTCCACGTCTCGGCGGTGCCGTGGCTCGACGACGTCTGGTGGGCGCGCATCTCGCTGGGCCTGCTCATGGTCTGGGCCTGGCTTGGCTACAACACCGTCCTCATGCTCGGTGGTCTGCAAACGATCCCCCCGGAGCTCGTCGAAGCGGCCAAGGTCGACGGCGCGACCGCGATCCAGGCCTTCCGTCGCATCACCGTCCCGTTGCTGCGGCCGATGATCGTCTTCTCGGTGACGATCTCGATCATCGGCACGTTCTCGATGTTCACAGAGCCGTACATCCTCACCCGAGGCGGGCCGATCCGGGCGACCGAGACGCCCGTCTACCAGATCTTCACGACCACGTTCCAGGACCTGCGTTTCGGTTATGCCGCGGCGGAGAGCTACGTGTACTTCGCGATCATCGTGGCGGTCACGCTGTTCCAGTTCTGGAGCATCAGCCGCCGGGACCCGGTCCATTGAGGCTCACGCTCGACAGGCCGGTCGCGTATGTGGTCATCGTCGCCCTTTGCGCGATCATGGTCTTTCCATTCGTCTGGATGCTGAGCTCATCGCTCAAGCCCTTCTCCGAGATATTCGCGGGCACCACCTTCTTGCCCGAGCACCCCACCCTTGCCAACTATCAGTCCCTCTTCCAGCAGAACAACGCAGTCCTCAAGCTCTGGAACAGCTTTTACATCGCGACCGTCGCGACCGCCATCTCCGTGTTCCTGTGCGCGCTCGGCGGCTATGCCTTTGCGAAGTTCCGCTTCCCCGGGCGCGGCGTGCTGTTCAGCCTGATGCTCGCTTCGATGGCGTTGCCTTTCGCCGTCGTCATGGTCCCGCTGTTCGTGATGATGCGCAACGTCTTCCACTGGATCGACACACCGTGGCCGCTGATCATCCCGGGGGCGGCGAACGCGTTCGGCATCTTCTTCATGCGCCAGTACATGCTCTCGGTCCCCGACGAGATGCTCGACGCGGCTCGGGTCGACGGCGCGAGCGAGTTCGGCATCTTCTGGCGGATCGTGCTCCCCACCTCGGTCCCCGGCCTGATCAGCCTCTCGATCATCTTTTTCATGAGCTCCTGGAACAACTTCCTGTGGCCGCTCGCGATCCTGCACTCGGACTCGGTGCAGACCGTGCCGGTCATGCTGAACAGCCTCCAGGGTCCACCCGGCCGCACCGCCTTCGACGTGCTGATGGCGGGGTCCGTCGTGAGCGTGCTTCCGATGCTGGCCCTCTTCCTGGTCTTGCAGCGGCGGCTCGTGGCCGGGATCACAAGCGGCGCCATCAAGGGCTGACGGCGTTGGCGGAAAAGGAAATCCGGCTTGGCGTCGCGTACTACCCCGAGCAGTGGCCGCGCAGCCGGTGGCGCAC
>DASXSD010000234.1:0-4201 GCA_036506195.1 Candidatus Dormiibacterota bacterium
GAGATGGTCACCGACGAGGAACGCGACTACATGTACCGCGCCTACACACAGGACCGTCTCGCCCGCCTGAACCTCGGCATCCGTCGCAGGCTGGCGCCGCTGCTCGGCAACGACCGGCGCCGGATCGAGCTCATGAACGGGCTCCTTTTCTCACTGCCGGGGACGCCGGTCCTCTACTACGGCGATGAGATCGGGATGGGCGACAACATCTTCCTCGGCGACCGCAACGGCGTCCGCACGCCCATGCAGTGGAGCGGCGACCGCAACGCGGGCTTCTCGAGGGCCAACCGGCAGCGGCTTTACCTGCCGGTGATCACCGACCCCGAGTATCACTACGAGACGGTCAACGTCGAGGCCCAGCAGGGCAACCCGCACTCCATCTACTCGTGGACGAAGCGGCTGATCGCTCTGCGCAAGCGCCACCGGGCGTTCGGCCGCGGCACCCTCGAGCTGCTGCGTCCGGACAACCGCAAGATCCTGGCCTACGTCCGCAGCTATGAATCCGAGCAGATCCTCTGCGTCGCCAACCTCTCCCGCTTCCTGCAGGCGGTCGAGCTCGACCTCAGCAAGTGGAAGGGGCTGGTGCCGGTGGAGCTGTTCTCGAGCAACGAGATGCCCGTCATCGGCGACAGCCCCTACTTCCTCACCCTCGGCCCGCACGCCTTCTACTGGTTCGCGATGCAGCCGCGCTCGGCGCCCAGCATACAGAGCGACGGCGCGCAGCCGGTGGCGGCCGCCCTGCCCGAGGTACGCACGACAGGCGGTTGGGAGGCCGCGCTGGTGGGCGGGGCGAAGGAACGTTTCGAAAGCGTCCTCGTCCGCTACATCCCGCAGCGGCGGTGGTTCGCCGGCAAGGCGCGGCGCGTGAAGACCGCGACCGTCAGCGACGTCATCAGCGTGCCCGGCGCGGAGAGCTACTCGTACCTAACATCCGTCGTCATCGGATACGCGGACGGCGATCCAGACACCTACATGCTGCCGATCGCTTACGCGAGCGCGGCCGAGGCGCCGCACATCCTCGAGCGCTGGCCCAACTCAGCCATCGCCTGGATCCGCAACCAGGTCCCCTCCGGCGGCTTCGCCGCCCCCTCCCCAGCAAGTGGGGAGGGGGAGCAACGCGGGCTGCTGTACGACGCGCTCGCGACGCCGAACTTCGCGGAGGCCATGCTGGGCGCGATCGCGCGCCGGCGGCGCTCGGCCGGCGGCAGCGGCACGCTTGTCGGCTCCACGACCCGGGCGTTTGCGCGCTTGCGAGGCCCGGAGAACATTCGCCTGGAGGCGCAGCTTTCGGTCGCCGAGCAGAGCAACAACTCGGTGATCTTCGGCGAGCGTCTGATGCTGAAGGTGTTCCGCCGCCTCGAGGAGGGGGTCAACCCCGAGCTCGAGGTCGGCCGCTTCCTGACCGAGGAGACACACTTCAGCCAGATCTCGCCACTCGCCGGATCGCTCGAGTACCGGCGCGCCACGGGCGAGCCGGTCAGCATTGCGATCCTCCAGGCCTACGTGCCCAACCAGGGGGACGCGTGGCAGCACACGCTCAACACGGTCGCCCATTACTTCAACTCGCCCGACCTGGTGGGGGCGCAGCTGCCTCCCACGCCGAAGAGCCTGGTCGCCGCGAGCAAGCTCGATCCGCCGGAGATCGCGGTCAGGGCGATCGGCGGCTACCTCGAGTCCGCCCGCCTGCTCGGCCGGCGCACCGCCGAGCTGCACGCCGCCCTCTCGTCAGATCCCACCAACCCCGCCTTCGCCCCGGAGCGCATCTCCCCGCTCGACCAGCGTTCCATCTACCAGTCGATCAACGGACTGTCGATGCGGGCCATCGACCTGCTGCGCACCCAGCTCAACAAGATGCCCGCGGACGCGAAGGACGAAGCCAAGAAGGTGCTCGAGCTCGAGGCACGGATCGCCTCCATGCTCAAGGCGTTCCTTGCCCGGCGCCTGAACACGACGCGCATCCGCATCCACGGCGACTACCACCTCGGCCAGGTCCTCTACACCGGCCACGACTTCGTGATCATCGATTTCGAGGGCGAGCCGACCCGCACGCTCTACGAGCGCCGGCTCAAGCGCCTGGCGATGCGGGACGTCGCCGGCATGCTGCGGTCGTTCTCGTACGCGAGCCAGTCCGCGCTGCGCGCGCAGCAGGCGCCACCAGAGCGGATTCCGGAGCTGCAGGCTTATGCGCGTTTCTGGGTCGACTCGGTGTCGGCGGCGTTCCTGAAGAGCTACCTCGCGACGGCCGGCAACGCGTCGTGGGTGCCCCAGAACCAGGACGACCTGGAACTGCAGCTGACCACGATGCTTCTCGAGAAGGCTCTGTATGAGCTTCGCTACGAACTCAATCTCCGGCCGGACTGGGTCCGCATCCCGCTTCGCGGCATACTCGACCTGGTGACACCCCCCGCATGAGCATCACGGCACGGTCGCTGCTCAGCCCGTTCGACCTCCATCTGTTCAACGAAGGCACGCACAGCCACCTGTTCGACAAGCTCGGCTCGCACCCGTGGACAGACCCCGAGGGGACGTACTTCGCCGTCTGGGCCCCCAACGCGGATTCGGTCAGCGTGATCGGCGACTTCAACGAGTGGGACAAGAATGCCAACGGTCTGTACGTGCGCGAGGCGTCGGGGATCTGGGAGGGCTTCATCCCCGGCGTGCGCCACGGCGCTCTCTACAAGTACTTCGTCCACTCCAAGGTCACCGGCGAGGGTGTTGACAAGGCCGATCCTTTCGCCAGCCATTCGGAGGCTCCGCCGCGCCAGGCGTCCGTGGTCTGGGACCTCGCCTACGAGTGGGGGGATGGCGGCTGGATGGAGAACCGCCGCAACGTCAACCATCGCAGCGCGCCCTGGTCGGTCTACGAGATGCACCTTGGCTCGTGGATGCGGGTGCCTGAGGAAGGCAATCGCTTTCTGACCTATCGCGAGCTTGCGCCGCGTCTCGCCGACTACGTGAGCAGGATGGGCTTCACGCACGTCGAGCTCCTGCCCGTGATGGAGCACCCGTTCTACGGCTCGTGGGGCTACCAGGTCACCGGGTACTTCGCGCCGACCTCGCGCTATGGGACACCGCAGGACTTCATGTTCCTCGTCGACTACCTCCACCAGAACGGCATCGGCGTGATCCTGGACTGGGTCCCCTCGCATTTCCCGGCCGACGAGTTCGGCCTGCAGTACTTCGACGGGACGCACCTCTTCGAGCACGCGGACCCGCGCCTGGGCGTGCATCCCGACTGGGGCAGCTCGATCTTCAACTACGGGCGCAGCGAGGTCCGGGGGTTTTTGATGAGCAGCGCCCTGTGCTGGCTCGACCGCTACCACGCGGACGGGCTGCGGGTCGAC
Source organism: Candidatus Dormiibacterota bacterium (assembly GCA_036506195.1). GTDB lineage: Bacteria > Chloroflexota > Dormibacteria > Dormibacterales > Dormibacteraceae > 40CM-4-65-16. Next base: position 3,345 of record DASXSD010000234.1, read on the forward strand.
GCGGTCGCGTCGATGCTCTACCTCGACTACTCGCGTAAGGAAGGGGAATGGATTCCCAACAAGTTCGGCGGCCGCGAGAACCTCGAGGCGGTCGACTTCCTGCGCCGCTTCAACATCGAGGTCTACAAGGAGCAGGCGGACGTGCAGACGATCGCCGAGGAGTCGACGGCGTGGCCGCTGGTTTCACGGCCGACGTATGTCGGCGGCCTCGGGTTCGGCATGAAGTGGGACATGGGCTGGATGCACGACTCGCTCTACTACATGGAGCGCGAGCCGGTGCATCGCAAGTTCCATCACTCGAATTTGACTTTCCGGATGCTCTACGCGTTCGGAGAGAACTTCATGCTGCCGCTGTCGCACGACGAGGTCGTGCACGGCAAGGGGTCGCTGCTCGCGAAGATGCCGGGCGACGAGTGGCAAAAGTTCGCCAACCTGCGACTGCTGTTCGGGTGGATGTATGCGCAGCCCGGCAAGAAGCTGCTTTTCATGGGCGGCGAGTTCGGGCAGTGGCGCGAGTGGGACGCCGAGACCTCACTCGACTGGCACCTGCTCGACCACCCGATGCACGGAGGCCTGCGCCTGTGGGTTGGGGACCTGAACCGCATCCTGCGCGAGGAAAAGGCGCTGCACGAGCTTGACTTCGACCCTGCGGGGTTCCAGTGGATCGACGTCACCGACGCGGAACAGAGCGTGGTCTCCTTGATCCGGCGGGGCCGCACCCCCGGGGACATGCTGGTTGCGGTCTTCAACTTCACACCTGTGCCGCGGCACAACTACCAGATCGGACTCCCGTCGGCGGGTCGGTGGGCGGAGGTGCTGAACAGCGACGCGCCGATATACGGTGGAAGCGGGATGGG
>DASXSD010000235.1:0-2800 GCA_036506195.1 Candidatus Dormiibacterota bacterium
GGAATGACGCCCAGGGGCAGAGTCCCTTCGTCTGGGGCACGATCGGGGCGATCTCCCAGGTGTGTCGGCTGCCGGTCACCACGGCAGTCACCGCCCCGATCGTGCGCATTCATCCGGCTGTCGTTGCGCAAGCGGCGGCTACTGCCGCGGTCCAGCTATCCGGCCACTTCAGGCTCGGCGTCGGTACCGGGGAGGCGCTGAACGAGCACATCTTCGGTGATGCGTGGCCGGTGGAGTCAGTTCGCCTGGAGATGCTCGAGGAGGCGATAGAGGTCATACGGCACCTGTGGAAGGGTGAATTCACCTATTACCACGGCAAGCACTACACGGTGGACCACGCGCGGATCTACACCCGCCCCGAGCAACCTCCTCCGATCTATGTCTCCGCCTTCGGCAACAAGTCCTTCGACCTCGCGCTAAGGGTCGGCGACGGTTTCATGACCACAAGCCCAGACGCCGAACGGGTCCGGGAATGGCGAGCGAAAGCAGGCCCCGACCGCCCGACCCAAGCGGGTTACAAGGTCTGTGTGACCGATGACGAGGAAGAGGGTGTACGCATCGCACACCAGCTGTGGGCGAGCTCTGGCCTTCCCGGCGAACTGTCGCAGGTGCTGCCGTCGCCTAGGCATTTCGAGCAGGCCAGCCAGCTCGTTACCGAGGAGATGACCAGACAAGCGACGGCCTGCGGCAAGGCCATCGATGCACACGTAGAGGCGTTCCGGCCGTACGCCGAGGCCGGTTTCGACGAGGTTTACATCTCCAACATAGGCCCGCACTACCGCGATTTCTTCGAGTTGTATGCCGACGAGATCCTTCCTAGGTTGCGCCGCTGAAGCCCGTTCGCGGTCGGCTGGCTTGGGACGACTTCGGTCCCGCCTTCATCCACGTCAAACGCAGCGGACCCGCCCGCGTGCGCCGCGGATCGGCGCAGAGGTCGATATTCACGAACCCCACCCCACCGACGAGCGGGTTGCGAATCAAACGCCTAACCAGGCGTTTCACGTCAACGACACCCCGCTAGCCGCCGGTTTGCGAGTGCGGCGCGGTGACCGGCTTGGACTGCGGCGACCCATGTTGACGTAGGACGATGCTCAGCACGATCAGGCAGCCGACCGCGAGGAATTCGCTCTGCCAGTTCTGCATCGACTGGAACCAGAAGTCGGCCGTCCCAGCGAACTTAAAGACTGAGACCGGCGCGGCATCGGTCTTCAGTGCCTCCTCCTCGTTGTACTGGGCCGTTCCGGCGGAAAGGTGTCCAATAAACGCCAGCGCAAAGAAACCCAACAGAGCGATCGCCAGGCTGTTGCGGTAGATGACCTGCCGCCATCCTGGCCATCGAGACGCTGGCGGAGATTCGGCGGTCGCCTGATCTGGGTAGTCGTCGGGCCGATCCTGCCCGTCGAGCGGTTTGGACTCCGGCGAACCACGCTGCACCAAGTAGGCCGTCAGCAGAACGTAAGAGCCCATCTGGAGGAACTCGGATTCCCAGTTCTCAAATAGTGCCTCACCAAAGTGCCCGGTGCTCAGATAGTGCCAGTAGGTCTGAGCCGCTCGGCCCGACTGCATCAGTTCCTCGTTGTGCACCTGCCAGCCGAAAACGCTCTGCAGCACGGCGAACACGACGAACGCTCCAAACGCGGCGAGAGCCAACCCGTTGAACCAAATCCAGCCTCGGCCAGCTCGACGTCTAAGCGTGTCGACATCCACTACTCGCTCCGCCACCTGGACCTCCCAACACAAACTGCAGCGTGCTTCGTCGGATCCGGCGCGGGCTCCCCTGCGCCATAGGCCACCAGGCTGTCGTCAGCGGCCGACCGCCCGCGCCAGCTCAGCCTTCGACATGCTCGACCGACCCTTGACGTTCTTCCGCTTGGCCTCCTCATACAGCTGATCTCGCGTCGGCCCACCAGACCCGCTATGTGAGCGCAGCCCACCGCGACGGCTCGAAGACATGTCGGCGCGCGACAAACGCGACGACGTGCGTGCCTCGCCGGCCTGGGCCCTCTCCTTGTTCACCGTGCGGGCCGCGATCTCTTCGGCCCGATCCTCGGACGCACCTCGCTTCTCGGCGCTCTCCTTAATGTGGTCGTACTGACGCTCCCTTTTGGCGTTCCACGCCCGCTGTGGCATCACGACCTCCAGATGTGTCGACACTCGTAGTTACAACAGCGCCGGGAGTACCTCCCGCGCATAAAGATCAATCAATTCTCAGTAGTCAGGCCCGACCGGCGCGACGTGATCGTCCGCTCGCGCCTCGCGGTCGCCCGCGCCTTCCCGACCTTCCGGCGAGCCACGTGAGCCTGGTCACTCGTAGCCATACCGCGGCGTCTACCCAACCAACGACCAGACATGCGCCCCGCCAGCCAGCCCCGGCTCGGCAACCACTAACCCAGATCGGGGTGACGATGAACGTCTACACGCACGTCGTTCAGAACACCCAGCGGGAAGCCCTGGCCACGATGGATCGGCTGCTCAAGCACCCTCGTTGATGTCAATTACTGATGTCAAACGCCCGAAGGCTTGATCGCTAACCGACGTTTTGGCTGGTGCCCCCGGCAGTGTGGTCACGCAGGACATCGGAATGGCATCTCTCAAGACATAGGAATGGGTTGGCCGTCAGCGTCGGCGGATGTCGAAGGCGCGTCTGGTCATCACTGCTGTCGTTGTCGAGGGCCGCACCCAGGGCGAGGTGGCTCGCGCCTATGGGGTGTCCCAGGGGTGGATCAGCAGGCTGATCGCTCGCTACCGGATGGAGGGCGAGGCTGCGTTCGAGCAGCGGTCGCGGCGGCCGAAGACCTCG
>DASXSD010000236.1:0-3433 GCA_036506195.1 Candidatus Dormiibacterota bacterium
CACGTTGCGCTCGTTCATCAACCCGACAGGCAGGTTCGTGATCGGCGGGCCGGTCGCGGACGCCGGCCTGACCGGGCGCAAGGTGATGGTCGACACCTACGGGGGATACGCGCGCCATGGCGGCGGTTGCTTTTCAGGCAAGGACCCGACGAAGGTCGACCGCGCGGGCGCGTACGGCGCACGCTACGTCGCCAAGAGCGTCGTTGCCTCGGGCCTGGCGAGCAGGTGCGAGGTCCAGGTCTCGTACGCCATCGGCGTGGTCAAGCCGGTGGCGGTCCGGGTCGACACGTTCGGCACCGGCAAGGTTCCCGACGCCACGATTGCGACCGCCCTCACCAAGCTCTTCGACCTGAGCCCGCTCGGCATCATCAAGGAGCTGAACCTGCGCCGGCCGCTGTTCCGCCAAACCGCGGTGTACGGCCACTTCGGGCGCACCGACATCGACGCGCCGTGGGAGTCGACCGCGCGCGCCGCCGAGCTCGCCGAAGAGCTCTCGCTCAAAGCGTGACGACGCGGAGCGGCACGGTGACCAGGGCTTGACGCGCACTGTCGCGGTCATTCCCGCGGGCGGCGCTGGGACGCGGCTGTGGCCGCGCTCGCGCAGCTCCAGGCCGAAACACGTGCTTCCGCTCGGCGATCACGGGCGGCCCCTTCTTCGCGCCACTTATGACCGGGCGCGGTCAGTGGCCGACGAGGTCTTCGTCCTCACCGAGGTCAGACAGCGCGAGCTGATCGCCGGTGTTCTGCCCGAGGTCGATGCATCGCACCTGATCCTGGAGCCGGCGGCGCGCGGGACCACCAACGCGTACGGGCTCGCGGCGCTGACCCTGGTCGAGCGCATGCCCGACACGGTGATGGTCGCCCTGCCCGCGGATCACGTCGTCCGCGGCACCGCCCAGGTGAAGCGGGCCGTCCGCGCAGCGGTGGCCGCCGCCACCACCACGGGGAGCCTCGTGACCGTCGGCCTCAAGCCAACGTTCCCATCGACCGGCCTCGGCTATATCCACGCACCGGGTCGCGTGTCGCGCGGCACGCTGCGCGTGAGGCGCTTCATCGAAAAGCCGGACGCCGCGACGGCTCGCCGCTTCGTGCGTCAGGGCGGGTACTACTGGAATCTGGCCTGGTTCTCGTGGCGGCTGGATGCGTTCATCGACGAGCTGGCCCGCCATGCGCCTCGACACCTGGCCGGCCTGCGCAAGGTGATCGCGGCGCGCAGCTCGAACGACGAGGCCGCGGCGGCGGAAATCTATCGCAAGCTGCCCGTCGAGGTCATCGACCGGACGGTGATGGAGAAGACCGACCGCCTGCTGCTCGTCCCCGCCTCTTTCGATTGGGCTGACATCGGCAGTTGGGCGGAGCTGGGCGATCGCGTCCACGCCGACGCCCGAGGCAACTCGGTCGAGGGCGAGGCGGTGCTCGTGGACACGACGGGCAGCCTCGTCTTCGGTGCGGGCCGGCTCATCGCGGCGATCGGGCTGGAGGACATGATCGTCGTCGACTCCGAGGACGCCGTGCTCGTCGTGCCGCGGTCACGTGCCCAGGACGTGCGTAGGGTGGTGGACGCGCTGAAGCGTGCCCGTAAGACCAGATACCTTTAGGCCTCATGGCAGCCCCGCAGATCAAGTTCGGAACTGACGGGTGGCGAGGCATCATCGCCGACGACTTCACTTTCGGCAACGTCCGCAGGGTCGCGCAGGCCACCGCGCAGTACATGAAGACGCGCTCCGGCGAGCCCCTGGCGATCGTAGGCTACGACTGCCGGTTCGCCTCCGAGGAATTCGCCGCGGCCGTCGCCGATGTGTTCGCGAGCAACGGGATCAAGACGCTGGTTTTCGACCGGCCCTCGCCGACGCAGGTGGCGTCATGGACGGTGATCGACCGCAAGGCGACCGGCGCGGTGGCGATCACGGCCAGCCACAACCCCTACATGTTCAACGGCTACAAGTACAAGACCGAGACCGGAAGCGCGGTGCCGTCGGAGGTCATCGCCGAGCTCGAGCGGATCATCAACGGCCTCGACGACGTCCCGGCGCCGGACCGCAAGGCGTCGCGAGGTCTCGTGAGCTCATACGACCCGCGGCCGGCCTATTACGCGCAGATCGCTCGCCTGGTCGACGTCGACGCGATCAAGGATGCCGGTCTGCGCATCGTCCACGAGTGCATGTACGGCTCGGGATATGGCTACATCGCCGACTTGATCGGTGGCGGCCGCACGACCGTGACCGAGCTTCACAACCAGCGCAACCCGCTGTTCGGCGGCATGAACCCGGAGCCGATCCCACCCAACATCGATTCCACGATCGCGCTCATGAAGGTCGGCAACCAGGACCTCTGCATCTGCACCGACGGCGACGCGGACAGGGTCGGCATCATCGACGAGACCGGGCGCTTCATCAACCAGCTGCAGGTCTTCGCGCTGCTGATGCTGTACCTCTTCGAGTTGCGCGGGATGCGAGGGCCGGTGGTGAAGACGGTCAACATGACCGCCATGGCCGACAAGCTCGGAGCCGAGTTTGGCGAGCGTGTCTACGAGGTCCCGGTCGGATTCAAGAACGTCGCTCCGAAGATGATGGAGACGAACGCGCTGTTGGGCGGCGAAGAGTCAGGCGGCTTTGCGGTGCGCGGCCACATCCCGGAGCGAGATGGGATCCTGATCGGTCTCCTTTTCGCGGACATGATCGTCAAGTCGGGCAAACCGATCTCACAGATCCTCGCCGGCCTCGAACAGCGTGTCGGGCCGCACGCCTACGCCCGCCACGACATTCACCTTCCGCGCGAGGAGTACGAGGTGGACCGCAAGCGCATCCTGGAGACGCTCGAGCACAACGAACCGGATGAGGTCGCCGGCGTCAAGGTGCAGCGAGTGCGCTCCGACGACGGATTCAAGTTCTACCTGGCGGACGGCAGCTGGGTGCTCCTGCGCGCCAGCGGGACCGAGGCCCTGATCAGGATCTACTCGGAGGCGGCCGACAAGGAAGCGGTGGAAGCCCGCATACAGGCGCTTGAAGACATCGTCGGGATCAGGCAGCACGCCGGTGCCTCCTGAGTTCGGCCGGATCGAGAACACCAAGGTCGACAAACCCTGGGGCTACGAGCTCCGCTGGGCGATCACGGATCGCTACCTCGGCAAGGTCCTCCACATCAACAAGGGCGAGGCGCTGTCCCTCCAGTACCACCGGCAAAAGGACGAATGCCAGTACATCCTCGCCGGCGCCATCGACATGGAGGTGGGGCAAGCCGAAGGCGAGATGACGACGCGTCGAATGCGTGCGGGGGACACCGTCCACCTCACGCCTGGAACCCGGCACCGGCTCACGGCGGTCGAGGACACCGACATCTTCGAGGTCTCGACGCCCGAGATCGATGACGTTGTTCGCTTGGAAGATCGCTACGGGCGTGACTAAAATGCCGGGGCCAAGATGAAGCTGCCGCC
>DASXSD010000237.1:0-17106 GCA_036506195.1 Candidatus Dormiibacterota bacterium
GTCGGCTCGCCGCCTGCACGAGGCGATGCGCGAGTCGCTGGCACTTGCGATCGCCAACCGAGGCAGCTCGGTGGACACTTATCGCGACGCGTGGGGAGAGGTCGGCGGCCAGCAGGAGAAGTTGCTCGTCTACGGTCGCGCTGGAGAACCCTGCTTCACATGCGGACGTCCGTTGAGCTCTGTCCGCATCGCCGGCCGGACCACGGTTTTCTGTCGCCGTTGCCAGCGATAGGCCTGATTCCCCGTCTGCTGGGGATCGTCCTTCTCTCGCTCGTCTTCATTGCGATGACGATCGCGGTGGCGGCGGGAGCCTTCAGAACGCTGGACCTGCAGGTGGCCGAAGCCATGCGCGATGCCTGGCAGCCCGGGCTCCATCCGCTGTTCCAGGTGATCGCGGAACTGGGGAGCCTCGAGCTCACGTCGGTCTTGATGCTGGCGCTTACCGTCTACCTGTGGCGCTCGGGATTCGGCTCTGACGCGCTGGTCTTCATCGTGTTCATTGCGGCCCAGCTGTTCGAGCTGTACTACAAGCTGAACCTGCCGCACCTGCAGCCGCCGAGGTCGATCGCGGAGGCCGACGGGCCGAGCATCACCCAGCTGTTCGCGGGCGATGGCTTCGGCAACAGCTTTCCCAGCGGCCACGTCATCAGGGCCGTCATCGTCTATGGGCTGCTCGCCTTCGTGATTCACCGTCTGTCGACCTCGCCCAGGGTGCGGACGCTCGCCATCGCCGGCTCGATCGTGATCATCGGGCTGGTCTCCATCGATCGCCTGTACCTCGACGTGCACTGGGAGTCGGATGTGATCGGCGGACTCCTCCTCGGCGCGATCGCGCTACTGGCGGGCACCGTCTGGCTCGACCGCCCACGGAAAGCCCAGAATTAGGCGCGTGGGGGAGAAGGCGGTCCTGATCATGGTGACCACGGGTGCACGCGATGACGCCGAGCGCATCGGCGAGGCCCTGGTCGTCGAGCACCTGGCCGCGTGCTGCTCGGTGGTGCCCATGGTCCATTCCTTCTATTACTGGGACAACCAGCTCAAGCGGGAGCACGAAGCCCTGCTCCTCGTCAAGACGGTCGAATCCAACGCCGAGGCGGTCCAGGAGTTCGTCCGGCGCCACCACGAGTACGAGCTCCCGGAGATCCTCCAGGTGCCGATCGAGGGCGGCTCCTCGGCGTACCTGAGCTGGTTGGAAAAGCAGGTCGCCCGACCCGCCCGCTAGCCCCCTCGGTCCGGATTTTCTTTCCTCTCAAGCGGGGCATGCAGGTCGGTGGCGGTGCTTCGGCGCGGACGATGGGAACCCCGTCTCAACTCCCTTCACAAAGCTGCGTCTGACTCACTTGGGATGGGCTAAGATGCGACCGCCGCCACCGCGGAGGACGCCTGGAATGGAGGATGGGGGACCTCTCGTCTCAGCCGTTTCACCTGCCTTGGTGCGGTCAAACGACTTCGTCAGCAGCAAGCTCGGGCTCGAGGAGGACATCTACGTGGTCGGCGCCAACGATGCCGTCCGCAAGACATTCCAGGACGTCGGGATCCTGGAGTCCTTTCAAGGTGATGGACTCCTACGACGCCGGCGTGCTCGCGGGCACGAGCTAGTGGCCACCAAGCGTCACCGCTAATCGGCGGCGGCCGTTAAGTGACCGCTTAGACTGCGGGGGGTAAGGAGGGCCGGGGTGGCCACGATCGTCGAAGAACCGAGTGAGTCGAGCGGCTCCAAGCGCCGCCGCCGTCGCGCGCGCAGCGATGCGCGGACGGCGGTCGAGGACGCTCAGAAACGGCAGGACGACCTCCAGAACGGCCAGAACGGTGAGATGCACGCGGCGGCTGCGGCGGTGATCGAGCCGCAACCCGTCGAGGCGCCGCCGCCTCCCCAGGTCGACGAGTACCGAGACCTCCTGGGCCAGGCGGTCGGACTTCGGCTCGACGCCGTCTCCCGCGAGTTCGGCGGCCGTGACGAGATGCACGTCACCGCGGTGCGCAGCGTGACCCTCGACATCGGGCCGGGCGAGTTCGTGGCCATCGTCGGCCCTTCCGGCTGCGGCAAGAGCACGCTGCTCTCACTGATGGGCGGTCTCGACCGCCCGACCTCCGGTCACGTCTATGGCGCGGGGCTGCCGCTCGGCGAGCTGCCGGATCGGGAGATCTCCGACTACCGCCTGCAGCGGGTCAGCACGATCTTCCAGACCTTCAACCTCATCGCGTCGATGACGGTCGAGGACAATGTCGCCCTTCCGCTCACACTGGCGGGCGTCGAGATCGAGGACCGGCGCAAGCGCGCGCGCCACCTGCTCACGCTCGTCGGCCTCGAGGACCGCGCGCGGACGCACGCCGGACGGCTGTCTGGCGGCGAGCAACAGAAGGTCGCCGTTGCGCGCGCGCTGGCCAACCGGCCGGGGCTCCTCCTGGCCGACGAGCCCACAGGCAGCCTCGACTCCGCGGCCGGCGAGAGCGTGCTCAGCCTTCTCCAGGACCTCAACCGTCGCGGCGCGACCGTCGTCCTCGTCACACACGACCCGGAGGTGGCCCGGCACTCGCGCCGGGTGGTGCGCATGATCGACGGCCGCGCCGTCGAGCTCGACGCCGGCAAGCCGACGGTGCGAAGCCAGGAGCCTGTCGACCCCGCGCCTCGGATGCACTGGCGCGACACCCTTCGGGTGGGCCTCGGCAGCGCCGGCCGCCGGCCCCTGCGCACAGCGCTGACGACCACCGGCGTCGCCATCGGCATCGCCGCCCTGAGCCTGATCGTCGCCCTCGCGGGCGGTCTGCAAGACGCGCTCGACGCCCCCGCCCTGGTCACGAGCCAGGTCCACCAGGTGGCGGTCAATCCAATCCCCGACGCCACCAACCCGGGATTCGACGAGGCGACGCTGAACACCCTCGCCGGCCAGCCGCACGTCCGTGCGGCGTGGGGCCAGATCGGGATGACAGGTACGTTCGTGCGGAGCGGCTCCGCCGCGGGCGGCCCGAGCGACTTGAAGGCCGGCCAGCTGGTGTCCCTGCCGCCCCTCGGCAGCTCGAGCGCGCGGCCGACGCTGACCGCCGGCCGCATGCCGGCCTCCGACGTGGCGTCCGAAATGCTGCTCACCGACACCGAAGCCGTCGCCCTCGGCTTCACGTCCGTGGCCGGCGCCATCGGGACGAAAGTCAGTTTCGTGGCGAGCTCGGGCACAATCGTTCCGACCGTCGTCCGCAACCAGGTTTCGAAGCCGGCGAGCATCACGTTCCTGGTCGTCGGCATCGTCTCGAGCAACTACATGCCGGCGGCGGCACCGGGGGGCCTCGCGCCCTACCAGGTGATGCGCAGGTACTGGACATCGCTGGCCGGCCCCAACGGGTGGAAGGGCGGTGAGTACACAAGCGTCACACTGCTGGCGGACTCCGGGCTGGCGGTCGAGGGATTGCGCCAGCGGGTGGAGGCTCTCGGCTTTCAGTCGCAGACGTTCGGCGACCAGTTCCGCAACTTCGAGGACCTGCTTGGCAAGCTGCGGATCGCGTTGCTCGGCCTCGCGCTCGTGGCGCTCCTCCTGGCGTGTCTGGGCATCGCCAACACGATGTACACCGCGGTGCTCGAGCGCACGAAGGAGATCGGCGTGCTCAAGGCCCTGGGGGCGCGCTCGCGGGACGTCCTGCTGCTTTTCATCGCCGAGGCGCTCGTCATCGGGCTCGCGGGCGGCATCGTCGGCGCGATGGCCGCCGTCGGTTTGGGTCGGCTCGGCAACGCCGCCGTCGACCAGCTGACGCAGTCGGTCACCGGGACCGGGTTCGAGGTCTTCCGGACCGACGTCCGGGTCGTGCTCATCGCGATCCTGCTGGCGGCTCTGCTCAGCACCGTCAGCGGTTTGCTGCCCGCGCTTCGCGCGGCTGGCCAGGACCCCGCGCGTGCGCTCCGCTATGAGTAGCTCCCCGTAATACGCGATAGTCCGGACTATCGTGAGTTTTGGGGCCAGCAGAATGGGTGTTAGTCCGGACTATCCCGAGTGATGATGCGCGCCTCAACCTACCCGCTCGTTGACGCGGACGAGGCGGCGGCGCTCGTCCTCGAGCACTCACCGGTCCTCGGCGTCGAGCGGGTTCTGCTGGCCGACGCGCCCGGGCGCGTGCTTGCCGAGGACGTTGTCGCTGAGGGCCCGCTGCCGGCGTTCCGGTCGAGCGCCGTCGACGGCTACGCGATCCGCGCCGCCGACGCGGGCACCACGCTGCGCGTGCTCGGCGAGTCCGCGGCGGGCCGTCCGTTCGACGACAGCATCAGCCCGGGGACCGCGGTGCGCATCCTGACGGGCGGCGTCGTACCCGACGGGGCGGACTGCGTGGTCATGGTCGAGGACGTCCGGCTCGACGGCAACCATCTCAAGGTGCCAGCGAACCTGGTCGCCGGGGCCAACTTTCACAAGGTCGGCGCCGATGTGCAGGCGGGCGAGCGAGTTCTGCGCGGAGGCACACAGCTCGGCGCTGCCGAGATCGGGATCGCGGCCGCGACCGGGCACGCGCAGCTGGCGGTGCGGCGCCGTCCGCGCGTCGCCCTCATGTCGACGGGCGACGAGCTGGTCGAGGTGGGTAAGGAGCCAGGTCGCGGACAGATCCCCGACTCGAACCGCTGGGCGCTTCTCGCGGCGCTTCGCGAAGCGGGCGCGGAGGTAGACGTGCTCGGCCTCGCCCCAGACGAGGCGGAGCCCTTGCGCCGCGTGGTGGTCGAGGCGCTGCAGAGCGCCGACGCCCTGGTCACCTCGGGCGGGGTCTCGGTCGGCACGCACGACCTGGTCAAGCCGTTGCTCGAGTCGCTCGGCACGGTGCACGTCGGGCGCGTCAAGCTCAAGCCTGGCAAGCCCTTCACGTTCGCCACGCTCGATGGCGGCCGGCTGGCATTCGGCCTGCCGGGATTTCCCGTGTCGTCGCTGGTCACCTTCGAAGTCTTCGTCCGGCCGGCGCTGCGCAAGATGCAGGGCTTCGCCTCGCTCCAGCGCCCGACGCTGCCTGTCCGCCTCGGGTACGACGCGCGGCCGACGGCCGAGCGCACCGAGTATCAGCGGGTGACGCTGCGCCGTGACGGCCGAGACTTGGTCGCCGAGACGACCGGTTCCCAATCGTCGTCGCGTTTGCTGTCGCTGGCCGGCGCGCACGCGCTGGTGCGGGTTCCCGCCGGCGACCAGATGCTCAAAGCTGGGACGGTGGTCGAGGCGATGATCCTGTCTCTTCCTTAGTGGGCGATCGTCCGGACTATGGCCCACCAAGCCCGAAAAAAACCCGGGATAGTCCGGACTATCCCGGGTGGCGCTACATAGTTACCAGCTTCGCTTTTCGCGGACCGTCTCAGCCTCGCGCCGCGCGCGTTCGTCGGCCTCCTTGCGGGCCCGCTCCTCCTCCGACATGTCCTTGATGTCGTCGCGGATGTCACGCGCGTTGCGACGCAGCTTGTCGGCCTCCTGCTCGGCCTTGCCCTTCAACTCCTCCTTCTTGTCGCCGGTGAGCTTGCCCCTCAGCTCGTCCACCTTCCCCTTGATCTCGTCCTTCATGCGCACCTCCAGGTGAAATTGCCCCTTACCTCGGTAACGCGCCGCCGGTGTCACAGACCGTCTCCCGAACGTTTGTGCGCCTTAGAATTAAGCTCCACCGATGCCCATGCGCTTTCGTGTCGACGCACCTTTCAAGCCGGCCGGAGACCAGCCGCAGGCCATCGAGCAGCTCGTGGAGGGAGTCCAGGCCGGCCTGAGCCAGCAGGTCTTGCTCGGCGTGACCGGAAGCGGCAAGACCAACGTCATGGCCTGGGCGGTCGAGGAGCTGCAGCGCCCGGTCCTCGTCCTGAGCCCGAACAAGACACTTGCGGCGCAGCTGTGCGCCGAGTTTCGCCGCCTGCTGCCCGGCAACGCGGTCGAGTACTTCGTCAGCTACTACGACTACTACCAGCCCGAGGCATACATCGCGCGCACCGACACGTACATCGAGAAGGACTCGAGCCGGAACGACGACATCGATCGGATGCGGCACTCGGCGACCCAGTCCCTGCTGACGCGTCGGGATGTGCTCGTGGTCGCGAGTGTCAGCTGCATCTACGGCATCGGCTCCGTCGAGGACTACATGGGCGAGTCGCTTCACGTCGAGAAGGGCCAGTCCATCCGGCGCGAGGTCTTCCTGCGCAAGCTGACCGAGATGCTGTACGAGCGCAATGACTACGACCTTGCGCGACTTCGTTTCCGGGTCCGAGGCGACGTCGTGGATCTCGTACCGGCGAACGAGGAGAAGGTCTACCGCGTCGAGTTCTTCGGCGACGAGGTGGAGCGCATCCAGGCGCTGGACGCGACCACCGGTGAGATCCTGGGTGCGCGCCAGGAGTTCACGGTGTTTCCCGCCTCTCACTACGTGACGCCGGCGGACAAGCTGCGGCTGGCGATGACGGACATCGAGGCCGAGCTCGAGGAGCGGTGCAAATGGTTCGAAGACCACGGCAGGCTCCTCGAGGCGCAGCGGCTGCGCCAGCGCACCAACTTCGACCTCGAGATGCTGCGCGAGACGGGGACGTGCGCCGGCATCGAGAACTACTCGCGACATCTGACCCGGCGGCAGCCCGGCGAGGCGCCCTACACGTTGATGGACTTCCTCCCCGACGACACGCTGATCTTCGTCGACGAGTCGCATGTCGCGGTGCCGCAGATCGGGGGCATGCTCGGTGGCGACCGGTCTCGGAAGGCAGCGCTTGTCGAGTATGGCTTCCGGCTTCCGAGCGCCTTCGACAACCGTCCGTTGAGCTTCGAGGAGTGGGAGGAGAGGGCGCAGAACGTCGTCTACGTTTCCGCAACTCCCGGCCCCTACGAGATGCGGCGCTCGCAGCGAACGGTCGAGATGGTCGTCCGGCCGACGGGCCTGGTCGATCCGACAGTCGAGGTCCGCCCGACCGAGGGCCAGATCGACGACCTGCTCGCCGAGGTCAGGAAGCGGGCCGAGATGGGACAGCGCTCGCTGGTCACGACTTTGACGAAGAGATTCGCCGAAGACCTGGCCGACTACCTGCGGGAGTACGGAGTCAAGGTCCGCTACCTGCACTCCGAGCTCGACGCGATGCAGCGCATCGAGGTCCTGACCGCGCTGCGCACCGGCGAGGTGGACGTCGTGGTCGGCATCAACCTGCTGCGCGAGGGGCTCGACCTGCCGGAGGTCGCCTTCATCGGCATCCTCGACGCCGACAAGGAAGGCTACCTCCGCGCCTACCGATCCTTCATCCAGATCATCGGTCGCGCCGCCCGCAACGTCGAGGGCCACGTCGTGATGTACGCGGACTCGATCACGGACTCGATGCGGCAGGCGCTCGACGAGACGGAGCGCAGGCGGACGAAGCAGATCGCGTACAACGCCGAGCGCGGCATCACGCCCGAGTCGGTGAAGAAGGCGATCTACGCGCTCGAGATCAACGAGAACGACATCCAGGCCGACGCGGTCGAGATCATGGCCGGAGCCGGCGTGCCGCGCGAGGACCTGCTCGCGATAGTGCGCGACCTGGAGAAGGAGATGCGCCGGCTGTCCAAGGAGCTGCAGTTCGAAGACGCGGCCCGCGTCCGCGACCGGATCATCCTGCTCCGGCGGCGCCTTTCCGGTGAAGACGTGGCCAAGGAAGACGATGCCGACGTGGCGATGGCGATCGCCGCGGCGCCCAAGGCCAAGACCACGGTTAGGAACTGGAGACGTACGCGACGCGGTCCTTAAGCCGTCTGACCCTCCGCGACGCTCTTGATCAGGCCGAGGATGCGCCTCCGCGACCCGCGCAGCAGCGGCAGGTTGGCGAGGCTCAGCAGCCTGACGACCAGGTCGGTCGTCTCGTCGATCACCTCCAGCGTGCGCAGCCGGCCCGGGGACCTGTCGAAGATCCAGAAGTAGAGGATCCCCATCTGGTAGAGCCAGAGCACCAGGGGCAGCATCTCGGCGATGTCGGCCGGGATGCGGGCGTCGGACCCCTTCACGACCTCCGCGTAGAGGGCGACGACCTCGTCGCGAAGCGGCCTGGCCGCAGCGCCAAACGGGTTCAGCGGACTGCCCGGGTTGGCAACGGTGCTGAAGATCGAGCCGGCGAAGTCGTGAAACGGTTCGCAGGTGACGACCACCGCCCGGATCGTGCCCCGCAGGCGGGTCGCGAAATCTCTCTCCCTGGCAAGGAGCGGCGCGATGGCCGCCGCGTGGAGCTCGTGCGTGTGGCGGTAGAACTCGAGCACCAGGTGCTCCTTGGTGGGGAAGTAGTGGTACGAGCTGCCGAGCGAGACGCCGACCCGGTCGGCGATCGCCCGCATGGTGGTCGCCTCGTACCCCTTCTCCTGGAAGAGGTCGAGGGCGGCGCCCAGGATGGCCGCCCTCGAGGTCTCTCCGCGGCGGGTCTTCGGTACGGCGACGGCCAACTGCGCGACCTAGGCCCCAGGCGCCGGCTGATACGGGTTGTAGTTGACCGGGGGCATGGGCTTCTGGCGGAGCGGCCTGCGGATGATGTGGAGCACCAGCAGGTTGTTGAAGTGCATGAAGCCAAGGACGAGAAGGACGACGCCGACCCGGGTCACGGTCTGCTTGAGCATGTCGGGGACCGAGGTTGGAACACCGCCTGTATTGATCAGGATCGCGGCCGCGCCGAAGTTGACGAGGTAGAAGCCGATGACGAGAAGGCGGTTCACCGAGTCGGCCAGGCCGTCCTCCTTGAATACGGAGACAAGGAACGGCCGTCCGTTGCGATGGAGCGTGTCGCCGACCCAGACGGTCAGGAACACGCTGGCCCCGATGTAGACGAAGTAGTCGATCAGCTGCAGGTCCATTTTGTTCACCCCAGTTCAAAGAGTGGATTTGAACATGTTCAACTCTCAGCCTAGATGAATCTTGCGCCCAGGTCAAGGGAAAACGAACGTGTTCAAAATATCGCGCGAGCGCAGGCGCTCCTCGCCGCCGAGCCGGCCGGTTGGATGGAAACCCTCGGCGCCCGGATCGCCGAGGCTGAACCAGGTCGGGTGGTCCTCGAACTGGTCGCCGGGCCTCAGCACCGGCACGGCGGGGGCGTGGTCCAGGGCGGGGTGATCACCCAGATCGCCGACGCCGCGATGGGCATGTCCCTGGCCACCCTCCAGGCGGACGGGATCTGGAACACGACCATCGAGCTCAAGATCAACTTCATCCGGCCCGTGGTCGAAGGCCGTCTGCGGGCTGTCGGCCGCGTGATCGAGATGCGCCAGACCCTGCTGTTCAGCGAGGCGGACGTGCTGGATGACCTGGATCGCATCGTCGCGCGCGCGTCCTCTACGTGTATGCCGGTCCCTGAGGGGCAGGGCCGTGAGTAAGGCGGTAATCTCCCGCGCCTGGCAATGGCTGGGTCTCGAGGACGTGTCCCAGGAGGACGGCGAGGCCGTGATCGAGATGACGCCCACGGCCGACATGGCGAACAGCGCCGGTTTCGTCCACGGAGGGATGATCAGCGCCCTGGCCGATTCGGCCATGGGCCGGGCTTTGCGTACCATCAAGCCCGGGGTCGTGCGCTCGATGAGCTTCGACCTCAAGCTCAGCTTCATCTCCGCCGCGAAGGTGGGCGAGACATTGCGTGCCACTGGTCGAGTGGTTCACGCGGGCCGGCGAACGGCGGTCGCCGAGTGCAGGGTCGAAGGCCCGAGGCAAAGGCTCGTGGCCACCGCCAGCGGGACGTTTGCGATCACAAAAGAAGAGGGAACAACCGGGAGTCCGAATGCCGACTGACCAGATCACGATCCGCGGGGCGCGCGAGCACAACCTCAAGAACATCACCCTGTCCATCCCGCGGGACAAGCTCGTCGTCTTCACCGGCCTGTCCGGCTCTGGCAAGTCGTCGCTCGCCTTCGACACCATCTACGCCGAGGGTCAGCGTCGGTACGTGGAGTCTCTCTCGGCCTACGCCAGGCAGTTCCTCGGCCAGATGGAGAAGCCCGACGTCGACATCATCGAGGGCCTTTCGCCGGCGATCTCGATCGACCAGAAAGGGACGTCGAAGAACCCGCGCTCGACCGTGGGCACTGTGACCGAGGTCTGGGACTACCTCCGCCTGCTGTACGCACGCGTGGGACATCCGCACTGCCCGGTCTGCGGCCGCGAGGTGCGCCGGCAGACGGTCGAGCAGATGGCGGACCACGTCGAGAAGCTGCCCAAGGGGACGCGGATCATGGTCCTGGGCCCGGTGGTCAAGGGCCGCAAGGGTGAGTACCGCGCCCTCATCGACGATGTCAGGAAGTCGGGCTTCGTGCGCGTGCGCGTGGACGGAAGCCTGTACGAGATCGGCGAGCAGATTCCGATGGACAAGAACAAGAAGCACGACGTCCAGGTCGTGGTCGACCGGATCGTGGTCGGGCCGGAGCAGCGGACCAGACTCGTCGACTCGATCGAGACCGCGGCCAGGCTGGGCGGGGGCTCGGTGATCATCGCGCCAGTCGATGGTGGTGGTGAAGAGATCAACATGTCGCAGGACTACGCGTGCCCCTACGACGGGACGAACGTGCCCGAGCCGGAGCCGCGCAACTTCTCCTTCAACAACCCACACGGCGCGTGCCCGGTTTGCACGGGAATCGGGTCGCAGCTCGTGGTCGACGGCGACCTGGTGGTGCCGGATCCCTCGCTTTCACTGAGCGAGGGCGCGATCGCGGCGTGGAGCCGCTCCCAGTTCTTCTACCCGGAGCTGCTGGAGTCGGTCAGCAAGTACTTCGGCATCGACATGGACAGGCCGTGGTCGAAGCTCACGAAGCAGAATCGCGACCTGCTGCTGAACGGGACTGGGGAGAAGAAGATCCGCTTCGGCTACAAGAACCAGTACGGACACTCCCGGTGGTACGAGGCGCCGTTCGAGGGCGTGATCGCCAACCTGCAGCGCCGCTATGACGAGACGCAGTCCGAATACCTGAAGGCGGAGCTCGAGCGCTACATGTCGGACAAGCCGTGCGCGGCGTGCAAGGGCATGCGGCTGAAACCCGAGTCGCTGGCGGTGACCGTCGCCGACCGCAACATCGCACAGGTCGCGCGGCTCTCGGTCAGCGCGTCGATCGAGTTCTTCGACTCACTCGAGCTGACCGAGCGCGAGCAGCTCATCGCGCGCGGGATCCTCAAGGAGATCCGCGAGCGGCTGCAGTTCATGATCGACGTCGGCCTCGACTACCTGACCATCGAGCGCCCGGCCAACACGCTGAGCGGCGGCGAGTCGCAGCGCATCCGGCTGGCGACCCAGATCGGCTCCAAGCTGATGGGCGTCCTGTACATCCTGGACGAGCCCTCGATCGGGCTCCACCAGCGCGACAACCGCCGGCTGATCAACACGCTGCTGAGCCTGCGCGACCTGGGCAACACGCTGATCGTGGTCGAGCACGACGAGGAGACGATCCGCTCGGCGGACTTCATGGTCGACATCGGCCCGGCCGCGGGCGAGCACGGTGGCGAGATCGTCGCCGCGGGCCCGGTCGAGGATGTGATGCGCGACCCACACTCGCTCACGGCCGCCTATCTGCGCGGCGACAAGATGATCCCGGTGCCCCAGCGCCGCCGCAAGGGCAACGGCAAGACGTTGGTGGTCCGCGGCGCGCAGGCGAACAATCTCAAGGACATCGACGTCACGATTCCCCTGGGCACCTTCGTCGCGGTGTCCGGCGTGAGCGGGTCGGGCAAGTCCTCGCTCATCACCGACATCCTCAGCCGCAAGGTCGCGCAGTACTTCTACCGCGCCAAGGACCGACCGGGACCGCACCGCGCGGTCGAGGGACTCGACCACCTCGACAAGGCGATCGACATCGACCAGTCGCCGATCGGCCGCACGCCGCGGAGCAACCCCGCGACCTACACCGGCATGTTCACGCACATCCGCGACCTCTTCGCGAGCCTGCCCGAGGCGAAGATGCGCGGCTACAAGGCGGGTCGCTTCAGCTTCAACGTGAAAGGCGGGCGGTGCGAGGCTTGCCAGGGCGACGGCATCATCCAGATCGAGATGCAGTTCCTGCCCGACGTCTATGTGCCTTGCGAGGTCTGCCACGGCACGCGGTACTCGCGCGAGGTGCAGGAGGTGAAGTTCCGCGGTCACTCGATCTCGGATGTGCTCGAGATGACCGTCGACGAGGCGCTCGAGGTGTTCGAAAACGTTCCTGCCATCAAGACCAAGCTGAGGACCCTGCACGACGTGGGGCTCGGCTACATCCGGCTCGGGCAGCCGGCGACGCAGCTGTCGGGAGGCGAGGCGCAGAGGGTCAAGCTGTCGGCCGAGCTCTCGCGCCGCGACACGGGGCGGACGCTGTACCTGCTCGACGAGCCAACGACGGGACTCCACTACGCGGACGTGGAGCGGCTGCTGGCGGTCCTCCACCGGCTGGTCGACCACGGGAACACCGTGGTCGTGATCGAGCACAACCTCGACGTCCTGAAGACGGCGGACTGGCTGATCGACCTCGGACCCGAAGGTGGGGAGAAGGGCGGCTATGTCATTGCGGAAGGCACGCCTGAGCAGCTGACCACGAAACGCGACTCGGCGACCGGGCAGTACTTGCGTGTGCCTCTGGCCAGGGCACGCAGGTCATCCGTGTCGGCAAACGGCGCCGGCCGCGCGCGGCGCTCTCGCGTCGCGGTCGGCTGAGCAAGCAACCCCAAACACCGACCCAAAAGGGCTACGGCCCGCTCCTCCGGGTCGAAGGCTTCCCACGCCTGGTCGTCAGCCTGCTCGTTGGTCGAATCGCGGGCCAGATGCTCGCGGTGGGGTTCGTGCTCTTCGTGCTCGCCCGTTACCGGTCGCCGCAGCTCGCGGGCGCAGCCACCTTCCTGCTGATCACTCCCGGCCTCTTGCTCTCGCCGATCGCGGGCGCGATCCTCGACCGCTACAGCCGCGTGCGCCTGATCACGGTCGACTACATCGTGGTCGCCGTCACGATGTTCTCGCTGGCGGGACTCTCTTACGCGCACCTGCTTCAGCCCTCGGTGCTCCTGTTGATATGCGGCCTGGCGTCCCTGACCGGCCCTCTCAGCATCGCGGGTGCGCGGGCGATATTCCCGATCCTCGTCCCCGGCGACCTGTGGGAGCGGGCAAACGCGCTGGACAGCAGCGTCAATGTGCTCTCCACGGTCATCGGCGCGCCACTCGCCGGGCTCGCCGTTGCCTTCGCCGGGCCGGAGTGGGCGCTGGCCACGATCGGAGTGTTGTTCGCGGTCGCCGCCGCAGCGATCGTCGGCGTCCATGATCCCGGGTTGCGGCGGCGGGAAGGGCGCGTGCTCGCCGAGGCGTGGTCGGGGGTCGTGTACGTGCTGCGCAATCGCACCCTGGCCGGGCTCGCCCTCACGTTCTTCGCCTACGGCCTCGGCTGGGGTTGTCTTGTGATCGCTGTGCCGGTGCTGATTCTCGACCGGCTTCACCAAGGGCCTGCGGTCGTCGGTTACGTTTGGGGCGCCGTCGGCGCGGCCGGATTCATATCCACGCTCCTGGCCGGCCGCCTCCGGACGGGCGGACGCGAGCGGCAGCTGATGGCCGGCTCGATCCTGGCAATGGCCGCGGCGCTGGTCGTTCTGCCCTTTGCGTCTTCGGTCGCCATCGTGGCTCTGACGCTCGTGGCCGCCACCGTGGCTGAGGCGCCTTTCGGCATTGCCTTCCTCACGCTGCGGCAGCGACGCACCGACCCGGCGATGTTTGGTCGGATGTTCGCGGTTTCGGTCTCGCTGAACATCGTCGGGAATCCGGTCGGCGCGGCGATTGCAGGGCCATTGATCTCCTGGTCGCTGAGTGGCGCGCTGTGGATCGCGGTCGCGTGCACCGCGGCGGCCGCGCTCTTCCCGATACTCGTCATCCCTGCAAGAGATGAGCGCCAGCGAAAGGGTGCCGGCTAGCCGAACACCCCGACCAGGGTGAGAAGGCCGCCGACGGCGTTCAGCACGATACCCACGATTCCGCCGATCAGCTGACCGCGGCGGATCGCCAGGATGCCCGCGATGAAACCGATGATGGGCAGGAAGAAGAAGACACGGTCGAAGATCAGCGGCACGGCGATGGTGACCACGCCCAGGAGCAGCGACCATCCAGCGTTGCCGGTGAACTGGCTGATGAGCCCGGCCGCGCCGCTGCTGGGCCCAATCGGGGTCGGAAGGACAGGCGGCGGAGCGCCCTGCGGGTAGGGGCCGGGCGGAGGCGGAGGGGATGCGGTCGGACCTGGCGGCGATGGCTGCGGCGTAAAACCGGGTTGTTCAGACATCGGCGCAATGCTAGAGCGCATTCGCCAGAACGACCATGAGAATCTAAGGTTCGGTTTCGAATGGTCCGGCTGGTCACGGGCGGGACGGGGTTCATCGGCCGCCACCTTCTGCGCCACCTCGCGAGGCGTGACGGCACGACGTATGTCGTCGTGCGCCCGGGGTCGCGCGAGCGCCTGGAGGCTTTCATCGAGTCGGTCGGCGCGCGAGGCCGGCTGCAACCTCTGAGCGGAGACATCACGCAGCCCTCACTGGGCCTGGAGGACGCCGAGGTGAGAGAGCTGGAAGGCGCCGACGTATACCACCTCGCCGCGGTCTACGACCTGGAAGCCACCGAGGTGGACAACCAGCGGGCCAACGTCGACGGCACGCGGCACACCGTGGAGCTGGCGCACCGCATCCGCGGCCGTCTCCACCACGTCAGCTCGATCGCCGTCGCGGGCGCCGCGTGGAAGGGGAAGTTCAGCGAGGAGATGTTCGACGAGGGCCAGACCCTCGACCATCCGTATTACAAGACCAAGTTCGACGCTGAGCGCATCGTCCGCGAGTCGGGCCTGCGCTTCCGGATCTACCGCCCGGGCCTGGTCATCGGCTCCTCGGAGACCGGCGAGGCGGACCGCATCGACGGTCCTTACTACGCGTTCAAGCTCATCCAGCGACTGCGCCATGCCATCCCCGAGTGGGTGCCCCTGGTCGGACTCGAAGGCGGCGAGGTGAACGTCGTCCCCGTCGACTTCGTCGCCCGCGCCCTCGACGCGATCGGACACCGCGAAGGTCTCGACGGCAAGACGTTCCATCTCACCGACCCGACACCAGGCAGCCTCGGCGACGTGACGAACGAGTTCTGTCGAGCGGCGCACGCCCCCCAGTTCACGCTGCGGGTCGACAGCCGGGCCAAGGCGATGCTGCCCAAGGAGGCGACGGCGATGCTCGAGCACTGGAAGGTCGCCCAGGCGCTGAAGCGCCGCCTGCTCGAAGGAGTGCGTATCCCCGAGGAGGCGATCCGTTTCGCCTCGAGCCGCGCCCGCTTCACATGCGAGAACACGGTCGGCGCGCTGGAGGGGACGGGCGTCGCCTGCCCGCCGCTGCACACGTACGCCTGGAAGGTATGGGACTACTGGGAGCGGCAGATGGACCCGGAGGTGCTCACCGAGCGCAACCTCCGCAAGGCGTTGCAGGACCGGGTCGTCGTCGTCACCGGCGCGTCGAGCGGCATCGGTCGCGCGACCGCGCAGCTCGTGGCTCGCAACGGCGCGAAGACGGTGCTCGTCTCGCGGACGAGGGAGAAGCTGGACGCGCTGAAGGACGAGATCGAGGCGGACGGAGGCAAGGCTTTCGTCTACCCGGCCGACCTGTCGGACCTGGACGCGTGCGACACGATGATTCAAAAGGTCCTCGCCGACCACGGCCAGGTGGACATCCTGGTCAACAACGCGGGCCGTTCGATAAGGCGATCCATCGAGGCGTCCTACGAGCGCTTCCACGACTACCAGCGCACGATGCAGCTCAACTACTTCGGCGCGGTGAAGCTCCTGCTCGCTGTGCTGCCCGGCATGCGCCAGCGCCGGCGAGGCCACATCATCAACATCTCGAGCATCGGCGTGCAGGCCTTTCCTCCGCGGTTCGGTGCGTATGTGGCATCGAAGTCGGCGCTCGCTGCGTTGAGCCGGTGCATCGCCCCCGAGGTCGCGGACGACGGTGTGGCCATCACCAACATCCACATGCCGCTCGTGCGGACGCCGATGATCGCGCCAACGGGGATCTACAAGAACTTTCCGACCAGCTCACCCGAGGAGGCCGCCGAGATGGTTGCCTCGGCGATCCTCACCCGCCAGCCGGAGATCTCGACGCGCCTGGGCAAGGTGGGTGAGAGCGTCAACACCGTGGCGCCCGGCCTGCTCCAGTTCGTGATGACAGGGGCTTACCACCTGTTTCCAGAGACGGCGCCGAAGGACGGTCAACGAGGTGAGCGGCCGGCCGAAGAGGAGATCTCAGTCGAGGCCGCGACGATGGCCTACCTGATGAAAGGCATCCACTTCTAGCCGGTGGGCAGGGGCGACACCTGAGGTCCCCCGCCGCTGCCGCCGATCGACCCGAACAGCGCGACGCCGAGCACGAAGATCACGAAGACGATGATCAGCCCGAGGATGAAGCCGAGGGCGAGGTGGACGAACCCCAGGATGATGCCCACGTTGGCCATCCAGATCCCCTGCTCGCCCGTGCGCTTGATCTGGCCGCGGGCCATGAAGCCCGTGATGATCGCGATGATGGCCACGGTGAACCCACCAATGACCGGCACGACGTGCGCAAAGAACGAGAGAGCCCCCGAGACCAGGCTGACGACGGCGAGGCTGTTGGTCTGATCCAGGATCGAGCTCCGCAGCTCAGGTGTGTGGGGAACGGTCGTCATCGGCGCCGACTCCTGGCCGGCGATTCGCGTCGGCGGCTGCTGCTCGCTCACAGACGCGAGTGTAGTCAATGAGAGGAAACCCAGGTTTCCTCTCATGGCGGCGTCGGCAAAGCCGACCCGGCCTATCGGCCGGGCAAGCGCCGCTGCTCTCTTTCCTGAAGGTAAGTCTGTTCAAAAGGTGTTCCTAGAATCGGGTCAGGCATGGCAGTAACGCTCGAAGACACGATCAAGCGACGGCTGCGGGCCGTTCCCGACAGCCCTGGCGTCTACATGTTCCGGGACAGCAAGACGCAGGTCATCTACGTCGGCAAGGCCCTGCGCCTGCGCGACCGCCTGCGCTCGTATTTCACCCCTGGTTACGCGGAGACAGCGCGCGTATCGGAGCTGATACGGCGCGCCACCGACTTCGAGTTCATCACCACCGCCAATGAGGTCGAGGCTCTCGTCCTCGAGAACAGCCTCATCAAGAACTACCGGCCGCGCTTCAACATCCGGCTCAAGGACGACAA
>DASXSD010000238.1:0-3788 GCA_036506195.1 Candidatus Dormiibacterota bacterium
GGCCGCACCCTCGATGTTCGTCAGCCGGGCGTGCGCGTACTGCGCGTAGTACACGGGGTTCTCATTGCCCTGCGTGATCGCAAGCTCGAGGTCGAACTCGATCGTCGTGTCCGGCGACCGCAAGAGGTAGAAGTAGCGCACCGCATCGCTGCCGACGCGGTCGACCAGCTCGTCGAGCGTGACGAACCGCCCCGCCCGCTTCGACATCTTGCCTTCCTTCAGGTTGACCATCTGGTGAAGGATGATCACGAGCTTTTGCTCGTCGAATCCGAGCGCGCCCGCGGCGGACTTCATGCGCGGCACGTACCCGTGGTGGTCAGCCGCCCACACTTCGATGACTCGGTTGTAGCCCCGTTCCTCGAACCGGCTGAGCAGGTAGCCGAGGTCGCTCGCGAAGTAGGTCGGCTGGCCGCTGGCTCGTATGACGACGCGGTCCTCTTCTTCGTCGGCGGGCTCTCCGAACCACAACGCACCATCGCGCTCTTTGATGTAGCCCGACTCACGGAGGCGCTCGATCGCCCTTTGGGAAAGGCCCGACTCCCAGAGCCGGTTCTCGTAGTACCACTCGTCGTAGCGGACGTTGACCCGAGCGACGGTGGCCTTGATGCGGTCGACCATCTTGTCGATGGCGTACATGCGCAGCTTCGGCTCTGCCTCCTCCTCCGGAAGGTCTGCGATGCCCGCGAGGTCGTGGCGCGCCATCTCGGCGAGCTCTTTCACGTAGTCGCCGGTGTAACCGCCTTCCGGCGGTTCCTGGCCGTGGAGCCGAGCGTAGACGGATGCGCCGAAGCGCCGCGTCTGAGTGTTGTCGGAGTTGACGTAGTACTCGCGCTGGACCAGGTGCCCTGTGAAGGCGAGAAGCCGGCAGATCGAGTCCCCGAGCATGACTCCGCGTCCATGCCCGATGTGAAGAGGTCCGGTCGGATTGACGCTGCCAAACTCGACCTGCAGGCGCTCGGCGCGACCGACGTCGCGGGAGCCGTAGCGGGCATCGATCCGGCCGACCAGGCCGCGCAGCCACTCGTCGGTCAGTCTGAAGTTGACGTAGCCTCCCACCGCCTCGGCGGTCGCGGCGCCGTCGGCGACCTTGACCGTGTCGGCCAGCCGCGCGGCGATCGACCTGGGGTCCCGGCGCAGGAGGCGGGCAAGCTTGAGGCCGGCCGAGCTCGCGTAGTCGCCGTGTGCGGGGACTTTCGCGCGTCCGAGTTCCAGGTCCGGGATCTCGCCTTCCACGCCCAGCCTGCGCACGGCGTCCTGCAGCGCTTCGTGGATCGACTCCCGGACCCCGCCTGACATGACAGACGTCATGAGCAGGTAGGGTGCTGGCTGGCCAGGGTCAGCTCGGCCTGGGTCGATGTCGCCGCCCTCGAGTAGGTGACCGTGACCCGCTGGTTGGGATGGAACCGGGAGCGGAGCAGCAGCGACAACGGGTGCGCCGCGTCGATCTTGACGTCGTCGACCTGGGTGATCACGTCGCCCGTCCTGAGCCCGGCGGCCTCTGCCGGTCCGCCACCGTCGACGGTGACGACCTGCGTGCCTTCGGGCAGGCCCTTCAGGGCCGAGCTCTCGAGCGTCACGTCTGCGGTGGTGGCCCCGATCGAGGCGACGATGACCTGGCCGGTGGTCAGGATCTGCTGCACGACGTCCTGGATGTCGGCCACGTTGAGGCCGAACCCGGACAGCGAGGTCGGCGATTCCATCGCGATGCCGACCACCTGGCTGCCGACGTTCAGCAGCGGCCCGCCTGAGGTCCCGTCGTCGATGGCGGCGTTGGTCTGAATGGTGTCGCTGAACTGCATCGTGCGCCCGACGTTGAGCGGATCCCTGATCGAGGCCACGCGGTGCATCGCGCTCACGTACCCGGGGGTGATCGCGCCGCCCTCGACCGGGCCCCCAACCGCGACCACGACCTGGCCCTGGACAAGGGCGGTGGGGTCGGCGAAGGACAGCGTCGGCAGGCCGCTGACCCTGTCGATCTTGATCACGGCCACCCCGGTCTGGCAGTCGTAGTCGACGAGCCGCGCCGGGTGCGGCGACGAGTCACCTGGAATCAGGACCGTCATACCCGCGGCGCCCGCGATCACGGTGACGTTGGTGACGATGTAGCCGTCGCTCGTCGCCAGGTAGCCGGATCCGCGGACGGTAGATGGCTGCTGCTGGGTCACCACGCTGATCACGGCCGGCCGCGCCTTGGCCGCGGCCTGGACGATGGCCGAGTCCTCCGTGAGAGTGATGCCGGGCCGGAGGTTGACCTGCTGGGGATTGGTCCGGGACTGGATGCGGAGGATGGCGAGGGTGACGCCGGCGGCGACGAGAGCTGTCACTAGAAGACCGGCCGTGATGGCCAGGATTCGACCGAAGACGGGACGCATCAGCTGATGCTAGTCGGGTGCCTTTAACCGCCGTTCGTGAAGGGATCGACCGGGTACCAGGTCATGACCAGCTGGCGGTTGGGCTCGAAGCCGGCCGACCGGTAGAGCCTGACCGCGGCCTCGTTGTCGCCGCGGGTCCAGACGTAGGCGAGGGTCACCCGGCGCTCGGCGAAGAGGCGTACCGCCTGGCGGACGAGCATCTCGCCGATGCCCTTGCCGCGGTGGTCCTCAGCCACGTAGAGCTCGGCGACCTCGCCTTCCAGGCCCGTGCCAGGGTCGTAGAGGACGATCCAGCAGAAGCCCACGACCTGGCCGCCTTCGTCGCGCGCGGCGAAGATGACGTTCTCGCCGCGAAAGGCGGACGGGATCTGGGCCAGGTGCCGCTCGATCTCCTCGCGCGGCAGCTGCGGGTGGTCCGCGTAGTGGACCTGCTCACTAAGGTGCAGCTCGACGAGAAGCGGCTTGATCAAGGCGTAATCGCCGGCCGCGAGTCGTTCCACGTCGAGAGTTCGCATCCCCGTCCGATGTTAGCCTGTGTCTTCGCGGGAGCGCTAAGTTTTCCTCGAATCGCGACGCGATTTCCGCCGACGTAGCTCAGCTGGCAGAGCAGCCGCCTCGTAAGTGGCAGGTCGTGGGTTCGAATCCCACCGTCGGCTCCAGCCGGACTAGTGCGTTATGCCGGCCGTCTCTAGCAGGGCCGGCTCGATCCGCTTCGCAAGGGTGGGGTCGGCCAGCCGCGACTCGACGAGCAGTAGGTTCACCGCCGCCGCGAACGCGCGTCGCAGCTCGTGCTCGTCAATGGAGCGGACCAGAGTCTCCTCAAAGGGTCGTCTGACCTCGGCGGGGAGCCGGTCGACGCCACGCGCCTCCGAGGTAGGAAGTCCATGCCTGAGGCAGGCAAGGGCAAGCACCTGGTCCCTGAGCCAGCTGACAAAGAACTCAGCGCTCCAGAGCTTTCCGCGCTCGAGTCCCGACCTGACGTGGAGGGCGAGGAGCCAGGCCAGTCCAATCAGGCCTTCGGCCGATGCCGGCGAGGGCGGAGGCAGGTCGGCAGATTCACCGAAGACCTGACGGAATCTCGGCGAGCGGGCGCCGAACTCGGACTGGGGAGCGACCGCGATGTCCACCTGCATCGTGCTCGGGAGCAGGAACACGCGATAGATCCAGTTCGGGATCGTCACGTCGACGTGGTGGCGGGCGTCGAACCGCCTGTACATCAAGTCGGTGAAGTCGGCGAGGACGCTGTCAAGCGAGGCACCCTGCCTCACCCCGAAGGCAAGGTCCACGTCCGACCACTCGTCCTGCGTCCCCCCCGCCGCCGAACCGGTGATCGCCCCGCCGGAGATCCGGCCGTCCGACTCGGCCGCCTCCAGGATGGCGGCCCGCACCGTGTCGCGCTCCTGCGGTGAGAACACG
>DASXSD010000239.1:0-11440 GCA_036506195.1 Candidatus Dormiibacterota bacterium
AGGATGTCGCCCGCTTCGAGATCGGCCTCCGCCATGTCCAGGATGACGCGGGCCCGCCCCTCTATGGTCCCGGCGGAAACCGGCAAGCCGACCAGCGCGCCGGGCGGGAAGTCATCGCGTCGGTACGCCCCGGCGATGACCTCGCCATCCGACGTGAGCACGCGGGGCGGCGTGAGCGCTTGATACGACCTGAACGCATCCTTGCGCTGGCGGATGAGCTGGTCATCCAGTCGGTTCGTGCGAACGACGTCGTGGAGCTCCTCGAACCTGAGGTAGAAGATGTCTTCCTTCTCACGAAGTACGTGGGCCTGCACGAGGCGCTCGGCTTCTTGCAGCAACGCCTGCTTGTAGACGAAGTAGCGGCTGACCATGCCGTACTTCGGGTATTCGCGGTAGCCGATGAAGGTCCGGACGCGGTCGATCATCCGCTTGGCCTCTTCGAACTTCCGCTCCCCGTCCGGCAAGGCCCGCAAGCGCTCCAGCAGCTCCTGTTCCTTCTTTGAGGCCTCCTGCCGCCCTTGCTCGAAGCGCCGCTTGCCGGCGCCGGGCTCGAAGTTCTTGATGTTGCCGAGGATCATGGGCACCAGCGTCGTCGGGCGTTCGCTCCGGCGCGGCCTCGTGATGTCGATCTCGCCGACGCAGCGCATGCCGTACTTGTCGAGCCAGGCCCGGATCGCGTCTCGCGCCTCCGGACCGCCCGCGAGCTTGGGCAGCTCGTCCAGGAAGCTCTCGTCCTCGACGTGCTGCAGAACAGCCACCACGTCCGGATGCGGGCGGATCACGTCCGCGACATCCAGGAGTGCCAGCCCCATCTCCGAAGTGACGTTGTCGGGGACGGACTGCATGAGCGTATCGGCCACGTTCTTCTCGCCCAGCCACGCTTGCAGCTGCTCGTTGAGCCACCAGGCGGCCTCCATCGCCGACATGAACACCTGATGGCTCTGTGGATCGAACAAGATCCGCTTCAGCTCCTGGATGTCCTCCAGGATGAAGTCGAGGAGCGCCGATCCGGATTTTGTCCGGATGTCGCGCTTCAAGGTGGCGATCGAGGCCTGGGTGCGCGCGATCAGCTCGGCGACGATGGCCGGATCGGTCTCGATCGGGGCTGGCGCACCGCCCGTCGGCGCCGCTACCGGGCCGTCGTCCGGGAGAGACGGGATGAAATCGCCGCGAGCGAGGATGGTCTGCAGCGCGTCCCGGATCAGCGGATCGGATTTCCCCAGGAGCTCCAGGAGGCCTGCGCGACTCGTTGGCGAACCCAGCGCCCGCGTGACGTCGACGAACAGCCTCCCGCCGGCCTCGCTCATGGGCCGGGGGGTCGTCAGCTGCCACACGGAGAGACCCAGGGGCTTCATGGGGTCGGTCATCATCTGCTGGTGACCGACGGAGACGTAGACGTGGTTCTCCCGGTCGCCGGCCTCGGGGATCGGGAACAGCGTGGTGATCGGCCGGCTCTGGACGATCTGGAACCCCTCGTCGACCAGGCACCATTCGATGTCGTGGGGGTGGCCGAAGTGCGTTTCGATCCGCCGGCCCAGCTGCGCGAGCCGCACGATCTGCGCGTCCGTTAGCGCTGGCTGCTCCTGACGCTCCGGCTCGATCGCCTGTTCTTCCGTCCCGCCTGCCGGCGAGGCGTGGAGGGCGAGCCGCTTGGTGGCGACCGCCTTGCCGACGACCTCGCCGTGACGCACCTTGTAAACGTCCGCGTTCACCAGGCCGGAGACCAGCCGCTCGCCGAGGCCGAAGCTAGCCTCCACGGACGCGATCTTCCGGTTGGAGGTGACGGGGTCGGCCGTGAACAGGATGCCGGCCGCCCGCGGGAAGACCATCTGCTGCACGACCACGGCCATGTGGACCTTCCGGTGGTCGAGGCCGTTCCACAGGCGGTAGGTGATGGCCCGCTCGGTGAAGAGCGAGGCCCAGCACCGACTGACGTGCTGGAGGATCGCCGCCGGCCCCAGGACGTTCAGGTACGTGTCCTGCTGCCCCGCGAAGGAGGCCGTCGGCAAGTCCTCCGCCGTCGCGCTGGATCGGACGGCGTAGGCGGCTTGCTCGCCGAGCCTGGCGAGCCAACGGGTGATCGCCGCCGCCAGATCGCCGGGGATGGCGATCCCTTCGACGGTCCGGCGGACCTCCGCGCTGAGTGCGCCGATCGCCTCCCGGTCGTCCGGCTCGAGGCGCGACAGCCGATCGAGCCGATCGTCGATCGACGGCGCTTCCGCCATGATCCGCTGGAAGGCGTCCGTCGTCACGCAAAAACCAGCCGGCACGCGGAGGCCGTCGAGCCGCGAAAGCTCCCCCAGGTGCGCGCCCTTGCCGCCAGCGACCGCGACCTGTGTCTGGTCGATCTCCTCGAAACCCAACACGTAGCGGCCCATCCGCTCACCTACCTCTCGCGTCAGGGCGCTCGCCCACCAACATCCGCACAGTCGCATCGCGGCTGAGATCACAAGCAACCGTGAACAACACGTTGCGATGGGCGACGAACGGGAGCCCGATCGAGGTCGTCCGCCTCGAGCAGGTAAAGGCCGCCGAGAACCTCCTTCGTGTCCGCGAACGCCCGTCCGTCGTCAGCGTCTTCCCGTCCTCCACCCCGACAGTGGTCGCGCCCTCCGCAGGCTGCAGCTGCTCAGCGCCAAGCACGCCGCGCTCCCGCCCCAGGGCGACGAACTCGCGCAGGATCGACCGCTGCTCCTCCTCCGGCAGCCGCTCGTACTCCTCCACCGCCCTTCCCGGGTAGATCAACAGCGCGTACTTCATGTTTTCCCTCCTTCAGACGGAAGTTTCGCTCCCCGACGAACGACGAACCCCAGGAGGGATACGTTCTGCACAGCAGCCGCTCGTTCTTGAGCAGCGATAAGGTTCGGTCTATCCGGGTCTCACCGGAGCAACTCTTGCGGTCAGCGGCGCAGCCGCGAATCTCTTGCAGGCGGCGGTTCCGACCGCGCCCCCGTGACCGCCGGCCGGGAGAGGAAGGTCGCAACTACGTCGCGCGCAGTGCGTCTTATGTCTCGCAAACCACGGCCGGCACCGTCCCGGTCGTCAGAGGCAAGGTGGTTTGACTAACCGGTCAGACAAGGGGAGAATCGCCCCGTAGCGGTCACGATGAGGAGGGAGAGATGAAGCGGTTGTGGTTGATCGGAGTCGTGGGGATCGCGGCTTTGCTCGCACTTGGTGCGGGAAGGCTGGGCGCGTCGAGCGAGGCAAAGGCACCCATCAAGATTGGCACGCTCACGTCGCTGACAGGTCCCTTCACGGCGTGGGGCGTGGAAGTGCGCGACGGCATGCAGCTCGCCGCAAACCAGATCAACGCGAAAGGTGGCGTCAAAGGGCGGAAGATCGAGCTCGTCGTTGGAGATGACCTCTCGTCGCCGAACGGCGGCATCGACGCCTACAGGCGCCTGACCGAGCAGGAGCACGTCGTTGCGGTCGGCGGCTTGATCAGCAGCGACGTCGCGCTCGCGACATCTCGCCTCGCCGAGAGCGCACATGTCCCGATGTTTCTCGTCAAGGCCGGCGCGAGCGAGATCCTGACCTCGAGTAGCCGGTACACGTTCCGAACGTGCCTGCCGGCCGCGCCGGAGGTTGCGACGCCGATCCTCCACTACGCGCAGAAGAAGAAGGTCACGCGCGTGGGCGCGATCATCGCGGACTACGCGTGGGGGCAGGCGATCAAGTCAGCGCTGGAGAGCACCTTTGCGAAGGCGCCGCGGATCAAGCTGAACATCCAGGTTGCGCCGCTGCGAACGTCGGACTTCACGACGTATCTGCGCGCTCTCAGCGCGCAGAACCCGCAGCTCATCGTGGCGACCGGCCATCCGCCGGGGTCGGGCGCAATCCTGACGCAGGCGGGCCAGCTCGGACTCAGCGTTCCAGTGGCCGGCGCGTATTCCCCGTTCAACGTCGTGGCGAAGGCAGCGGGGACCGCGGCAGAGCGTCGCTGGGCCGACTTCAAGTGCGCGAACTTCGCAAGCAAGGGATACAAGACGCTCGCGCGCCAGTTCCTGCGGGCGTTCCCGAACGACTCGTTCTTCGAGGACGACGCGCTGGCCGGCTATGCAATCGTCAAGATCCTTGCGCAAGCGATCGGCAAGGTCGGGACCAATCAGGCGAAGATCGCCACCTACGTGCACAAGCACGCGTTCACGATCCCGGGCTACATGTTCAAGCTCCAATGGACGGGCTGGGGCGAGCTGAAGAGACCGAGGATCGCGCTCGACCTGCTGGGCACGGGACCGGCACCGAGAGGAACGAACACCGCCGGGACTTGGTACCCGAAGCAGCTGTCGATCTCGAAGCCGCTGGCGGCATACCGGCCGTAACCGAGAACGCGCCACTGCTCGAGGTTGACGGGCTGACCAAGCACTTTGGCGGCGTTCCGGCCGTCGACGGCGTCACGTTTGGGATCGATGACGGTGCAATAGTCGCCGTCGTCGGTCCCAACGGGGCCGGCAAGAGCACACTCCTGAAGACGATCGCCGGCCTGCAGCGACCGACATCGGGCAAGGTGCGACTCGCGGGCGACTCGATCAGCGGCCTACCCGCCCACAGGGTCCGGCGGAAAGGGATCGCAATGGTGATGCAGACACCGCGGACCTTCACGTCGATGACCGTCTTGGAGAACGTCACGCTCGCAGCGATGTTCGGCTCCGGTCACCGCATCGTGCGCCAGCGCGACGCGCGCGCTCGCGCGCGCGAAGCGCTCGCCACCGTCGACCTCGGCAGCCGCGCCGAGCAGCCGGTGACGAGCCTGAACCTCCATCACCAGCGGTTCCTCGAGCTCGCGAAGGCGCTCGCCGGAGCGCCGCGCCTCCTGCTGCTCGACGAGGTGATGGCGGGGCTGAACGAAACGGAGCTGGCGGCGTCGGTGCGAATCGTCCGAAATGTCCGGGACACGTTCGGCACCACGATCCTGTGGGTCGAGCACGTGATGAGCGCGGTGATCGAGCTTGCCGAGCGGGCGATCGTCCTCAACTTCGGCCAGGTGCTCGCCGAGGGCGCGCCCGAGGCCGTCATGCGCGAACACGAGGTGATCGAGGCATATCTCGGAGAAGCCCTTGCTTGAGGTGCGGGGGCTCGCGGCCGGCTACTTCGGCAAGCAGGTGGTGCACGGGATCGACTTCGACGTGCGCACGGGCGAGGCCGTCGCGATCATCGGATCGAACGGTGCGGGGAAGACGACGCTGTTTCGCGCGGTCGCGGGCCTCCTCACCCCGATGCAAGGTCGGGTGACGCTCGGCGGGAAAGACATGACGAGACGTCCGGCGCACCGCGTCGCGCGCGCCGGAGTCGCGTATGTCCCTGCCGAGCGGCATCTGTTTCCGGGGATGACGGTGAAGACGAACCTCGTGCTCGGCGCATATCCCCACCGGCCCGACCACGAGACACTGGAGCTCGTGCTGGAGCTCTTCGCACCGCTCAAGGCGCGCATCCACCGCCGCGCGGAAACACTCAGCGGTGGCGAGCAGCAAATGCTGGCCGTCGGCCGCGCGCTGATGTCGAAGCCACAGCTGCTGATGCTCGACGAGCCGACGACGGGGCTCGCGCCGAAGCTTGCGAAGGCGGCCTTCGTGGCGCTCGACGGGCTGAAGCAGAAGGGTATGACTCTGCTCGTCGCCGAGCAGCAGGTGCCGCTGGCGCTCTCCGTGGCCGACCGGGGCTACGTCCTCGAGAACGGTCGGATCCGCCTGCAGGGAACGCCCGCCGAGCTCGAGCAAAACCCCGAGGTCCGGCGCGCGTATCTAGGGGTCGCATGAAGGCGGTGATCCTCGACGGGATCTTGCTCGGCCTGGCGTTCGGGCTGCTGGGCGTAGGTCTCACCCTTGTCTACGGTCTCGGAGGCGTGCTGAACCTCGCGCACGGCGCATTTGTCGTCGTCGCCGCGATGGTGACGTCGCACTTCATCTCGGCCGGGCAACCGACGGCCCTGGCGGCGGCAATCGGTGTCCTGGCAGGCGCGGGCGCCGGCGTGGCGGTCGATCTCACGCTGATGCAACCGGTCTATCGCCAGCGCGGTGAGCACCGGACGCTCCTCGGCCTGCTGCTGACGCTCGGACTCGCATTCGTCATTGAAGGGCTGCTGAACTGGCGCAACCCGTCGGGCGCGCTCTACATCGACGTCAGCGGCAACCCCGTTCACATCCTCGGCGTGGCCGAGTCGGCCGGAAGCCTCTGGGCGTCCGCCATTGCGCTTGCCACCGGTGCCGTGCTGGTCGCGTTCTTGGCGGGCACGACGTTCGGCCGGGCCGTCCGCTCGGTCATCCAGGACGAGACGGGCGCTCGACTGATCGGCATCAGCCCGGCGCGTGTCCGCACGGTGATCTTCGCGCTCAGTGGCGGGCTCGCCGGCCTCGTCGCGATCACGCGCGCGATGACGGCTCCTGTCACCATCAACGTGGGCTTCGACCTCACCATCTTCGCGCTGATCGTCGCCGTCGTCGGCGGGCTCGGCAGCGTCGGAGGAGCGTTCCTCGCCGGCATCCTGCTCGGCATCGTCAACACGGTAAGCGCGTACTACATCGGGCAATACATCACGACGATCGTGCTGCTCGGCGCCGCGGCGCTCACGATCCTCATCCGTCCTCGCGGCTTGCTCGGACGCTAGCCGTGGGGAGGCGAGCAGCCGACATCGCGCGCGCGATCTTGCCGATCGCCGCGACGGCCGCCGTGCTCGCGGTCCTGCCGCAGGTGTGGTTCGCGGACTCGACGTACACGACTGGACTCGTCGTGGACGCGCTCTTTCTCGCTGCATACGGCGTTGGGTTCAACCTGATTTTCGGGAGCACGAACCAGCTGTTTCTCTGCGTCGGTGCGCTCGCAAGCGTCGGCGGCTACAGCGCCGCGATCCTCGCCGACAAGCAATCGGTACCGATCATCGGAGGCGTCGCGGCCGGCACGGCGATCGCCGCGGCAGTCGGTGGAATCCTGAGCTGGGTCGCCGTACGGCGATCGCTCACCGTGATCTTCACAGGCATCGTCACGCTGGTCTTCTCGCTCGCCTTCGAAAACCTCGTGCTCGGCAAGCGTGACCTCACCAACGGCGACACCGGACTGATCGTCACGGGCGCGGCCACGAGGCTCGCCGACACCCGCCTCGGCGGCTACTACCTCTTCGCTGCAGTCGTCGTCGCCTTCTTGATCGTCTTTCGCGCGCTGCAGCTCTCGCACGTCGGCTGGGCGTTTCGAAGTCTCCGCGACGACGAGCTCGCTGCGGAGCTCGCCGGCGTTGCCGTAGCTCGCTACCGGATCTATGCCGCGGTCGTCGGGTCGGCGATGATCGGCCTGACGGGCGCGCTGTACGCGTACAGCGACGGGTTCATCACCCCGGCGACGTACGCGTTCGACCAGATCGACGTTCCCGTGCTCGTGCTCGTGGCCTTCGGCGGCCTCGGCACGCTTCTCGGCCCGGTGATCGGCGCCACGGTGTTCGGCTTCGTCGACCACGCCTTGACCACCAGGGGCCAGCTACGTGAGGCGCTCTACGGCGCATTCATCATCGTGATCTTCCTCGGCTTCCGGCAGGGCGTCATACCCACGGCCACAGCGCTCGCTCGCCGGCTTGGGCGCCGACGGCGCTCGAGGACGCCTGTGGCTCCGCCGCAGCCCGACTAGACTCGTTCCTTGTGACGCGCGCCCTAAATGTCGCTCAACCTCTGCTCGCAGCCGGCGAGCAGTCGCCCAAGCAAGAGGAGCTGTTGCGCCTTGCTTACCGCCTGATGGCGACGAAAGGGATGCACCGGATGACCCTGCAGGACGTCGCCGATGCTGCCGGGATGTCGAAGGCGAACGTCGTCTATCACTACAAGACGAAAGAGGACCTCGTCCTCACCGTCATGCAGTGGGTGCTCGAGCGCGTCGCCGCGCGCGTCGTCCAGGCGACCGTCTCGGCGAAGGGGCGCGACGCGAAGATTCGCGCGATGGTCGACGCGATTTTCGTCGATCCCAGGCGCAACCGGGACTTCTACATCGTCTACGCCGAATTGATCGCCCACTCGTCACGGAATGGGCGCTTCGCGGACCTCAACGGCTGGTTCCGCGAGATCGTGACCGGCCAGTACGCCGACGTGATCCAGAGCACCTCCGATCGGTCGAAACGAAGCGTTGCGGAGGCGGCGATGGTCGTTCGCGCACTGATCGACGGTCTCTTTCTGCAGTGGCTCGAGGAGCCCGAATGGGAGGCACGGCACCGCGAGTACAAGAGCCTGTGCGTCCGTTCCATCATCGCTTTCCTCGATAGCGAACGCTGAGGGTGCTGTTGACACTGACCGTCTGGTCAGTCAAACTCGGAACGTGGACAACGCAGCCGTAGTCGAGCGGCTTGCGCAGGGCAAGCTTGTCGAGGGGCCGGAGTACGCGAGCGAGGAGTACGTCAAGGGTCTCGCTCGGACGCTCGTCGTGTCCGGCGATACCGAGCTGATCAGCGCTCCCGCCTATCTGAAGGCGGCAGCGCATGCCCCACGGCTCCAGTCGTACGTCTCGGTGATCGGGATCATCCAGGACGAGCTCGGCCACGCGCACATCGCCTACCGGATGCTGCGCGACCTGGGGGTCGATACCGACGAGCTGGTGTACCGGCGGCCACCCAAGGCGTGGAAGTACCCGTACGCCTTCGACGTGCCGCTGGACCGCTGGGAGGAGCTGGTGGTCGCCAACGCCTTCTACGACCGCGCCGGCTTCGTGCTGCTGTCCGACATCTACCAGCACACCAGCTACGGCCCGTGGAAGCGGGCGCTGGTCAAGGTCGACCGGGAGGAGACCTTCCACCTGCGCCACGGCGAGCGCTGGATGACGATCCTCGCCGACGACCCGGAACGCAAGGCGGCGGTGCAGCACGCGGTCGACTGGATGTTCGTGCTCACCCTGGAGTGGTTCGGGCTGCCCGACGACCTCAAACGCCACGGCGAGCAGGTCGGCTACCAGCTCAAGGGCCTGACCAACGACCAGCTCCGGCAGACCTGGATGGCGGCCACCGTGCCGCTGTGCGAGCGGCTCGGCTTCTCCGTGCCGGCGCACCTGGACCAGGCGACCGGCCAGTACCTGATCGACTGCCCGTTCCCGATGGCCTTCGACGAGGACGCCAAGCGCTGGGAGGTCGAGCGGGGCGCCATCTCCTGGGACGAGGTGCTCCAGCGCTGGCGGCGGCGCGGGCCCTGCAACCAGGAGTTCGTCGCCATGATCCAGCGCGGCCACCGGCAGCTCCAGGCACAGCCGGCGTGACCATGGTCACCGCAGACGACGTCCGTGCCGCCCTGGCCGAGGTCTCCGACCCCGAGCTTCCCGTCGGCATCGTGGACCTCGGGCTGGTCCGTTCGGTGACGGTCGACGGCGGCACCGTGCGGGTCGGGATCACCTTCACCTCGATCGCCTGCCCCTGCACCGACGTGCTCAGCGACGACATCCGGGCGCGGCTGCGGCAGCTGGACGGCGTCACCGAGGTGGAGGTGGAGGAGGTCTTCGAGCCCTGGAGCCGCGACGACCTCACCGAGGAGGGCCGCCTGGCCCTGCTCGCCCTCGGGGTGACCTAGGTGGACGCGCCGAGGACCGAGGCCTGGGACGTCTACGCCCGCCACGACCGCGAGGAGCGGGCGCACTACCTCGGCACGGTCCATGCGGTCGGCCCCACCGACGCCAAGGTGTTCGCCTACATGATGTACGACGAGCGCCGCTGGCAGGAGATGTTCGTGGTCCCGCGCGCCGCGGTCATCCCCGTCGTGTCACCCGAGTAGGCCCAGCCGTGGAGCGATACCGCGTGTTCGGCCGGACGGAGTACCCGGAGCCGCTGGAGTTCCGGGGGACGATGACGGCGGCCGGCGACGATGCCGCGGCCACCGCCGCGCTGGAACGCCACGGCCGCCGGTGGATCGAGCTCGTCCTGATCCCGGAGCGCTCCATCACCTGGATCCTCGGCCCCAGCCCGGTGGATGAGGGGGTCGGTGGTGGCTGAGGCGTGGGCGCCCGCCGCGGTGAACCTGCTGCTGGTCCTGGCCGACAACAAGTACTGGCTCGGCCGGCACCTGTCGGAGTGGGCGGTCGGCGCGCCCAGCCTGGAGGTCGCCGTGGCCTGCGCGGCGATCGCGCAGGGCGAGCTCGGCCAGGCCCGGGTGCTCTACCCGCTGCTGGCGGAGCTGCCCTTCCCCGGGCCGGTCGACCCCACCGAACGGCAGCGCGCCTACCACGTGTCGATGCTGGACGCGCCGTTCCCGACCTGGTCGCACGCGGTCGCCGCGCTGCTGCTGGTCGACGGCGCCACCACCACCATGCTGGAGGCGCTCCGCGACGGCCGCTACCAGGCGCTCGCCCGGCGCGTGCCCCGGATGCTCGAGGAGGAGGAGTTCCACCGCGACTTCGCCGACGGCAGGGTCCGCGAGCTGGTCCAGCTCCCCGGTGGCCTCGGGCAGCTGCAGGCGCGCGTGGACGAGGCACTGGCGGAGCTGCTCTGCTGGTTCGGGCCGCCCGGCGAGCAGGGGGTGGACACGCTGCAGGGCGAGGGCCTGCTCAGGTCGGGCAACGAGACCTTGCGCCAGGCGTACCTGGACCGGATCGGCCCCCTGCTCCAGGAGGTCGGCGTCCAGCTGCGCCTCGGCCGGGACCAGGCCAGCCGACGATGGGAGGACCGGCAGCTGCCATGGGAACGATGGAACCGCCTGCAACGCCGCCTGGAGCCGGTGCCGGCGAGCAGGTGACCTGCCCCTGGTGCGGCGCCCGCGAGGTGGAGCGGGTCGGGGAGGTGGGGCCGACGACCATGACCTCGCAGTGGATCTGCACCGCGTGCCACAGCCCCTTCGAGCGCATCCGCCGGCGGGGCCGACGATCGGCGGGACCTTTCGACTGACTGGTCAGTCTGCTGTATGCTCCGCCGCGCCTGCGAGACCGGAGGGAGACCATGAGGCATCGTTCCAGGGTCGGGCTCTTCTCGCTCCTGCTGGTGGCGGCCCTGCTGCTGGCGGCGTGCGGCGGCGGCGACAACCAGAGCGGGTCGGGCAGCAGCGAGCCGATCCGCATCGGCGCGCTCACGTCGCTGACCGGCAACTTTACGCCCTGGGGCGTGCAGGTCCGCGCCGGGATGCAGCTC
Organism: Candidatus Dormiibacterota bacterium; assembly: GCA_036506195.1. Lineage (GTDB taxonomy): Bacteria > Chloroflexota > Dormibacteria > Dormibacterales > Dormibacteraceae > 40CM-4-65-16. The sequence continues at coordinate 11,072 of DASXSD010000239.1, forward strand.
GCCGTGAACGAGCTCAACCAGGCCGGCGGGGCCGGCGGCCGCAAGCTCGAGCTGGTGGTGGCCGACGACCAGTCCAAGGCCGACGAAGGAGCCCGCGGGATCGAGCGGCTGATCGAGCGGGACCACGTGGTGGCGGTCGGCGGCATCATCTCCAGCGACGTCGGGCTGGCCACGGCCCGGGTCGCGGAGCAGAGCAAGGTCCCGCTGTTCCTGGTGAAGGCCGGATCCGGCGCCATCCTCAACTCGGGCAGCCGCTACACCTTCCGGACCTGCCTGCCGGCCGCGCCCATGGTCGCCGGCCCGGTGCTGCAGTACGTCCAGAGCAAGGGGCTGAAGCGGGTGGGCGCCATCGTCGCCGACTACGCCTGG
>DASXSD010000240.1:0-7869 GCA_036506195.1 Candidatus Dormiibacterota bacterium
TGAACGTCTTCTTGCTGTACAAGACATTGACCGGGAGCGCTTAGCAACTAAGCTTCCCTCCCCCGCTTGCCGGGGGAGGTGGCCCCGGCTTTCCTTCCCTACTTGCTGGGGAAGGTGGCCCCGGCGCGAAGCGCCCGGGCCGGATGGGGGGATCCAACTAAGCTCGACTGGTGAAGCTCGGAGTCAGCGTCGGTTACTGGGGCCTCGGCCTGACGCCCGCCGACCAGCTCGAGATCGCCCAGACCGCTGAGTCGTTCGGCTACGACTCGGTCTGGACAGCCGAGGCCTACGGCTCGGACGCCGCCACGGTGCTCGCCTGGCTCGCCGCCGGCACCAGCAAGATCAAGCTCGGCTCCGGCATCTTCCAGATCCCCGGGCGCAGCGCCGCGATGACCGCGATGACCGCGGCGACGATCGACAACCTCTCCGGCGGACGCATGCTGCTGGGACTCGGTACGTCGGGGCCGCAGGTCTCAGAAGGATTTCACGGGGTGCGCTTCGCCAAGCAGCTGCAGCGGACGCGCGAGTACGTGGCGGTGCTGAGGTTGGCGCTGTCGCGTCAGAGGATCGAGTACCACGGCGAGACGCTCGAGCTGCCCCTCCCGGACGGTCCGGGCAAGGCGCTCAAGCTGACGATCCGCCCGGTGCAGGAGCAGATCCCGATCTTCCTCGCGGTGCTGGGCCCCAAGAACGTAGCCCTGGCCGGGGAGATCGCGGACGGATGGCTGCCGGTCTTCTTCTCGCCGGAGCACACCAGGTCGCTGCGTGTCCCGCTCGAGGAGGGCGCGGCGCGCGCGGGACGGTCGCTGGACGGGTTTCGGATCTGCCCCTCGGTCAACGTGATGATCACCGACGACATCGAGAGCGCGCGCAACGCGATGCGCCCGATCATCGCCCTCTACGTCGGCGGTATGGGCTCCCGCGAGCAGAACTTCTACAACCGGCTTGTGTCCTCGTATGGCTTCGAGGCCGCCGCGGCCAAGGTGCAGGAGCTGTACCTGGCCGGCCAGAAGACGGAGGCGATGTTCGCACTGCCGGACGAGCTGATCGACCTGGTCTCCATCGTCGGCCCGAGAGACCGGGTGAAAGCAAAGCTGCGCGACTTCCGGAACGCCGGCGTCGACACGCTGATCCTCTGGCCCGTGATGCCCGACCAGGAGGTGCGCAAGGAGCAGCTTCGTCTGGTCGCCGAGCTCAATGAGTAGCATCTCGAACCAGCCGCCACCGCTGGTCGACTACAACCTGTTCGAGGCCGATGCGCCGCTGCGCGAGTCGCTCGAGCGAGAGGGCGCTGCGTGGGCGCACGACCTGGTCCACGAGCTGGGCCACATCGCCGGCACGGAGCGTGCGATCGACTGGGGCTTCCAGGCCAACGCCAATCCCCCGAAACTGCGGACGCACGATCGCTTCGGCGAGCGGATCGACGAGGTCGAATTCCATCCCGCGTGGCACGAGCTGATGAAGGTCGCGATCGGCCACGGGCTGCACGCTCTGCCCTGGCGCGAACCGCGGGCGGGCGCGCACGCGGCCCGGGCCGCGGCCTTCTACGTCTGGTCGCAGGTCGAGGGCGGGCACGGGTGTCCGGTCTCCATGACCTACGCGGCCGTTCCGACGCTGCGCATGCAACCAGGCCTCGCGAGTCAGTGGGAGTCGCTGATGACGGCGCTCGACTACGACCCTGGCCTTCGCCCGGCCGCGACCAAGAAAGGCGTCCTTTTCGGGATGGCGATGACAGAACGCCAGGGCGGTTCCGACGTGCGCGCCAACACGACGCGTGCTGAGCCGACCGGTTCCGACGGCGAACACATCCTCACCGGACACAAATGGTTCTGCTCGGCGCCGATGTGCGATGCGTTTCTCGTCCTGGCCCAGGCGCCGCAAGGTCTCTCCTGTTTCCTGCTTCCTCGCGTGCGCCCGGACGGGATCCGCAACGCCTTTCGCATCGAGCGCCTGAAGGACAAGCTGGGCAACCGCTCCAACGCCTCGGCTGAGGTCGCGTTCGACGGTGCGTGGGCTGTGCTGGTCGGCGAAGAGGGGAGGGGAGTCAGGACGATCATCGAGATGGTCAACCACACGCGGCTCGACTGCGTGGTGGGTTCGGCCTCGCTCATGCGCCAGGCGGTCGCGCAGGCCACTCACCACACCGCGCACCGCAGCGCGTTCGGCAAGCTGCTGAGCGAGCACCCGCTGATGGTCAACGTGCTTGCCGACCTCGCGCTCGAGTCGGAGGCGACCACCATCCTGATGATGCGTCTGGCCGGCGCCTTCGACCGCGCGGACGATCCTGCGGAGGCGCGATTCCGGCGGATCGGTATCGCGATCGCCAAGTTCTGGACGTGCAAGCGCGCGATCGCGGTGGTCGCGGAGGCTCTCGAGTGCCACGGCGGAAATGGCTACGTCGAGGAGTCGATCCTTCCGCGGCTGTACCGCGAGGCGCCGCTCAACTCGATCTGGGAAGGCTCGAGCAACGTCAACGCCCTCGACGTGTTGCGCGCAATGCAGCGGGAGCCGAATTCGCTGACGTCGTACCTTGAAGAGGTGAGGACAGCCCGCGACGCGCGTTTGGAGCGCGCACTCGGTGACATCGAGAACGAGATCGCGAATTCATCCGAGCTCGAATCACGAGCGCGGGTCGTCGTCGAGAAGATGGCGGTGGCTCTGGAGGCGTCGCTGATGCTGCGCCACGGAGACCCGGCCGCGGCGGAGTTGTTTTGCGAATCGCGGCTCGCTGGTGATCGGGGTCACACTTTTGGTGCTTTGCGAACTCGTCCTGAACTCAAATCGGTGATCGAGCGGCACCGGCCGCGTTCCTATGGAGAGGGATGATTCAAGAAACCGATCAGACCACGCACGCCTGGCAACGGTCGCCTGTCGCCCGAATACAGCCTGCCGAAGTAATCCTGGTTACCGACTTTGACGGGACCCTCGCCGAGATCGTCCAGGACCCGGCCGGGGCCGGCGCCAGGCCGGAATCGCTCGCGGCCCTCAGCGAGCTGGTGATGCTTCTCGCCGACGTTGTCGTGCTGAGCAGCCGGCCGCCCGCCCAGCTGGAAACGCTGGTGCCGATCTCCGGCTTGCGGCTCATTGGCGACAGCGGGCTGGCGCTGCCCCGGCATGCACAGCGGGAGGCGCTCGACCGCTTCAACGCCGACGCCGGTAAGTTGCTGCAGCGCGTCCCTGGCTCCTGGCTGGAGGTCAAGCCGGCGAGCACGGCCATCCACTTCCGCAACACCGACATGAGCGGCGAGCAGATGCTCGCGCTCCTGCAGCCGCTACTGGACGGCGCGCGTCTGGCGGCCGCGGCGGGACGCAAGGTGATCGAGGTCCACGCGCCGAACGCGGGGAAAGGCAGCGCGCTGGCGGCATTGCTGCCAGGCGAAGATCCTGGCGGGGTCGTCTGTTTCGGTGACGACGAGAACGATCGCTCGATGTTCGAGTACGTGGGCACGCTCGACGTGCCGCACTGGTGCGTCGGCGTGTGGTCGCCTGAGGCGCCGCCGGACCTGTTCGACCACTGCGACCTCGTGGTCCATGGGCCGGTGGGTGCGACCGCCGTCCTCGAGGAAATCGTGGAGTGGGCTAAAGCGGCGAGCTAACTCTTCCCCGTTTACGGGGAAGTCCGAGCCGCAGGCTCGGGATGGGGCGCTCGCGGCGCAAGATCGCGTAGGTCCTGCACCTGGTTGCTGATCCACCGCGCGATGTCGTTCGCGCGCACAACATCACGGGCGTGCTCATTCATCCTGTGTCGCTCCTCGCGCGGCATCGTCAACCCCGCGTGAAGCGCGGCCGCTGTCGCCTCGACGTCGAACGGGTTCACCGAGAGCACGCTGCCGCGCAGCTCTTCGTGGGCGCCGGCGTTCTCGGAAAGCACGATCACGCCGTCGTTCTGGTTGACGAGCGCGCCCTCCTTGGCAACCAGGTTCAACCCGTCGTACACGGGGTTGACCAGCAAAACGTCGAAGTTTTTCATGGCGGCGACGGCTTTGCGCTCGCTCTCCGCGATCTCCAGCCGGATGGGCTGCCACTCGGCCGTCCCGAGGTCGCTGTTGATTCGCGACGCGGTCTGACGGATCTGGCGCAAGTAGCGCACGTAAACCGCGACGTCCTGGCGGGAAGGCTGGAGGAACGCCCAGAACTGGACCTGCCCGCGTAGCTCGGGGTGGTAGCGCAGCATCTTCTCGTACGCGATGAATCCGCGGACGATGTTCTTTGAAAGGTCGGTGCGGTCGATGCGTGCGATCAGCAGCGGCGGACGCCACCTGCCGATCTCGTGCTCCTGGCGCTTCACTCCGCGTGATGCCGCAAGCCGCATCGTCGAGCCGACATCGATCGAGATCGGGTAGTTGCGCGCGTAGATGACCCTGCCACCCGACACCACTGCGCGTTCTCGCTCGTCGACCTGCAGACCGAGGATCTCTTCACACGTCAGGAGGAAGTTCCGGACGTCCAGGCTGGTCTGGAATCCCACCACGTCGCACCCCAGCAGCCCTTCCAGGATGGGATCGCGCATGTGCTTGGGCAGCACCTTCCAGTACTGGGCGGTCGGCCATGGCACGTGGATGAAGTGCTGGATCAGCGCCTCGGGCATCGCCCGTCGGAGGATCCGCGGCACCAGGTACAGCTGATAGTCGTGCACCAGCACCAGCGGCGGGTCTGGCGATGTGCGCGCGAGCTCGAGCACCTTCGCCGCCATCTGCTCGTTGACCTGCACGTAACCGTCGGCCCACGCGCGATGCACACGCGAATCGATGACCGGCTCAGTGCCGAGGTCCCAGAGGTAATGCTGGATGAACCACAGCACCGGGTTGGAGATCACGGCGTAGTACATGTCGTACTGCTCGCGCGTGGGCGTCGCGTAGTAGAGGCGGCCGGTGGCCTGGCGAAGCGGGACCGTGAGGCCGGAAGGCGAGCGTTCGGCCAGGCTGCGCTCGGCGTCGGTGCGCGCGCACGCCACCCAGTTCGCACCGGTGGCCTCGGCGAGGGTCAAAAGCCCGGTGACCACGCCACCCGCGCCGCGGCGGAACGTTCCGTCCTCGCGCGGATCATGAGGGCCGCGGTTGCTGACCAGGATCGTCGGCCGGCCGGGCAGGATCCGTGCCACGTAGCCGCGGAGGCTACCGTCCGTGTTCGGCGGTCCTCGCGAGCTCCCAGCGGTCGATCGGCGCCCTGCGCACGCGGACGCCGGTCGCGCGCGAGACGGCGTTCGCCAGGGCGGCGGTGCCGGGTATGGCGGGAGGCTCGCCGACGCCCTTGGCGCCGAGCGGTCCGACCGGCGATGGCACCTCGACCAGATGGACGTCGATGAGAGGGATCTGGTCCGCGGCGGGGATCTCGTAGTCGAGAAAGGAGGCGCTTCGAAGCTGGCCGTCGCCGTCGTAGACGAGCTCCTCGCCCAGCGCGCGGCCGAGCGCCTGCGTCGATCCACCGTGGATCTGGCCTTCGACCTCGGGCGGATTGATCGCGTGGCCGACGTCCTGGATGGCGGCGTATCCGGTCAGCTGATAGGCGCCCGTTTCCACGTCCGCGCGGACGCGCGCGATGTGGACGGTGAACTGCGGCGAGGCCTCCTGCAGCGCCGAGCGGCCGGTGGCCTGGATCGGCTTGTGCCTGCCCATGAACTCCCGGCTCAGGCCGACGAGCTTGGTGATCTCGACCGAGCGGTTCGGGGAACCTTTGACGGCAACCCGGCCGTCGACGATGTCGAGGTCCTCGGGAGCCGCCTCCAGCTCCTCCGTCGCGATCTCCAGCAGCTGGCGCCGGGCCTCTCGCGCGGCCTCGATGACGGCGCCGCCGACGCTATACGTGACCTGGCTGCCGCTCGAGGTCGCGCTGAACGGCGCCGTGGATGTGTCGGCGACCTCGACGCGGACCCTGTCGGGGTGGATGCCGAAAGCCTCGGCTGCGATCACGGCCAGCCCTGTCGCTGTGCCACTGATGTCAGGCGAACCGACGGTGACCGCCAGGGTGCCGTCGGTCTCCACGCGGCAGCCGGCCGCCGACGGCGTCCGCGCGCCACCCCACGAACCGAGCGCGACTCCTACGCCCTCGCCCTCCCGGGTCGGCGCCGTGTACAGGGGATGACGCTTGGCCACCTCGAGCACCTCAACCGACCCCACCGCCGGCCACGTGCTGTGCCCATCAGGCGCTGGGTCTCCCTCGCGCGATACGTTGCGCAGCCGGAGCTCGATCGGGTCCAGGTCGAGCTCGAGCGCGAGCTCGTCGAGCGCGCTCTCCAGGGCGAAGTAAGTCTGCGTCGCGCCCGGCGCGCGGTAAGCGTCCACAGGGGTCTTGTTAGTCGTGACCTCGAATCCCTGGAGGTCGAAGTTGGGAATCCGGTACGTGCCGCCCAGGAAGCTTGCGCTGAGCCCGGCGTGCCAGCCGGCGGTCGCTCCGTTGTCGTAGCGGAAGCGCGTGCGCTGGGCGACCAGGGTCCCGTCGCGGCGCGCGCCGAGCTCGATGTCGAAATGCGCGGCCGGCGCAGGGTGGCCGACGACGAACTCGTGCGACCTGGCCAGAGCCAGGCGTACCGGCCGGCGCAGACGCATTGCGATCAGCGCCAGGAGGGGTTCGAGGAGCTCGATCTTGCCGCCGAAGCCGCCACCGACCGGCATCGGCACCACGCGGACACGGTACGGCGGAAGCCCGGTGAGCTCGGCCACGCTGTCGCGCACCACGAACGGACCCTGGGTCGGCGACCAGATTGTGAGTCCGCCGTCCGGCTCCGGCCGCACCACCGTGACGTGCGGTTCCAGGAACGAGTGGTGGGCTCCGGCGATGTCGTAGCTCGCGCTGACGACGACGTCGGATTCGTGCAGCGCCTTCTCCACGTCGCCGCGCTTCATGTGGACGACGCTGCTCACGTTGCGCGGTCGTGCCGGCGCATCCTCTGCGGCGGCCGTCGAAGCGCCGTGGATGGACGCGTCGTCCTCGTCCGCCTGTTCGTCCACGTCAAGGACGAGCGGTGCATCCTCGCTGGTCGCAGTGGCCGCCGCGAGCACCGCCGGGATGTCCTCGTAGTCGACGGCGACGAGGGAAGCCGCATCCGCGGCCTGTGCCTCGCTCTCAGCGACGACCGCGGCCACCGGCTGGCCCACGTAGTACACGCGGTCGATGGCGAGCGGCAGGTCGGGTCCGGCGCTGTCCTGCTCCGGCAGGTCGCGGCCCGTGACGACATCGACGACGCCAGGAGCGGACCGCGCGCCGTCCGTGTCGATGCTACGGATCCGCGCGCTCGCGGCGTGGGAGACGACCAGCTGGACGTGCAGGAGTCCGACGAGCTCGACGTCGGCGGTGAACCGAGTCGCGCCCGTGACCTTCTCGGCGCCTTCCTGCCGCCGCCTACCCCTGGCGGAACCCCCCGTCACGGGGAAGAATCCTACGCAGTCGCGCGACCTTCTGGTTTTAGAGCTTGCCGGGGAAGTGGCAGGCGGCGAAGCGCCCGTTCTCCTTCATCTCGAGCGGCGGCTCGACCTCGGAGCAGATCTTCTCCGCGATCGGGCACCGCGTGTGGAAGCGGCACGCGGCCGGCGGGTTGACAGGGGACGGGATCTCGCCCTTGAGAAGAATCGGCTTGCGGGTCGCCTCCAGGTCGGGGTCGGGAACAGGCACCGAGCTCTGCAGGACCTTGGTGTACGGGTGGAGCGGCTTGTCGCGGATGGCATCGCTAGGCCCGATCTCCACGATCTTGCCGAGGTACATGACCGCGACCCGGTCGCTGATGTGACGCACGACGGAGAGGTCGTGAGCGATGAAGAGGAAGGTCAGGTTGAACTTTGCCTGGAGATCTTCCATCAGGTTCACGATCTGCGCCTGGATGGAGACGTCCAGGGCCGAAACGGGCTCGTCGGCGACGATGAACGTCGGGTCCAG
>DASXSD010000241.1:0-14623 GCA_036506195.1 Candidatus Dormiibacterota bacterium
GAGCTCATGCGCTCGGGTGTATCCGACGACCACCTCGGCTCGGTGATCGAGGCGGCCATCTGGCGCAAGGAGGAAGGGCACCTCATCAACAAGCCCGGCTTCGTCAAGCCGGCGAAGTCGATGTCGCAGATCGGGGGCTGATTACCACCCCGGCCACCTCAGTTGGTGAGCATTGCTTTCACGTGCTGGACGACCGCGGCCGGATCCTGGAGGACATCGGCGGCTGTGAAGCGCAGAAGGCGGACGCCGGCGCCTAGAAGGTTGTTCTGGCGGTGGTTGTCCTCAACGAGCGAATTCCGGTGAGTGCCGCCGTCGTACTCGACGCCGAGCCTCGACGCTTCGTAATAGAGATCGGGCCGGCCGACGAACCGACCCGCGGAGTCATAGATCGAGACCTGAGATTTCGGTGGCGGCAAGCCTCCTAGGAATAGGAGCATACGCAGCCTTGACTCCATCTGCGACTCGGCCTTCGGGTCGGCGAGACTGATCACACTGCGAACGCGCCCGATGCCTGGACGTCCGGCCTGAGTACTGGCCCACGTGTTCAGCTCGTCGAGCGTGACCAGACGCGAATGCAGTGCTGCGTCGGCCACGACAACAGCCTCAGTGAGGCTCACCGCGGCAGATATATCGGCAATTGTGCGCGGGATCGAGGTCGCTCGAAAGCCGCGCAATCGCACAACTTCGGCGTCGGAAAGGAGAGCTCGCCGGACGCGTATTCCTCTCGGCCTCGACACGCCGAGATGCCGAGGGACCGTAACCTCGATCGGGTCACATGGCGAGACGTCGACTCGATGCAACCACGCGGCAGTCATGCCGGAGAAGGCCGCTAAGGCCGGAAACCGTTTCGAAACCGCAACGAGCGTCGCCAGCGTGACGTCGGACGTGCCCGCCCGGACGTAGGTACCCTGTGCAACCCGCATCCAGCTGGCCCCCTCAAGGTGCCATCGCTGAAGGCCCGCCTGGCGCGCTTCGACGATCGTGAACGGACCTCGCGTCAGGGCTTCCGGCACAAACGGTTTACGACCCATCGAACGAGGATGAGTTGGAGGACCGCTAGACACAATCCAGCCTGTTAAGCGCTGCCTTGGTCGAAATTGCGGGATTGGAACGCCAGCGCAAACCCGCAGACTCGACCAATGGCTGAGTGTTCAGGGTCCGCCCTAAGCTAGTCCGCGTGATCCGGCCAGAAGAGACCCAGCGCCCGTATACCGTCACCGAGCTTGCCAATGAGATCCGCCGCGAGCTTCGACCCCTGACCGCGCTGCTCCTCAAGGGCGAGGTCAGCGGCATGAAGCGGGGTACGACGGGGCACTACAACTTCTCGATCCAGGACGGCTACAGCCGCCTCGACGCCGTGCTGTTCGCGGACGACTCCCGGCGGGTGACCACGCTTCCGGAGGACGGCCAGGTCTTCATCTTTCGCGGCCGCGTCGACTTCTTTCCGAAGACTGGTCGGGTCAGCTTCATCGTCGACCAGGTCGAGTTCGACGACGTCGGCAAGCTCCGTGCCCGGCTGGAGGAGCTGAAACGCCGCCTGGAGCTGGAAGGGGCCTTCGACGCGGCCCGCAAGCGGCGGATCCCCTTCCTGCCCACGACCGTGGCCCTGCTGACGTCGCCCACCGGCGCGGTCATCAACGACCTCCAGGAGACGATCTGGGACCGCTACCCGAACATGGGGATCGTCGTCTACCCGATCCAGGTCCAGGGCGCCGGCGCGCCGATGAGCGTCGCCCGCGCGCTTCGGCGCTGCAACCAGGAGAAGCTGGCCGACGTGATCGTGCTGGCTCGCGGGGGCGGCAGCTTCGAGGAGATGTACGCCTTCAACACCGAGCTCGTGGCGCGGGCGATTCTCGAATCGAGGCTCCCGGTGGTGACCGCGCTCGGGCACACATCAGACCGCACGGTCGCCGACCTCGTCGGCGACGCCGAGTGCCGCACCCCGACCGAGGCGGGCGCGCGCGTGGCGCCAAGGAAGGCCGACCTCGTCGCGCGTCTTCGCGAGCTCGACCGCCGGCTCGACCGCGAGATCGGCCAGCGCGTCGCCCGCGAGCGCGAGCGGCTGATCCACAGGCGGCAGAGGACGCTGCAGCTGGTGCCGGCTCTCGTCCGGCGTCGGGAGGACCGGCTCACGCGAGCGGCCGGCGAGCTGGCCAGGCTGAGCCCGATCGCTCAGGTGGCTCGTCGCGAGGAAGCGCTGCGGGAGCGCCGGCGGCGGGTGGACAGCGCCGCGGCGACGCGGCTTGCTCGCAGCCTCAACGCGCTCGCCTCGCGACGTGCGGCCGACCGCCTCGGGCGCGCCCTGGCGGATCGCTTCGCGGGGGCCACGCGGGCGCTTGCCCACCGCCAGGAGCGAATCATCGCCCTCAGCCCGGACGCTGTCCTGTCCCGCGGTTACAGCATCACGCAGGACGCCGAGACGGACGCTGTGATCCGCACGGCCGCAAACGCGAGGGTGAACCGCCGCGTCCGCATCCGGCTGGGCTCGGGACGGCTCGGCGCCCGCATCGATGAGGTCGAACCATGAGCCAGGACATCACTTACGAGCAGGCACTGGAGAAGCTCGACGAGCAGCTGAAGCTGCTCGAGGACGGCAACCTGTCGCTGGAGGATGCGCTCAAGGCGGTCGACGACGCCCGGCTCTACTTGAAGATCTGCACCGAGCGACTGGAGGCCGCGCGCAAGAAGATCGAGGTCCGGGGCGAGACCGAGACTACTGAGTAGTCGCCGGCGCTCCCTCAGGACTTGAGGTCTCGAGCTTCGCGTCCATCGCGCGCAGGCGCTGGCTCAGGTTCTTGATGAATTCGAGCAGCACCTCCGGATGCTCGTGCACGATCGCCTGGAGCCGGTCTCGCCGCAGCACGCGAACGACGGTGTCGTCCATCGCCTGGGCGCTCGCCGAACGGGGCTGATCGTCGAACACCGACATCTCCCCCAGCACTGCCCCGGTGCGGTGTCTCGCGAGGGTGTACTCGCGGCCTCCATGATCCAGGTGCACGCGGACCTCGCCCTCGACGACCACGTACAGCTCGCCACCGACATCGCCTCTTCGGAACAAAGGCTCGCCTTTGGCGTAGTGCCTGGTGACCATCATTCGGTCCACGCTCGCCAGCTGTTCAAGCGTGAGCGTGTTGAACAGAGGCACCTGCTTCAGCGCGATCAGCTCTTTCATCTGTTCATCAAGCCCATGCGACGCCGCTTCCGCCGTCTCGCGAACCCACCTGTCGGGATGCTTCGCGAGGGCATCGAAGTCAGACCTGGTGAGCGGTCGCGCAAGCAAAGGGTCAAACGCATCCGGTTCGAGGAGGCGAGCCAGCGGCGCGGCGAGCCAGCTCGGGCCGAAGTTTATCAACGTTTCCAGCGCCTCCATCCTCGCTTGCGTATGCACCGAGGCAAGGCCGCGCTCCACGGTCGCGAAGCCTCGCTTTCCGTGTAGCGCCCGCATCGCCGTGAGGCCCGACTCGGCCGCGCTGTGGATGTAGTCGTCGAGCCCGACGCGCAATAACGCGTAGCCCGCGGCCGCATCTCCGTCGCTGTGCCGCATCGCGGCCGTCACGCGTGCTGAAAGACGCGCCATCTCGCCGGCCTGGGCCAGCTGCGCCTCGAGGTGCTCGCGGACCTTGCGATAGAGGTCCGGCCGGCCGCTGCGCACGAGCGCGTCGACGACCGCGACCGAGGTCTCGTCGCGCGCCGGAAGGAGCGGCAGCGTCAGGGCAAGAGCGTCGGGCGCCTGGACGGCCATCGCCTCGGCAGCGAGCAGCCGGACATCGTGGTCACCGCTCGCCAGCCCGTCCGCCAGCGCTTCCGCGTAGGCCTGAAAGCTTTCAGCGGGTGGGATCCAGCGGAGCGCCTGGCGGAGGGCCTCGCGTCGCACCTCCACGTCGTCGTCGCGGATGCACTCGATGAAAGGCTCCGCCACGTTCGCGACCTGGCCTTTCATGCGGGCGAAGCTGCGAATGGCCTCGATGCGGACGCTCGAGTCTCCATCCCGCATGCCTTCGACGACGGACCCCTCGTCGCTGACCGTCGCGGCCGCCCACACGGCCGCGGCGCGCTCATCCGCGCCGGCGCCGTGGCGGAGCGCCTCGAGGGTGCCGGCGGCGCCCCGCGAGGGTTCGGTCCTGGTCAGGCCGGCGACCGCTGCCGCCGCCCGCACCCATGCATTCTCATCCGCGGCGGCTCGGTCGAGATCCGACTGCGAGAGGCTGTTGGGTGCCGCCATCTGCAGCGCAAGCCGGCGCACCACCGGGTCGGCCGAGGCCAACAGCTCCGGCAGCATGGCGTTGAATGCGTCCGGGGACAGCCGGGCGAGAGCGGCCGCGGCGAACTCCCGGGACCTGGCCTCGGAGCCTCGAATGTACCCCTGGAGCTCGACCACCTCCTGGGGCGTCGGCCGGCCGATCGCCTGCTGGTAGTCCGCGAGGCTCAGCGCGTGCGTGCGCAGTCGCGTGTAGATCGCGTCGAGATACTGGCTGCGCAACCACGCGGCGCCGGCGAGAAATCCGATTCCGACCACGATGCCGAGCATTGCCAGCACCTCGACGCTGTCCTCGATCGCCGGCTGCAAGATCAAGAGCGACAGCCCACTGATCAGGGCGGCTCCCGGGAGGACCGCGTTGTTGAGGAGGAATTGCAGCTTCGGCATGACCTGGGCCGGCAGCGCCCCTCCCAGCACGTTCTGCGCCGGGTCGTCGAGCCCGGTCTGCAGCCCGTTGCGGACGATGAACAGGAACAGCGCCGTCGCCAGCACCGGGTTGAGCGCCACCGCCGTGAAGCCGATCAGGGTGAAGATCGGCAGCGCGAGGATCGCGTTCTTGACCCCCAGCCTGTCCAGGACCCATGGCGCGACGAACAGGCTGATGACCAGCTGCACGACGTAGCTGAGGAGCCACGCATTTCCGATCAGGATCGTCAGCTCCTGGAGGTTGTTGTGGGTGGCCTCGACGAAAATCACGGCGACGAGGTAGTCCCCGATGCGGCTCGCCACCTGGAGGAGAAGAGCCAGCACGACGACGGCGAGGACGAGGCGGCTGCCGGTCATGTGCTCGAGCGCACGCATCAAAACCGCGACCAGGCCGTGGCGCCCGCGCTCCACCTCGTGGCTGACCAGGAGGTGGTCGGCATCGTCGATCAGAGCCGGCCGGTACAGCGTGCGCTCGAGCCCCACGGACATGTAGATGGCGGCCACCGAACCGATGGCCCAGATCAGCACCAGCGGCTCGGTGGCGAGGACGGCGACGACCGTGGTCGTGACGCCGGAGAGGATGTAGCCGACACTCGAGCCGGCGGCGATGACGGGAAAGATGCGCTTGCCCTCGAGCACGTTGAAGTGCTGGGTGACGAAGCTCCAGAAGTGGAGCATGACCAGCTCGAATGCGACCGAATAGATGACGTAGGCGGTGAAGGCGACGGTGGCGTCTTCACGGAGCGTATAGGCGATGAACACGCCGACGGCGACGACGGCGTTGGCCGCCAGGTTGATGCGAAAGGCTCGCCCTAGGCCGAAGCGTCGCGTCAGCGCTCCCTGCAGCGCGTCCATCGGCCAGACCGCGAGCGCAAGCACCACGAAGAAGACGGGATAGGCGTGGGGCCCGGTCTTGTTGAGGAATATCGACTGGGTCCCGCTGAACGCGGTGTACATCGCCCAGCCCACGACGATCGCGAAGCCGGCGACCTGCAGCGTGCGCCGCAGCTCCGTTCGACGTACGTGGAGGATCTTGGCCACGAAGAGCGGGGCCGTCTCGCTCTCGACCTGCCCGAGCCTAGAAGTGGCCACTAAACGTGCTGGACGCTCGCAATCCTCTGCAGCTCGGCGATCCGTTCCGCGATCGGCGGGTGGGTATCGAAGAGGCGGCTGAAGAATCCGCCGTGGTGCTCGTCGGGGTTGTCGATCATCATCGCCGCGACGGCGTGGTTGAACCGCTCTGGCGGCCGGTCGTTCTGAGCGATCTTCTGGAGCGCGCCGATCAAGCCGGTTGGATTGCGCGTGAGCTCGACGGCGCTCACGTCGGCGAGTGACTCCCGCTGCCGAGAAAGCGCGAACTGCATCAGCGGCCCGACCACGAATGCGATCAATGTGAAGAGGAGACCGATGGCGAGAACGACCACCGCTCCCTGCCCTCGGAGTCGCGCGCGCCCGATGCCGCGCCAGAACGCGCTCGAGATCACCGCGGCCATCCCGATCATCGTCACCACCACGAGCAGCATCCTCACGTCGTAGTTCCTGATGTGGCTCATCTCGTGGGCGAGGACGCCTTCGAGCTCCTCCCGGCTCATGATCTGGAGCAATCCGGTCGTGACTGTGACCGCGGCGTGGTTGGGGTCGCGCCCGGTTGCAAACGCGTTCGGGCTCGGGTCGTCGATGACATAGACCTTGGGCAGTGGAAGACCGGTGCCGATCGCGAGCGCCTGCACGACGTTGTGCAGCTGCTGATACTGCCGGGGGTCGGCCTCGTGGGCGCCCATCGCCGACAGCACCGTCGCAGCGCCGAAGTAGTACGCGTAGAGCGCGGCGCCGACTCCGAGCAGGCCGAGGACGATCGCGCCCGCGACCGCTCCGCCCTCGCCCGACGCGAGGAATCCGATGATCAGCCCGGCCAGGAGCCAGACCGCGAGGAAGGCGACGATCACGATCACGCTGTTGCGCTTGTTGCGCGCGATCTGGTGATACATCTACTAGGTCGCGGGGCGGCGACCATCGCGGCGGATCGTGTCGCGGACCCGCTCGGCCACGTAGCGGGCCCAGATCTGCGCCCAGACGAGCCCGTTGCTGAACGCGGACACGTCCTCCGAGTGGTGTTTGAAGTGGTACGTCCACATGGCCCGATGGCGCTCGTACGAGATTGCGCGCTTGCGTTCCGGCGATTGCGGCTTGACGCTGCGCGTCGCCGTGGCCGCCGGGACGTAGAAGATCTTCCAGCCGCCGAGCTTCAGGCGGTAACAGAGGTCGAGATCTTCACCGAACATGAAGTAGCGAGGATCGAAGAAGCCGACACGATCCAGCGCCGACCGTCGGAGCATCAGGCACGCCGCGGTCCCGGCGTCCATCTCGTGCACGTCCGACTCAGGCACGTGGCCCATGTTGTGGCGGCCGAAACGCGGGCTCTTCGGGAACAGCCTGCTCAGGCCGACCGTCTGGTAGAAGAGCGTTCTCGGGATCGGAAACGCGCGCCGGGCCTCGGGGTCGCGGTGACCGTCGGGCAGGAGGAGGCGGGGGCCAGCCGCGCCGGCATCTTGCCGCGTCAGAAGCATGTCCGCGAGGCGGCCGACGCACTGCGCATCCACGGTGACCTCAGGGCTCAGCAGCAGCACGAACCGGCCCCGGCATCGTTCGAGCCCGATGTTCGCGGCGCGGCCGTAGCCGAGGTTCTTGGACTGCACCAGGACGGTGGCCTGCGGGAACTCGTCGGTGACAGCCGCGGCAGATCCGTCACTCGAATTGTTGTCGACGACGATTGCCTCGACCGGAATGTCGGCGCTCGCAAAGAACGATTTCAGGCATCGGAGCAGATCGTCTTTCGCGTTGCGGGTGACGACAAGTGCTGAGACGACGGGCTTGGCGGGTTCTGGCATGAGCGGTTAGGAATTATCCCGGACGCGCCACTACAATCCTCCGGACGTGCAGCGACTGGGTCAAAGCCAGCGCCTGGCCCAGCTCCTGCAAAACCGGCTGGTCCGCCAGAACCTGATCCTCTTCACCGGCGGGCTGGTCGCCGGCATTGGCGGCTTCGTCTACCACGCGATCGCCGGACGCATCCTCGGTCCCGCGACCTATGGCGAGGTCGCGTTCTTGATCGCGGTCTACGCGGTCGGCACCGGGCCGGCATTGATCCTGATCGTCGTCCTGGCGCGCTACACGGCGATGCTGGCGGCTCGTGGCGACCCGGGGGTGCGGTCGCTCACAGCACGCACGGTGCGCCTGATCGCGATCCCATGTCTTGTTCTGATTCTGCTGACCGCGCTGTTCGGTCGCGCCATCGCCGTGTACGGGCACGTCGGCTCGACGATCCCTGTCCTCGTCCTGGGTTTCTCGATAGCGTTGATATGGCAGGTCGCGATCCCGCGCGGCATCCTTCAGGGCCTGCAGCGATTCACGCCGCTGTCGCTGAACCTCTCGCTCGAGCTCGTAGTGAGGACCGCGGTCGTGATCTTGCTGTTGAAAGCAGGTTACGCCGTCTCAGGTGCGATGACGGCGGTTTTCGCCGGTCTCGCCTTCGTGTTCGTGCTAGGCCTGTGGTCGCTGCGCGACCACTTCCGCCGTGGCGCGCAGCGCGTGCGCCTTCGCGTGATGGCCGGCTTCTCACTGACGGCTGCGGCGGGGATCATAGGCGTCCTGATCCTCTACAACCAGGACGTCATCCTCGCCAAGCACTACCTAAGTGATCACGACGCGGGGATCTACGGCGGGCTCAACAAGATCGGCACGATCCTGTACTTCCTCACCCTCAGCGTGAGCCAGGTCCTGTTCCCACGGGTCGTCGAGGCGGTGGCGAAGGAGCAGCACCCTGGCCGGATCCTGCTGTCGTCGGCGGGGATCCTGTGCGCGCTTGGGGCCGGAGCATTGCTGGTGTTCGCAGTGGTGCCGGGGCTGGTGGTCGGCGTCCTCTTCGGACCGAGCTTTCACGATGCGATTCCGTTCGTCTTCCCCGTGGGCGTGATCGGCCTGGCGCTCTCCCTCAACAACCTGCTGGTCCAGTTCTTCATGGCCGTGCACGACCGCGTCTTCGTGCCCATCCTCGTGTTCGGCGTGGTGGTCGAGGGCACGCTCATATTCATGTTCCACGCACGCGTAGGACAGGTCGTCCTAGACGTGCTCGTGGCACTGGTAGGGTTGCTTGTCATGCTCACTGTTCGCTGCTACGTGCTTCTGCCCAGACTGCGTGCAGAGAGCGTGGTCGAACCTGAGCCGGCGCTCTAATGGCCGAGGTCGTTCTCTTCCACCATGCCCAGGGACTCACCAGCGGGGTGCGCAAGTTCGCCGACGATCTTCGCGCCGAGGGCCACACCGTGCACACGCCAGACCTGTACAACGGCGTGACCTTCACCGACCTGGACGAAGGGGTTGGCAACGCACGGAAGATTGGGTTCGACAAGCTGCTCGAGCGTGCCAAGGCCGCGGTCGACGTGTTGCCAGACGCCCTTGTCTACGGCGGTTTCTCGATGGGCGTGGGGGCCGCGCAGATGCTGGCGCAGACCCGTCCGGGCGCAAAAGGAGCGCTGCTCTTTTACGGCGCGCTACCAGCGTCGGAGTTCGGCCCGTGGCCGCAAGGCGTGCCGCTTCAGATCCACGCCATGCGGGACGACCCCTGGTTCAAGGAAGACGCGGCGGCGGCTCGCGAGCTGGCAGCCACGGTGGAGGGTGCGGAGCTCTTCCTGTATCCGGGCGACCGGCACCTCTTCGCCGACAACAGCCTGCCCGACTACGACGAGGCGGCCGCGAAGCTGGCGCTCGAGCGAGCACTCAGCTTCCTCGAAAAAGTTTAAGTCCCGGCGAGGCCGGGACTTAAAGGTGCTCGGCAACGACCTACTCTCCCGCCGGGTTACCCCGGCAGTACCATCGGCGCTGGAGGGCTTAACTTCCGTGTTCGGAAAGGGAACGGGTGTCTCCCCTCCGCCATGGTCACCGAACGCGGGAGATTATACCGAGCTCCAACAGCCCCATCCCCCGGCTTTAGTCCCCACGAATTCCGAGGCTTCGCCGGGGACTTACGCGCAGAGCGCGATAAGGACGGCTGCGCCTAAGCGCGCCTCGTCTATTGATTGCCCCGCAAGCGGGGAAGAGTTAGGACCCTTTAGCGGGTCCGGCGGCGCCGGGCGCGAAGGCTCTTGATCTTCCGAGCCTCGGCCGGCGGCACGTAGTGCGAACGGCGTCTCATCTCGCGCACGAGTCCCTGCTCCTGCACTTTGCGGCGGAACTCGCGCAGCGCCTGTTCGAACTCCTCGGGATCCTTGACGACTATTCGCACGACCCGTCAAGGATACAGGCCGCTCGAGGGCGGCCGCTCTGTTAACGAGCGGCGACCGGATGACTAGGGGTTCACTCCCGCGAGACTCACGGTGGCGGTGTGCGTCCCGCTCGAGTTGATCCACTTGACTGTGACGCGGTCGCCTGGCTTGTGTGACCGCACCGCATTGCCCAGCGATTCCGAGGACGTCACCGCCTGGCCGCCGACCTCGACGATGACCGATCCCCGCGTGATGCCCGCCGAGGCTGCCGGAGTCCCCGACTGCGGTGTGGCGGTGACTAGCGCACCTGAGCTGACGTTCAGGCCGAGCTGCGCGGCGCTGAACGAGTCCAGGGTCTGCACCGCGACACCGAGGTAGCCGACCTGGCCGTAAGTGAGGTCAGCAGCTTGCTCGTGGGCACGGATGCGGTTGACGATCTGGACTGCGGTGTTGGATGTGATCGCATAGCCGGTGTCCGACGCCGATCGGAATCCCTGCGCCTCACCCGCGGTGATCATGCCGATGACCTGCCCTGAGGTGTTGACGAGCGCACCACCGGAGTCGCCAGGGTAGATCACGGCATCGCTTTCGATCATTCCGTTCAGGGTCTCCGAGTTACCTGGCCCTTCGCTCGCGGTGATGGTCTGGTCGAGCGCGGTGATCTGGCCCGAGGTAGCGTGCGGCGCGCCCCCCCGACCCAGCGCGTTGCCGATGGCGACGACCTGGTCTCCAACCTCCAGCGACGAGGAGTTGGCGAAGGTTACGGTCGGAAGACCGGAAACGTTGCCGTCGATCTGGATGACCGCGATGTCCTGCGAGATGTCGACGCCGACGACGTGCGCGGTGTAACTCTGCGAGCGGCCCTGGACCGTGACCGTGATGCTCGTGGAGCCGCTGACGACGTGGTTGTTGGTCAGAATCTCGCCGTCGGAGCTGACGATCATGCCCGTACCGGCAGCCTGGTTCGAACCGACGGTCGTGTTGATGTCGACGATCGCGGGACCGACCTTGGCGGCAACCGCCGCCGTGCTGTCGCCATTCGATGACCCACCGGTTCCGGGGGTGACCGGAGTCACCGGGGTGATCGGCGACGTTTGCGGAGCGGTCTGCTGCGCGACGGGCTGCGAGGTGACCATGCGGGCCAGGCTCCAGCCGATGCCGGCCCCGGCCACCACCGCCACGACCGCGATCAAGACGACGTAGGCGGCCAGGCGGCTCCAGATCGAGGCTGGACCCGGAGGTGGAGGAGGTGCGGGGGCCCAGGCCGGCGGCGGCGCCACAGGCTCGGGCGGCAGCAGCGTCGGTTGACGGGGTTCTGCTGGATTCTCGGGATTCATCGGGGGGTACCTCCGGAAACTCGCTGGAGCTTCATCTGGGTTCCCAGCTTGCGGATGCAAGCTGGGAGGGGCCTCGATGGATCCTTAGCGTTTCCTGGGAACCCACATTACGGACCTGGTGGCGGGGAGGCGCTGGCCGAAGCTGACGGAGACGAGGAAGGCGACGCCGACGGTGAAGACGATGGAGTTGCCGACGGCGATGTCTTCGGTGCGGTCACCGGCGCCTGCTGCTGCTGAGCCGCGGGTTCGGGAGGTGGCGGCGGGGTCGCCATGGAGAGCACCACCATCAGAGCGATCGCGATCAGGCCAAGAGCCGCCGGGATCGCCAGCGTCTCGGCGCCAAGGCCAGGGCGGACGCCGGTGCTTTGCGCCGATGTCCGGTAAGCCCGGCGCAAAGGCGTGAGGTGAATGCCTTCGGCGGACGCCCCGGCCCACGGCGCGTTCGCGTAGATGAAGGTCTGAAAGAGAAGGAGCACCGCGAGCGCGATCGTGGGAAAGGAGGGTGCCCGGACCAACATCACCGCCGCCGCGGCCAGGCCCACGCAGGCGAGCAACGTCTCCATCTGGGCTGCCCGAAAGGCTCTGATGACCGAAGCCTCGCCCTCCTTGAGCTTGGGCGTGCGCAGGAAGGTCGTGTGGAAACGCACCAGGCCGCGCAGGCAGGCGATGGTGACCACCCAGCTCAGCGCAAACCAGACCTGAAGTCCAGCGATCGCGTCGCGCCACGTGCACCGTGTCGTCAGCTTCATCGCCCAGACGGCACGGAGAATACCCGTGGCCAAAAACGCGATCGGCAGGCCAAGCGCCACGCCGGTCAGCTGACGTATCGGCAGCTGGTGATGCATCGCCGTCGAAAGCGCGGTCAGGAGAAGCACCAGCGTGAAAACGAACATCAGGACATCGCCAAACCACTGCACGTTGCCGAGCAGGTAATGGATGCGCTGTCCTACCGTCAGCCGTTCGCCATGACCCGGTTGCAGCAAGCGCCGCCAGTGCAGGCGAAGAATCTGGACCCCGCCCAGCGCCCACCGAAAACGCTGCTTCTTGAGACCGTCAAAGCTGAGTGGCATGAGCCCCTCGCCGTAGGCGCGCGGCACGTAAATCCCCACGTGGCCCCGCGCGAGCATGCGGAGACTGGCCTCCGCGTCCTCGGTCACGACATCGGGATTCCATCCGCCGACCTCCTCCAGCGCGCTTCGGCGGATGAGGCCCATGGTGCCGGCGAAGATGATTGCGTTGCGGTGCGCTCGGGCCGGCATCGTGATCTCGAAGAAGTAGCGGTAGCTGTAATACAGCCCGCGCAGGTACTGATCGTCGGTCCAGTCGCGATAGTTCTGCGGCGTCTGCACGAAGGCCACCTTCGGGTCGGCGAAATGCCCGATCACGGAGCGAAGCCAGTCCGGCTTCACCACGTAGTCGGAGTCGACGACACCGATGATCTCGACGTCCTTCGGCAGCCGGCGCGTCGCCTCGTTGAGGGCCCCGGCCTTGTAGCCAGGCCAGTTCTCGAGGTGCATGAATTGAAAGCGCGGCCCAAGCTGCTCGCAGCGCTGCTGCAGTGCCGTCCAGTTTTCGCGTTCCGGCGTGTTGTTGTCGACCACCTGCACGACGAGGTCTGGATAGTCGAGCTTGGCGAGGGCCTCCAGCGTTTCGCTCATGACTTCGAGTGGCTCGCTGTAGGCCGGGACTTGAATGGCGACTTTGGGCAGGTAGTTGGGATCGGCCGCGTGGGCGGAGTCGGAGGTCCGGCTCGTCGTGTCCACAATCTCGAACAGGTAAGAGAGGGAGAGCGAAAGTGCTGCGATCTCGAGGACCAGCAACAGCGTGGAGGCGACGAGGTAGATGGGCTCCCTGGCGACCACGTAGGTGATCGACGCGGCGTAGATCAGGTATGCGATGGAGGCGACGGTGGCGGCGGCAAACAGCTGCGCACCTAGCCAGCTCCAGCGCCGCATGGCCACACGCACGATGAGAGTTGCCAGCACCGCGCCGGCCCCGAGAGCGATCTCGACATCGCTTTGCCGGCTGAGGATGGTGGCGTTCCAGGCCACCAGGGCGACCAGGATCAACCCAAGCGGCAGGCCGATCCACACGCGGGCGCGGATCGCACCCGGAACGAAGGCGGCAATCGTGGTCAGCGCGCTCAGGGCTCCAAAGAACAACGCGACGTGGAGGAGCACTAAATGAAAAACGCGCCTTGACAGGCTTTGACTCGTGTCAATATCGGGGCAATTCCCCGTAGGAGGAGGTCGATGGCATTTCGAGAGGCTTCCGCTGAGACGACCGCGTCACCTTCCCGCGTCTGGCAGGTGTGGTCAGACGTGAATCACTGGCCCGAGTGGAATCCAGATATGAACGAGTCGCGGCTCGATGGCCCGCTGAAGTTCGGCGCCACAGGGATGATCAACACGAAGTCGGGCGGCAAGCACGACGTCGTCGTCACGCATTACGAGGACGGCCGCTCCTTCGAGCTCGAGAGCACCGCGCTGCCCGGCACCAAGATGGCGATCCGCGCCACCATCGCGGCGAGTGGCGATGGGAGCCGGATCACGCAGGGGTTCGAGCCGCGCGGTTGGCTGGCGCCGATCGTCGGACCGATGATGAGCGGCCAGATCCTGAAGACCTTCAGTGCCGTGTTGAACGGCCTGAAGGAGAAGGTCGAGAGGGCTTAGGTCTTACAACCTCGGGCCTGGGGGCCGGGATGGGCCACCGGAGCTCCGGTCGGATGACTGGTCCGGGAGCCCACGGGAACCGTCGGCGGCGCAGTCGTCGGATCTGGCGCGCAGCCGGTGTACTCCGGGGCCGTCCCCACGTTCTCGTGAAGGGCCGCGTGGGTTGTCGCCACCGTGTTGACCACGGACGGCGTCGTCGTCTCGGGAAAGGTGGCTGGCCCCGGCGGCACGGCAGCGAACGACTCGGTCGCCAGCGGGACGACCGCGATCGAGCGGCCTGACGGCGAGAACGCCGACTGTTGCGCGGGCGCCGGGATGGAGCTTTCCCCGACCAGGCCCAGCGCGACCACCGCCGTGCCAGCCGTGACCACCGCCGCCGCCTGCTGCCATTGGACCGAGCGAACGTAGCTCGCCAGGCGCTCCTGGGTCCTGGTCAGGAATCCGAGGCCGAGGAGGACCAGCGAAGCGATCCAGATCCCGGCGTTGCGCGCGTGCTCTTCGAGTCGAGCGAGCGCGGCGGAGAGCCGTCTGCTGACCGTCCTGGCCGAGACGTGCAGCATCCGGCCGATCTCGATGTTGGTGTGGCCCTGCAGGTAAGCCATGGTCAGAATCTGGCGGTCACTGCGATGAAGCTCAGCCAGCGCGCTGAGCACGCTGTGGCGCTGGAGG
>DASXSD010000242.1:0-2550 GCA_036506195.1 Candidatus Dormiibacterota bacterium
CGTCGTCCCACTCCTGGCCGCCAATGCGAGGGAGCTGAGATCGGCTCTGGTGCGACACTGAGTACGTGGCACTGACCCCCTCGCGTTTCGACGCCATCGTGATCGGCGCCGGGCACAACGGGCTCGTGACCACGTGCTACCTCGCGCGCGCAGGCCTCCGGGTGCTGGTCCTCGAGCGGCGCTACGTCGTCGGCGGGGCCTGTGTGACCGAGGAGACGTTCCCCGGCTTCAAGGTCTCGACCGCCGCCTACGTCAACAGCCTCTTCCACACCGGGATCGTCCGCGACCTCCGGCTGGCCGACTACGGCTACGAGGTCCTCGCGCGGAACCCGTCCTCATTCACGCCGTTTCCCGATGGGCGTTCGCTGATCATGAGCCCGGACGCCGAGTTGACCCGCCAGGAGATCGCCAAGTTCAGCGCCCGCGATGCCGAGCGTTATCCGCAGTACGAGGAGATGCTGGAGCGGGTGGCGGCGGTGGTGGAGCCGACGCTCACGCTGGCGCCGCCAGATCTACAGAGGCCGCGGCTCGGCGACCTCCGGACGTTGCTCTCATTGAGACGGGAGTTTCGCCGGCTGGGCGACGGCGCCGGCGCGGCCGTGGAGATCCTCACCGGCGCGGCTCGCCCGATCCTCGATCGCTGGTTCGAGTCGGAGGAGGTGAAGGGGACTCTGGCGACTGACGCGATCATCGGGGCGATGGCAAGCCCGTCCATGCCGGGTACTGCCTATGTGCTCTTCCACCACGTCATGGGTGAGGCCGGCGGAGCGCGAGGCGTCTGGGGATACATGCGTGGAGGCATGGGCGGGCTTACGCAGTCGTTGGCTGCAGCCGCCCGCGATCTCGGCGCCGAGATCCGCTGCGACGCCGAGGTGACGCGGATAGTGGTGCAGGACGGCCGAGCCCTAGGCGTCGCATTGGCGAGTGGCGACGAGTTCTACGCTCCGGTCGTCGCGAGCAACGCCGACGCGCGCGTGACCTTTCTGGGCCTCATCGACCGGAACGAGCTGCCTGAGGCCTTCGTCGCCGACGTCGAGCGGATCAGCTACGCCAGCGCCTCGGTCAAGATCAACGTGGCCCTGGCCGAGCTGCCGAGCTTCCGAGCATTGCCGGGCACGGAGGCTGGGCCCCAGCATCGCGGCACCATCCACATCTGTCCCGACCAGGACTACATCGAGCGTGCCTTCGACGACGCCAAGTACGGTCGCCCCTCTGCAGACCCGGTGCTGGAGTGCACGATCCCGTCGGTGGTGGACCCGACGGTCGCGCCGCCAGGCCGTCACCTCATGTCGATGTTCGTGCAATACGCGCCGTACGACCTTCGCGACGGCTCCTGGGACGATCATCGCGAGGCGTTCGCCGATCGCTGCTTCGACCTACTGGACGACTATGCGCCCAACTTCAAGCGCTCGGTGATCGCGCGCCAGGTGCTCGCGCCTCCCGACCTCGAACGCGTCTTCAACCTCACGGGAGGCAACATCTTTCAGGGCGCGATGACCCCGAACCAGCTGTTCGCCTTCCGCCCCGTGCCCGGCTACGCGGGGTACCTGACGCCGCTCCCAGGCCTGTACTTATGCGGTGCCGCCGCCCACCCGGGCGGCGGTGTCATGGGCACCCCCGGGCTCAATGCCGCGCGCGAGATCCTCGGTCGGCGGCGCCTACGTTCGAGCCGGCGCCAGCACCGCTCCTAGCCGCTCCAGACTCGCAGCCGGCCACAACTTCTTGCTGTCGTAGTAGACCTCGAATGCGGGCGTCGAGTCCGGCAGCGTGACCCAAGGCACCTTGGACTTCGTGAAGATGTGAACGTCGGGTGTGACCGTTGAGGGCTCGTCAAGCGTTCCTGCGCGAACGAAGCGCACTTCTGGGCGTCCGTACTCGCTGAAGACCGCGACCTGGCAGTCGGGACATCGGAAGATCCGCTGTTTGCTGCCGTCGTCGCGAGCCACGTCGACCGGCTGCGGGTCACCGGCGAGCAGCTCCACACGATCGGCCTCGATCAACAGGTTGATGACAAAGGCGCTTCCCGTCTGGCGCTGGCAGTTCAGGCAGTGACAGCAGTGAACGAACATGGGATCCGAGGTGAGCCGGTACCGAACCGCACCGCAGGCGCAACGACCCTCACGTTGTTGGACGCTCATGATCTCCTTCCCGACGACGAGTCGACGACTCTACGCCAGGCCGACGGCGACGACGACGTGCCCGCGGCCACTCGTTCGCGTTCCGGATCGGGAGGTTGACGAGGTCGTGGAACTCGATTCCCACGCGGTGCCCCCTCCGTACGCGAACGTCAGCCGCCGCTGATCGCCGCGATCACGTCCACCCGCGAGCGGTTGTCGAGTTCGGTGACGAGCTCCGCGCGCTCGCGGTCGACATAGACGTGGATGTGCGGTCGCAGCGCCGGGCCCGGCACGCAGAGACGGTCGTGCAGGCCGGGCCAGCGCTCGTCCAGTCGCGCCAGGGCGTCCCCGACGGTCGTCGCGTCGACATCGAGCCGACGAGGCAGGCCCGGGAAGAGCGGCGGCAGGGTCGACGGGAGGTGGAGCTCCGCCA
>DASXSD010000243.1:0-2463 GCA_036506195.1 Candidatus Dormiibacterota bacterium
AAGCTCGCGGCGTCGATGTAGAAGACGATCAGGCTCGAGCGCCGGCCGCGCACGGCCTGCAGCAGCTGCACCCATGACGGATCCGCGCTGGGCGTGATGACAGCGATCGCCCGCCGGGGCAGCCGGCGGATGCGGTCCCACGCCAGCGTGTCGGTCAGCGGCGTGCGCCCGTCGGCCTGGCAGACGGCGAGGTAGTCGAGAATGAGCCGGTCCTGGCGGACCGCCCGGTGGGGCTCGAGCAGGGTGCCGCGCGAGTCGTTCGCGATCAGGCCGACCTGGCGGCCGCGGCTGTGCACCTGGGCGGCCATCGAGGCGGCCAGGCTCACGGCGTACTCGACCGTGGATTCCTCGCCCTCGCCGAAATGGACCCCGCGGTCGAGGTCGAGCAGGATCCACAGGTCGGTGGTGAGCGGCTGCTCGAACGTCTTGGACATCAGGCGCTGGTGTTTGGCCGACAGGCCCCAGTGGATCCGGCCGAAGCTGTCACCGGTCGTGTAGTCGCGGATGCCGCCGGTCTCCGGCGGGTAGTCCGACCACGCGCCGAACGTCTGCGTCGTGCCGACCTGCTGCGAGCTCGGCGTCATCAGGTCGGGCACCGGCCGGACCCGTGGGTAGACCAGGATCGACGTCCGCTGCGACAGTTTGAGCTCACGGTCGAAAAGCCCGAACGGCTCGCGGATGCGCAGCGACGTGGGGCCCAGGGCCATCCAGCCCCGGCGGCGGTACACTCCGCGCGCCTTCCAGCGCACGAGCTCGCTGCCCAGCGAGATCACGCGGCCTGGCTGGTAGTCGGGGAGCTGGCTCAGGTCTCGCACCTCGACCCACGGGGCCGGGATCCAGCCCTTGCGGCGCACCTCGAAGGTCTCCTCGTAGGTCTCGCCGACGGTGGGCGTACCCGGGTCGACGCCCCGGCTGACGGTTATGCCGCGGATCGCCAGCCGCGGCCACGCCCAGGCGATGACGAAGAGGAGGCAGAGGGCGTACGTGAACGCGTACGCGGGACGGATCGCGGTCAGCCAGGTGAAGAAGAGAAGAAGGCCAAGGGCACCCGCGAGAGCAACCTTGCTCATGGTTGAGCGGCGGAGCCGCTACCCGTCGTAGGCCATCTGCGGCACGTGCTCGCGCTCGAGCAGCCCCGCGACCAGCTTGCCCGCGCTCTGGCCCTGCATCTCCGCGTTCGGGCGAAGGATGATGCGGTGCGCGAGAACCGGCTCGGCCAGCGTCTTGATGTCGTCCGGCAGGACGTAGGTCCGGCCCTGGATCGCGGCCAGTGCCTGGCTCGCGTGGTAGAGGTGCAAGGTGCCGCGCGTGCTCGCCCCAAGTGCGACCTCGGGGTTGCCGCGCGTCCGCCCGACCAGGCGGGCGATGTACTCGCGGAGCTCCGGCTTGACGAAGATGTCGCGCACGGCCGCCTGCGCCGCCTTCAGCTCGTTGGGCGACACGACCGGTTGGAGCTCCTCGAACGGCGAGTCGATCTTGTGTTGGCTCAGCAGGTTGGCCTCCTCTTTCTCGGTCAGGTATCCCAGCTTGACCTTCATCAAGAAGCGGTCCAGCTGCGCCTCGGGCAAGGGGAAGGTGCCCGAGTACTCGACCGGGTTCTGGGTGGCCATGACCATGAAAGGCTTGGGCAGCACGTGCGTGTCGCCGTCGATGGTGACCTGGCGCTCCTCCATCGCCTCCAGGAGCGCGGCCTGAGTCTTGGGGCTGGCGCGGTTGATCTCGTCCGCAAGGAGGATCTGCGCGAAGACGGGCCCCGGGCGAAACTCGAACTCGTTGAGCTTCTGGTTGAAGGCGCGGACCCCGGTCACGTCGGAGGGAAGCAGGTCGGGCGTGAACTGGATGCGGCGGAAGCTGCAGTCGAGGGAGCGGGCGAGGGACTTGGCGAGCATCGTCTTGCCGACGCCCGGCACGTCCTCGATCAGGAGGTGGCCCTCGCACAGCAGGGTGACGAGACAGAGCCGGATCTCGTCGTCTTTGTTGACGATCGCTCGGGAGACGTTCGACAAGAAAGCGTCGGCGACCCTCGTCACGACCTCGGTGGCGGCCACTCCCGCGATTATAGGTTCGCCCTGTTCCCGCCCCATCTCAGGTCAATACGGTCGAAGGTTGCATCTGGTTCCACCCGCCATCGTTACGAGACCTGTACGAGTCCCGTCTGAGAATTAGATGAGATTCCTCGCGAGGCTGCTCGTCCTGTTTGTCGCCGTGGCGTGCGGGTCTGCCCAGCCGGCGCCTGTCGGGAGCCCACTCGGGGAGGCCCAGCTCAAGTTCGCGGTCATGGACGCCGCCGGCAAGCCGGTCTGGTGCGACCCCGACTTCTACCCGATCGCCCGCCAGGACGAGCAGGCCGTCGCGATCGCCAGGTACCAGGAGATCAAGAACGACTCCGCAACCTACGCGGCGATCGTCATTCATGAGCGCCTCCCGGCGGGCAACCTCACCGACACGCAGAAGCTCATCCTG
>DASXSD010000244.1:0-4833 GCA_036506195.1 Candidatus Dormiibacterota bacterium
TTCGAGTTCGTCCTTCCGCGTGCGCTGCGTGGTGCCGCGGCGGTGCTTGTCCCGTCCGAGACGACGCGCCAGGACCTGCTTCGGCTGTACAGGCTCGATCACCTCGAGCAGAAGGTGCAGGTCATCCCCGAAGGCCTTGCGGCGCCACCTCCCCCAGGTCCGCTGCCGGACGGAGTCGAGCCCGGTTTCGTACTCGCGGTCGGCACCATCGAGCCCCGCAAGAACTACCCACGCCTTCTCGCCGCTTACCGGCAGCTGCGTGGAAGGGGCTCGCTGGCGTTCATCATCAACGGCCGGCCCGGGGTGCCCCAGCTCGTGATCGCCGGCCGGCCTGGCTGGGAGTACGGGGACACGCTCGGGCGCATCGCCGCCGAGCCCGGCGTCCGTTACCTCGGGCACGTCGACGAGCCGACCCTGGAGGCTCTCTACCGGTCGGCGTCCGTGCTCGCCTTCCCGAGCCTCTACGAAGGATTCGGCCTTCCTCTGCTGGAGGCGATGGCGCACGGCGTGCCCGCTGTCGTGGGATCGACAGGAGCGCTCCCCGAGCTCGCGCTCGGGGCGGCGATCCCCGTCGACGGCGAAGACGTCGCCGGCATCGCCGCGGGGTTGGAAAGTCTGCTCGCGGACGAGGACCTTCGTAACAAGCTCGGTGAAGAGGGCCGGCGGCGGGCGCGCGCGTATACATGGACGGGCGCCGCGGATCGCACCCTTGACGTGCTGAGACGGGTGGCCGCGTCGTGAGCAATCAGGTCGGCTGGGGCGTCCTTGGTGCGGCGCACATCGCCGGTCGTGCGCTCCTGGCGTCGATCGCCGCGTCCAGGAATGGTCGCGTGGTCGCCATGGCCAGCCGGAGTCCGCAGAGGGCGCGCGAGATGCTCGCCGCATACCCGGACGTCCGCGTCCTGGACTCCTACGAAGAGCTGCTCGCCGATCCCAAGGTGCACGCGGTCTACAACCCTCTGCCCAACAGCCTGCACAGGGAGTGGTCCATCCGCGCCCTCGAGGCGGGCAAGCACGTGCTTTGCGAAAAGCCCATCGCGCTCAACCGCCGCGAGGCAGAGGAGATGGCGGCCGCGGCGACCGCGGCGGGTCGTCACCTCATGGAAGCGTTCATGTATCGCTTTCATCCGGCGATGCGCGAGCTGGTCGAGCGCGCGCGCGAACCGATCCACGTCGATGCGGCGTTCGGATTCACTGCCCACAAGGCGGACGACATCCGTCTCAACCCGGCGCTGGGTGGAGGCGCGCTGCTCGACGTCGGTTGCTACACGGTCAGCATTGCGCGCTGGATCCTGGGCGAGCCGGAGCGCGTCACGGCGTACTCGAGGATGCGCAACGGCGTGGATGCGACGACGATCGCTCTGCTGAGCTTTCCAGGCGGTACGACTGCCTCCGTGTGGTCGAGCCTGGAGTCAGCGCAGGTCCAGGACCTGACCGTGGTCACACGCGACGCCGTGCACCGGCGGACCCAGGCGTTCAACACGCAGGAGGGTGACGACCCGTACCGGCTGATGGTCGAGTCTTTTGCCGACAGCGTCATGCACGACCGCCCGGTCGCCATCCCGATGTCGGAGTCGATCGCAAACATGCGCGTCCTCGACACGATCCGCGAGGTCGCTAGGTCTGAATCAGCTCCTTGAACCGAGGGTCCTCGCGCACCTCGCCGAGGTCTGAATCCCCGGCCGCAAGCTCCATGATGTCGGGCCGAAGAGGGATCGCCTCTTTGAGGAGGTCGATCGCGTCGTCGCCCCGTCCCTCCTGCGCACGCACACACGCGAGGTTGTAGAGGACGGTGCCCATCACGATCGCGGGCGCTTTCGCGGTCCTCATATCCTCGACGGCATCCTCCCAGAGCGGATTGGCGAGTTGGGGGAGGTCGTTCTCGTGGTAGTACTCGAACATGTGCAGGCGCGCGTGCGTGTAGCTGTTACGAAGCAGCGCCTCCGTGGTGTTCCTCGAGACATTCCACTCGATCGGTCGCTCACCTAGCTTTTCGTAGAGCTCGATCAGCTCGGTGAGGAGATGGTCGGAGCGGGACGCCGCATCAGCGAGCGGCGTACCTATGCCTTTGGGCAGCTCGGCGTTGTTGAACTCGTCGGTGTCCGCAGGCGGTCGCTGGTAGTCCCTGCCTTCGCTGATGTCGCTCAGCGCGTTGCGCAACCTCTCGCGCCACATCCCGACGTGGAACATGAGGAGCGCGGCCGGCCAGCCCTTGGGCGCCTTCTCCGAGGCCTGGGCCCTCTCGACGAAAGCCTGCTCGGCTTTGCGCTGCGACTCGAGCGCCTGGCGGATCGCGGCGGTGTCACTCACCCTGGCCCAGCTTAGGACGCAGACGCGGTTTTCGGAGCTTCCTCCTCCTGGGTCTTCTCAGTCGGAACGGTCGGAGCGGTTGTGATGGCCGCCGGGACGATCTGTCGGAAGCGTCGCAGCGCGGTCTCCCAGTCGGCGAGCATCTCGGCGGCCCTGGCGCTGCCTGTGCGCCAGTGGTGCTCGGCGATGAGCGCTTTCAGCTCGTGCGCATCCTCGGCCGGAACCTCGCGCGCCACGACGCTGTCCGGGTTCAGCTGGCCCCACTGCACGGCGTACGCGACGCCGCCGGTCATGCCCGCGCCCGCGTTCCATCCCACAGGTCCCAGGGCGACCGCGACACCCCCGGTCATGTACTCGCAGAAGTGGTCCCCGGCGCCTTCGACCACCGCGACCGCGCCTGAGTTGCGGACGCAAAAGCGCTCGCCGACGCGGCCCGCGATGAACAACCTGCCGCCGGTCGCGCCGTAGGCGATTGTGTTGCCCGCGAGCACAGGGTCGGTGGAAACGTCCTCGGCGAAGGGCTTGATCGCGATGACCCCGCCGCCCATGCCCTTGGCGACGTAATCCTGGGCCTGACCCTCCAGCGTGAGCTCGACGCCCGCGTCGAGAAATGCGCCGAAGCTCTGCCCGGCGCTGCCGCGGTACTCACGGCGATCTCCCGGCGTCAGCGCCGCGCCGATGGTGCGTTGAGAGTTGTCGATGGCGCCGCCCGCCGGCGCCGGCGCGGGCAGGTCGCCGTTGCGCGCCCACTCGCGCTTGCGGGGCAGCGATCGCTCGGTCGAGGTCAGCACGAAGGAGAGATCGAGCCTCGCGCCGTCAACCTGCTCGAGAACCTCGACGCGGCCGACGACCTCGTCCAGCGAGCGCGCGCCCAGCCGGGCCAGGTGCTCACGCGCCTCCTCGGCGATCAGGAAGAGGTAGTTGACGACGTGCTCGGGCCTGCCCTCGAACTTCGCTCGCAGGTCTTCGCGCTGGGTGGCGATACCGGTGGGACAGGTGTTGAGGTGACACTGGCGAGCCATATCGCAGCCGAGCGCGACCAGGACGCCGGTGCCGAAGCCGAACTCCTCGGCGCCGAGGAGCGCGGCGACCACGATGTCGCGGCCGCTCCGCAGGCCGCCGTCGGTGCGAAGAGTCACGCGCTCCCGCAACCTGTTGGCCACCAGCACCTGCTGCGTCTCGGCGAGGCCAAGCTCCCACGGCGATCCCGCGTTCTTGATCGATGACAGCGGCGACGCACCGGTGCCGCCGTCGTGGCCGGAGATCAGGATGTAGTCGGCGTGCGCCTTGGCGACGCCCGCCGCGATCGTGCCCACGCCTGCCTCGGACACGAGCTTCACTCCGATGCGCGCGCCGGGGTTGACCGTCTTCAGGTCGTGGATGAGCTGTGCCAGGTCTTCGATCGAATAGATGTCGTGGTGCGGTGGCGGCGAGATGAGCTGCATGCCGGGCTGGGCGTGGCGAAGGCGCGCGATCAGGCTCGTCACCTTGAGCCCGGGCAGCTGCCCGCCCTCGCCGGGCTTGGAGCCCTGCGCGATCTTGATCTCCAGCTCGTCAGCGCGCTTCAGGTAGCGAGGCGTGACCCCGAAGCGCGCTGAGGCGACCTGTTTGACCCGGTTGTCACGCCGTGTTCCGTCCGAGTCGTCATAGGTGTCGGGGTCCTCGCCGCCTTCGCCGGAGTTGGAGCGAGCCCCGACCTGGTTCATCGCGATGGCGAGCGCCTCGTGCGCCTCAGGGGACAGGGCGCCCAAAGACATCGCGGTGCTGACGAAACGCTTGACGATGCCTGCCGCCGGTTCCACCTCGTCGATGGGAACCGGCTCGCTACATTCCTTGAAGCGGAGCAGCTCGCGCAGCGACTGCGGTTCTCCGGTGCCGATGCTCGAAAGCCGCCGCCACTCCTTGTACGCCTCCACGTCACCGGTCTGCGCCGCTTTCTGCGCGGCGCGCACAGCAAGCGGGTTGTACCCGTGGTGCTCGCCCGCTTTGCGGAATCGGACACGACCGTGGTCGGCGATCGCGGGCGGCTGCGCGCGAGCAGATCGCTCCAGGTCGTCGAGGTTGGCGCCGCCGACGCGCGAAGGCACGGCGGGGAAGCAAAGCTCCATAACCTCGGCGCCCAGGCCCAGCGCTTCCAGCACCTCGGCTCCGCGGTAGCTCGTCACACAAGAGATGCCCATCTTGGCCATGACCTTGAGCAGCCCGGCCTCGATCGCCTTGCGGTAGCGGGGCGCCGCCTCGTCGCCCACGGTTGCGAACGCAAGGTACGGATGGACGGCGGTGGCGCCGATCGTGATCAGGCAAGCGACGTCGTGCACGTCGACGGCGTCTCCGGCGATGGCCACGACGTCGACCTTCATCCGGCGGCCGGTCTCCAGCAGGCGAGAATGCACCGCTCCCACCGCGAGCGCCATCGGCACCGGCAGCCTGTGCTGCGCCGAGCGGCGGTCGCTGAGGGCGATCACACCTTCGACCTCATCGGCCTCGCGACGCAGGCGAAGCAGGGCGTCGCGCAGCGATTCG
>DASXSD010000245.1:0-8383 GCA_036506195.1 Candidatus Dormiibacterota bacterium
ATCTCGAAAGGCGAGCGCCGCGACCTGACCGTGCTGTTCATGGACATCAGGGGATTCACTTCGATGTCGGAGTCGATGCGCGCCGACGATGTGCTCGCAGTCATCCAGGACTATCTCGACGAGATGAGCAAGCTGGTCCTCAAGTGGGACGGCCTCATCGACAAATACGTTGGCGACGAGATCATGGCGCTGTGGAACGCGCCGCTCCCGCAGGAGAACCACGCCCTGCTGGCGATTCGTTGCGCGTACGACCTGGTGAACAATGCGCCCTCCGTGCAGGCCAAGCTCGCCGCGCGCGGGCTGCCGCCCATCGGTTGGGGTGTCGGCATCAACACGGGTCCCGCGGTGGTTGGCAACATGGGCAGCCAGGACCGGCTCCAGTACACAGCCCTTGGCGACACCGTCAACACCGGGGCGCGGTTCTGCAGCGCCGCTCCCGCGTTCAACGTCCTGATTGGATGGGCGACCTACCAGGCATGCGCGGACTACATCGCTGTCGATGAGATGCCCGGGCTGCAGCTGAAGGGCAAGTCGGCCGAAACCTTTCGTCTGTTCAAGGTCACGGCAATCCGCGAAGACAAGAACGCGCCATGGGTACCGATGCCAACGGAGTCGGCGCTTGCCGCTTACACGGCGAAGAAGGACCTTTACGCGACGCAGTCCCTGTTCGCGTGACTGTTCAGCGCGCCGCGGAACTCCTCTCCGGCGGGCGCAAAGGCCTCGCGCTGACCGGCGCCGGGGTCTCCGCCGAGAGCGGCATTCCGACCTTTCGCGGCGAGGGCGGCCTATGGACGAAGTTCGACCCCGTGAAGGTGTCGTCGATCGACACCTTTCTCGCCGACCCGAGCGGTTACTGGCAGGCGGCCAAAGAGCGCGGCAACATCGCGCTGGCGGCGAAGCCGAACCCGGCCCACGAGGCTCTCGCCGCGATGGAGGCGGCGGGCCGGTTGGTCGCGGTCGTCACCCAGAACACCGACGGCCTGCACCAGGCGGCAGGCACCAGGCACGTCATCGAGCTGCATGGGTCAGGGCGAACCGTGGAGTGCCTCGAGTGCGGGCGGCGGGAGCCGCGAGCGGAGGTGCAGGCGAGGCTCGACGTCGAGATGCCGCCCAGGTGCCGGCACTGCGGGAGCGGCCTCCTCAAGCCGACGGTGGTGCTGTTCGGGGAGGCGATGCCGGCCGCCGCGGTGCAGGAGGCCTACGCGCTTGCGGAGCAGGCTGAGGTGATGCTCGTCGTCGGCTCGTCGCTGGTGGTCTACCCGGCGGCGGACATCCCCCTGGTGGCGATTCGCGCCGGCGCCCGCATGGTGGTGGTCAACGCCGAGCCGACACCCTTCGACAGACTGGCCGAGGTGGTGATCCATGGCCGCGCCGGCGAGGTCCTACCGGAGATCGCAGCGCTCATGAGTGGGTGACGCTCCCGGCGACGTAAGCCTTCCCGTCGACGATCAACTCGCCATGCGGCCCGATGTCCTCGGCGAGCCCTTCGACGGAGTCGATCTTCACTCGGCGGCCGAGAGTCTCCGACAGCTCCCTCCAGCGCTTGAGCACATGCTCGCCGGGCGCCCTGGACCACACCTCGATCCGGTCTCGAAGCCGTTCGAAAACCCCGTCACCGGGTTGGGCGAGCATCGCCGCACCGGGTGGCGCCCACGTCAGGTTGATGCCCACTCCGCACACCGCTTTGTCCGGAGCCGCCTCGACCAGGATCCCGCCCAGCTTCCGTCCTTCGAGGAGGAGGTCGTTCGGCCACTTCAAACGCACTTCCGGGCCGCACGCTTCGGCCGCCGCGACCCCGGCGGCAAGGCTCAGCAACGGGTTGCGCTCGAGTACGAAGGAGACAAGGAGCGCCGCTCCCGGAGGCGCTTCCCATCGCCGTTCGAGCCGGCCGCGCCCGGCGGTCTGGTGCTCGGCGATCACGATCGACCCGACCGGCAACTCTCGCGCGACGTCCTGGGTCGAGGTCACCGAGCTCAGCCGCAAAACCTGCGGTTCACCCACGCTCGGTAAGCTAACCCAGTGTTCCGCCCGGGGAACCGCTCGCCAATCCATCGGCCTCAGCGGCCGGGCGCCTTCGGCGCTGAAGCCGGCGTCGACTCCTGCGCGCGCTCGGTTACGCATCTACGCGATGCGCTCCCTCGCGTGCTCGTCGTCTCCTTGGCTCCGGCCGCCGATGCCGCGCCTTGGCGAGCTAATCCCCTGGCGGACCACTGACTTGAAACTCCACCGCGCGATCGTGCTCGTCCTCATGATGCTGATCGCCCTCGGGGCGCTGGCGCTGCTCGCGGCGGCCGGGATCGCGAGCTTCGACGGCAAGAGCCTCATCGCCCTGCTCGTGGTCGTGATCGCGGCCGCGATCAGCGGCGCGGCCTTCAGCTGGAAGCGTTACAGCCGGCGTTCATGACGCCGCCCCTGCGGCTGGGTTACAAGGCGTCAGCCGAGCAGTTCGGCCCCCGCGAGCTCCTCGACTTCGCCATCGCGGCGGAGCACAACGGGTTCGATTCGGTCTTCGTCAGCGACCACTTTCAGCCATGGCGACACTCCGACGGGCACGCTCCCTTCGCGTTCTCGTGGTTGGCGGCTGTCGGCGAACGGACGACGAGAGTGGCGCTGGGGACCTCGGTCAACACGCCGACGTTTCGCTATCACCCGGGCATCGTCGCGCAGGCCTTCGGCACCCTGGGCGCGCTTCACCCGGGACGCATGATCCTGGGCGTCGGCACCGGCGAGCACTTGAACGAGGGCGCACTGGGCATCCAGTGGCCGGACAACCGCGAGAGGTTCGCCCGGCTGCGGGAGGCGGTGCGTCTCATCCGCCAGCTGTGGACCGAGCAGTCGGTGACGTTCGACGGCGAGTACTACCACACCAGGAACGCGACCATCTACGACCGGCCCGAGGAGCCGATTCCGATCTATGTCGGGGCGGGAGGCCCGCAGGTCGCCAAGTACGCCGGACGAGCGGGCGACGGCCTGATCTGCACCTCAGGTAAAGGAATGGAGCTCTACTCGGAGCAGTTGCTCCCGTCGTTCAGCGATGGAGCCAAAGAATCGGGTCGCGATGCGGCCACGCTCGACAGGATGATCGAGGTCAAGGTCTCGTTCGATACGAATCGCCAGCAGGCCATGGACGACACCAAGATCTGGGCGGCGCTCGCACTGCCGGCAGAGCAGAAGGCCGGCGTCGACGATCCGCGTGAGATGGAGCGTCTGGCGAAGACGGTCGAGGATGTCGCGCACAGGCGGTGGCTGGTGTCGAGCGATCCCGACGAGCACATCGAGCAGCTCCGCCCATATCTCGACCTCGGGTTCAACCACCTCGTCTTTCACTCTCCGGGCGACGGACAGGCGCGGTTCCTCGAGCTCTACGGCGCCCAGATCCTGCCCCGGATCCGCCAGGAATGGTCGTGACGACCTGGGTCGTGGTCCTGATCAAGGACTTCGACGCGGCCAAGCAGCGCCTGCGACCCGCGATGGGAGTCAAGTCGCGGCGCGCGCTCGCCCGGCGCAACGCCCGGCTCGCGATCGCGGCCGCCGCCGCCGGCGACCACGTCCTTGTCGTTGCTGGAAGCGAGGAGGTGGCGGAGATCGCCGGTGCGCTGGGCGCCGACGTCCTCCTCGAGCCGCGTGAGGAGGGCCAGAACGT
Organism: Candidatus Dormiibacterota bacterium; assembly: GCA_036506195.1. GTDB lineage: Bacteria > Chloroflexota > Dormibacteria > Dormibacterales > Dormibacteraceae > 40CM-4-65-16. The sequence continues at coordinate 3,644 of DASXSD010000245.1, forward strand.
CGCCGCTAGGAGGGGCATCAACCAGGCCACAGCCAGAGGCGCCGACGCGGTCCTGGTCCTCTCGAGCGACCTTCCCCTCGTCACGCGGGAGGCGGTCGCGGACCTGATCCGTTCCGCCTCCCGGCTGCCGGCGCCGGTCGCCGTCGCGGTGCCGGCCCTCGGCCGCGGGGGCACCAACGCCCTCTACTTGCGTCCGCCGGACGCGATCGGCCTCCACTTCGGCGACGACTCGCTGGCGAAGTTTCGCGCCGACGCGGACTCGCGCGGAATCGAGCTCGTGATCCACCACTCCGGCGCCATGGCCCTCGACCTCGACGAACCATCCGACCTCGCCCGACTCAGCCGCGCGGTGTGAAGAGCGTCCACCTCATCGGTGTTGAGGGCCTGCCGGAGGTGCGGCCCGGCGACGACCTGGGTCAGCTCATCGCGGACCACGCAACCCTGCGCACGGGTGACGTGGTCGTAGTCGCCCAGAAAGTGGTCTCAAAATCGGAGGGGCGCATCGTCCGTCTCGACGACGTGACCGCGGGGGACGAGGCGCGGCGGATCGCGCCCAACCTCATTGCAAGGCCGGATCCGCGGATGGTCCAGGTCGTGCTCGACGAGAGCGTCAGGTTGCTTCGCACCGAGCGCGTGCTGATCACCGAGACCCGCCAGGGATATGTCTGCGCCAACGCCGGCGTCGACCATTCGAACGTCGGCGCCGGGGTGCTCACGCTGCTCCCAGTCGACCCCGACGCAAGCGCGCGACAGCTGCGCCAGCGACTCCACGAGCTCACAGGAGTCGAGGTGGGAATCGTCATCTCGGACACGTTCGGCCGGCCATGGCGACTCGGGATCGTCAACGTCGCACTCGGCGTCGCCGGCCTGCCCGCTGCGATTGATCTCCGCGGCACGCCCGACGATGCGGGCGAGCCGCTGCATGCGACCGTGCTGGCGATCGCAGATGACATCGCTTCGAGCGCCGGCCTCGTCATGGGCAAGACAGAGCGGACTCCCGCGGTGATCGCGCGAGGTCTGGCCCTGCAGGGCGTTGGCAGCGGGCGCGACCTCATCCGGCCGCCAGGCGAGGACCTCTTCCGCTGAAGGTCGTCGTGCTCGCCGGGGGCACAGGTGGCGCCGCGCTCGCGGCGGGTATCCAGTCGATCGCGCCGGACCACGAGCTGACCGTGATCGCGAACACGGCGGACGACGACGACTTCTGGGGCCTGCGCGTCTGCCCTGACATAGATGCGGTGATCTACCGGCTGGCGGGCATGTTCAACGAAGAGGCCGGCTACGGGATCAAGGGCGACACCTTCCACACGCTCGACGCGCTTGCGCGCGCCGGTGAGGACGCATGGTTTCGGATCGGGGACCACGACTTCGCAACGCACCTGCTGCGCAGCGAGATGCTGGCGCGAGATTGTTCGCTCACCGAGACTTCGCTCGAGCTGTGCCGCCGCTACGGAGTCCCCGCGCGCGTGCTGCCCATGGCCGACGAGCCCGTGCGCACGCGCTTTACGACCGACAAGGGTGATCTTTCGTTCCAGGAGTACTTCGTCCGCGAGCGATTGCTGCCGAAGCTGCTGGGGATCAGGTTCGCGGGCATCGACGTCGCCCGCCGCTCGCGCGAGGTGTCGCTGGCGCTGGAGGAGGCAGCTCTCGTCATCATCGGGCCCTCGAATCCCCTCATCTCGATCGCGCCCATTCTCGAGCTGCTGCGGGACGCGCTCGTGCGCGATCGGACCGTTGCGGTGACGCCGATCGTCGGCGGGGTGGCCCTCAAGGGGCCCACCGCAGAGATGATGCGAGCGCTGGGCCCAGACCCGGATCCCGTCGAGGTTGCCCGCATGTATCGGGACGTCGCCGGCAAGTTCGTGCTCGACGAGCGCGATCGAAGCGCAGCAGGCGCGATCGAGGCGCTCGGCTACCGAGTGATCGTGTGCGACACGGTCATGCGAGACGGCGGCCGCACGCTCGCCAGGGCAGTGCTGAGCGCTTAGGTGACCTTTGAGTTGGCGACCATGACGAGCACTCCGATCAGCACCATGACCAGACCGACCACGAGCACGGCGTACTGAGCGATCGCCATCAGGCTGCCGCTCGGCCGCCTGATCTCGGGTTCCTCGGAGTCCATGCCCGGAGCCTCACCGGAGGCGAGCTCCCACGAGCCGCTGGCCGCACCCGCCTTGTCCCTTTTCTTGCCGCCCTTCTCCTCGACGATTTCAGGTTCCTTCGAGGTGTTGACCACGGACCAGGAGCCGGCCGCGGTCGATGAGGCGGCGCTTGCCGCCGGCTCCAGGGGCGCCATGGGCTCGGCCGCAGGCGCGGGTGCCGGTGTCCAGGCCGGTTCGCTGGGCGGCATCGGGGTAGGCTCGGCGGCGGGACGAAACGGCTCGGGCGCGGGCGGAGGCGGCGTCCAGGCGGGTTCAGGCGGCGCGGCCGGGGACTCGGCCGGCGCCGGTGCGCTGGTGGTCTCCCAGGGCGAGGGCCCCGCCGGCTGCCCCCACTGGCTTTCCGGCGCCACCGACGGCGGCGCCATGGGTGGCGGCTGATAGGCGGGTGCTTCGTAAGCCTGGGTCGCCGCGAAGGGCGACGGAGCTTCGGTCGGCTGCGGGGCCGGCCGTTCGGAGCGGCCGCGTCCTCCCAGGGTGCGTTGCCGTGCCGCCCGCACCTTGTGCTCGATCTGAGTCCGTCGCGCGGAGTACATCGAGCGCTTCTCGACCGACTTCCGGCGGAGAACGAAAAACACAGCCACGATGCCCACCAACGCCACCAACGGGCCCGCGATCAGGTACGCCATAGGCGCCGATTATCCGGGTTTGGACAGTGTCTGGCACCCCGGGACCGGAGCAAATTCGTGGCATCGGCGGCCGGAGCCAAGGAAGGGGTGGCGCGACGAGGTGTGCAAACCTGCTGGGGTCCCCGCGTCGTGGTCGCGGGGGAGCGAGTGAGCGCCGGGCCCCCTGACGCCGGCTTCAGAGCCCGCAGGGCGCCCGGCCGCTGAGGCCGCGAAGGTGCCCGGGCCTCGGGGGGCCGGACACTGTGTCTTTGAGACAATCGCAAACCGTGGGTCTCTATGACCGCATTCAGACGGAGATGGTCGATGCTCGCATGAAGCGTGACGGTGTTGCGCTGGACACGCTCTCCCTGCTCAAGAGCGAGCTCGTGCGCGCGAGCAAGGACGCGAATGCGGCGGGGCGCATCGACGACGACCTCGTGGTTCGAATCGCGCGCAAGGAGGTGAAGCGGCGCGAAGAGGCGATCGAGGTCTATCGGAAGGCGGGCCGCGAGGAGTCGGCGCGGCGTGAGGAAGCCGAGATGGCCGTGCTGCGTGGCTTCCTGCCCGCATCGATGAGCGAGCAGGAGATCGAGTCAGAGGTTCGTAAGGTGATCGCTGAGGTCAAGCCCGACGGACCGAAAGGCTTCGGGTTGGTCATGAAGGCCGCGACCTCGCGCCTCGCGGGACGCGCTGACGGCAACGAGATCGCGAAGGTGACGCGCAGGCTGCTTGGCAGCTAAGAAGAAACCGGCGTGGATGTCGCCGCCTCCGCCGCGCGGGGCGAAGAAGCGAGCGCTTCTTACCGTCGAGCGTTTGCGGGATCTCTACCAGGCGGAGACGGAGCTGACGCACGAGAACCCGTTTCAGCTGCTGATCGCGACGATCCTGTCGGCGCAGACCACCGACCGCTCTGTGAACCTGGTGACCCCGGAGCTGTTCCGACGCCATCCCACCGCGCTCGATCTCGCGGCGGCGGACCCTGCGGTCGTGGAGACGCTGATCAAGCCGACCGGGTTCTTCCGGCTCAAGACCGCCCGCATCATCGCCGCCAGCAAAAAGCTCGTCGAGCTGTTCGGTGGCGAGGTGCCGAAGACGATGGAGGACATGATCAAAATCCCCGGCATCGGCCGCAAGACCGCGAACGTGATCCTCGGTGCCGGCTTCGACGAGCCGGGGTTTGCGGTCGACACCCACGTCACACGTCTGACCAACCGGCTCGGGCTGGTGGCGACGCGGGACCCCGTGAAGATCGAGCACCAGGTCTGCTCGATGGTGCCCAGGGAAGATTGGACCGCGCTTTCGCTGCGGCTGATCCTCCACGGCCGTCGCATCTGCGATGCGCGCCGTCCGCGCTGTGGGGAATGCGTCCTCAACGACTTCTGCCCGTCTTCGCTGCTCCGGCCGGGGAGGAGGCTGCGCAAAGGACGTCCGATCGGCGAGGCGCCGAACTCCGACATCAGGGTGGTCAGCACCTAGCCGCCCTACGAACATTCGTTCTATCATGGTGAAATGGCTGCGGTCGAGCCCAGGTTGGTCGACGTCGACTACCAGGAGATCGAGTGCAAGTCCGCGCTCAATCCGGTCAAGAACATGGGGTTCTCCTGGTCGCTGAACCCGTATACGGGCTGCGAGCACCGCTGCGCCTTCTGCTACGTCAGGGCGTTCGAGCTCCGCGCCGACCGCCCATCCGACGACCGCTACGGACGCACCGTCCGGATCAAGGTCAACGTCGCCGCCGTGCTGCGCGGCGAGCTCTCGAGCCGCTCATGGCGCAGGGAGACCGTCGTCATCGGCGCGGCCACCGATCCGTACCAGCCGGCCGAGGGGCGCTACCGCCTGACCCGCCAGTGCCTGCAGGCGCTGCGTGACTTCTCCAATCCGACCGCGATGATCACGCGCGGCCCGATGATCGTGCGCGACATCGACGTGTTGAGCGAGCTTGCTCGTCGCGCGGACGTGCACATCACTTTCAGCAT
>DASXSD010000246.1:0-5747 GCA_036506195.1 Candidatus Dormiibacterota bacterium
AGGTGCAGACTGGCTGCTGGGGTGGGCAGATGCAGTCTTTGGACTCGACGTTGAAGAATGACTTGACCAAGCGGTCTTCCAGGGAGTGGAAGCTGATCGTCGCCATACGACCACCGGGTTTGAGTGTTGAAAGAGCTGCTCTGAGCCCGGTCTCGATCTCTCCGAGCTCATCGTTGACGGCGATCCGGATCCCCTGGAAAGTTCGCGTCGCGACATGGATGTCGCGCGGCCAGGCTCTCCTGGGCATCGCGGCCTCGACCGTCTGTGCCAGGTCGCGGGTGGTGCGGAGCGGGCGCCGCGCCACGATGAACTGTACGATCCGGCGGGCCCATCTCTCCTCCCCGTAGTCGCGGAGGATGCGCTCGATCTCGGCGGCGTCGTACTCGTTGACGACCTCCGCGGCGGTGAGCTTCGAGCCCGGGTCCATGCGCATGTCGAGCGGTCCCTCGGCGCGAAAGCTGAAACCGCGTCCGGGGTCGTCGACCTGGTTGCTCGAGAGACCGAAGTCGAAGAGGACCAGGTCAGCTGGGGTGAAACCGTTGTCGGTTGCAATCGCGCCAAGCTCGGAAAACCGTCCGTGGACGACCGTTACTGAGTCGCCAAACGATGCCAGCGCCTCCCTGGCGGCGTCGACCGCCCCGGGATCGCGGTCGATCCCGAGCAGCCGGCCACCCGGTGTGGTCCTCTCCAGGATCTGGCGGGCGTGGCCCGCCTGCCCGAGCGTGCAGTCGATCGCGACCGCCCCGACTCGGGGCTGGAGCAGCTCTATTACCTCTTGTGAAAGTGCTGGAACGTGCGGACTAATGTCCGGAGATCACCCTGTCAGCGAATTCTGTGAAACGTCCTTGCGCGTCGACGCTGTAGCTGTCCCATCGGGCCTCGGGCCAGATTTCGACCCTCGAGCCGGCCCCGATCACGACCACCGTCGACGGGGTTTCGATCCCCGCCAGCCGTCGCTGCTCCGGGAGCAGGCTGATCCGTCCCTGGCCATCCGGCTCGAACGGATCCGAGAGCGGATAAAGCGTCCGCGACAAGGCGCGCTGGTCGGGCCCTGGTAGAGGGCTCTTCAGCTCCTCGCCGAGCGCGTTCCACAAATCCGGCGGATAGATCGCGAGCACCTGGTCCTGGCCCACCGAGACAAAGCTTCCCTCGCGAAGCTGCTTGCGAAACGAGGCCGGGATCGCCAGCCGCCCCTTGTCGTCCACCCTCACCCGATGCGCCCCCGTGAACAATCATCTGGCCTCCCAGAAGTTGAGGCGGCGGCGCTCGTGGCGGGCGCACAGGCTGCAGCCGCAGCCGTGGAGCTCGAGCGGAAGGCGGTTGCCCTGCTTGTCGAAGCGGTGGTTGAAGGTCAGGTCGTCATCCCCATCGCGGCTGCGGGGAGAAGTGGCGTAGAGGAGGTGTATGGCGTGCCTTACCTGGACGTAGGGTGCGACGTATGGTTCCATGTCTGCCGGATTCACCACTTCTCCCCACTGATCACCGCGATTCGCCGCAGACAGTAACAATGACGGTTAAGCCTGTCAATACCCTTACCACAAGATCTAGACGCTCCAAACGCAGCCAATGAAGCCTCAGCGCTAGATATTGGGGTTCGCATCGAATCTGGGGCCTACATATTGCGCTGCAACTTGATAGTGGCGAACATTAGTTTGGAATCGAGCTTCATGGCAAGCGAAGGTTGCTTACTTCTCTTTACCCGCTCCGCTTGAGCAGGCCCAGGCGCTTCGCCCGCTTCTCCGCCCAGGTGAAAACAGCAAAGCCGACAGGGATCAGCACCACCCCCATCACCAGCAGGATGCCGACCGTCGGCAGCTGGTTGGGGACCGTGGCGCCGTTGAGGAGGCTCTGCCGCATGCCCTCCAGGGCGTAGGTCAGCGGGCTGATGGTGCCCGCGAGCTGCAGGGGCAGGGGCAGCACGCTCAGCGGGTAGTAAACGCCCGAGACGAGCAGCATGAAGCCCTGGACCGCGAACGACATCTGCTCGCCCTTCTGCGGTGACAGCAGCGGCAACACCGAGGTGAGGATGGCAAGCCCGATCAGAGGCGCCATCGACGCGGCGAGCACCACAAGCGCACCCGCGATGTCCGCGTGTGTGAAGTCGATGTTAAAGATGGCGATGGCCACGATGAGCACGATGAAGGTGCGTGCGAGGCCGTACACGATGGCGAACAGGCAGATACCCATCAAGTGCGTCACCCGGCGCACCGGGGCCATGAATGTGTACTCGATCGTCCCTTCCCAGCGTTCCCACGCGATCGCGTAAGCCGCCTCCATGAAAACCAGCGAGAGGTAGCCCCAGAGGAGCGCCCCGATCAAGAGGTACAGCTGGGCCCTGCGCAGGTCGAACGATCCGCCCTCGGCGCCCAACGAGCCAAGCCCTGACGCGAGAAAGCCGATCGAAAGCACGCTGACGATGCTGTAGAAGAGCCAAACGACCTCCCAGACCCAGTAGCGCTTGTACACGTAGAGCTGCCGCTCGGCAAAGCCGAGCAGCGCGCCCATCTCCGTGCTCCTGACGCCGATCACGCTTCGACCTCCTCGAGCTCAGCCTCGAGCGTTTTGCCGGTGAGCTGCATGAAGACGTCCTCGAGGGTGGCCGCGGCGTAACGCTGGCACAGCTGGTCCGGCGCACCGTCGGCAAGTACGCGGCCGCCGTCCAGCATCAGCACGCGTTCGCAGAGCTCGGCCGCCTCATCCATGTCGTGGGTGCAGAGGAGGACGGTGATGTCGCGCTCGGCGCGCAACCGTTCCAGCACCGCCTGCACCTCCTTCTTCGAGCGCGGGTCGAGCCCGGTGGTCGGCTCGTCCATGAGCAGCAGCGAGGGCGCGGTCAGGAAGCTGCGCGCGATGGCCACCTTCTGCTGCTGGCCGCGGGACAGCTGCTTCATCGGCTGGTCGACGACGTCGCGTGGTAGCCCGAGCGACTGGAGGATGTCGATCACCCGCCGGCGAGTCCCCCTGGACGCGCCGCCGTACAGGCGCGAGGCATAGACGAGGTTCTCCCACGGGCTCAGCTCCTTGAAGAACGCGGCCTCGACGGAGACGCGGTTGATGTGCGCACGCACCTCCAGGCCCTCGGTCACCACGTCCCAGCCGAACACCTTCGCCGTTCCCGCGTCCGGGGTCAGCAATGTGCTGAGGATCCGGATCAGCGTCGACTTGCCGCTTCCGTTCGGCCCCAGGATGCCCGTGACACCGCCTGGCTCGACGGTCAGGTCGAGCTCGTGCAGGGCGACCGTCTCCTTCGACGCCGCCCTTTGCCAAAAGTGCGCGTTCGCGTCGCGCTCGCGGCGCCGAAACGCTTTGCGGACTCCCTGCATGTCAATCGCGGGAACGTTCATCGCTGACTCCTGGAACCCAAGGTGGACAAAAGAAAAGGACCGTGGCGGTGCCCAACAACCGCACGGTCCTCGGCTGACTTTCTGGTTTCTAGGTTTCGGCTACGAGACCAGGATCAACGGTGGCCGACGGCAGGCACGCTTCGCCCTCGCTCGGCGAAGACGATCAATTCATTGCCTGCCATAAGACGACACCTCGGTAGACACACCCGGGCGGGTGTGCGGAGACGCATAGGCTACCTGCGCTCAGTCCAGCCCGTCAAGGCCGAGTTGCGAGAGGACGAACGCCATGACGAATGCCTCTTCGCGCCACGACTGGTAGCGGCCGGAAGGGCCCATGTGCCCCGATCCCATCTGGGTCTTGAGGACCAACGGACGCTCGCCCTGGTTGGCCGTGCGCAGCTTCGCGACCCACTTCGCCGGCTCCCAGTAAGAGACCCGAGGATCGTTCAAACCCGCCGTGACCAGGGTCGCCGGGTAGCCCGCATCCTGCACGTTGTCGTACGGCGAATAGCTCTTGATGTAGCGGTAGTACTCGAGCTCCTGGGGGTTGCCCCACTCGTCGTACTCGTTGACCGTCAGCGGCAGCTTGTCGTCGAGCATCGTCGTCAGCGCATCCACAAAAGGGACCTGCGCCACGGCGCAGGCAAACAGGTCGGGCCGCATGTTCAGAACCGCCCCGATCAAAAGCCCGCCCGCGCTACGCCCGCGGATCGCAAGCAGCCTCGGCGTCGTGTAGCCCTCGGCGACGAGGTGTTCCGCGCATGCGATGAAATCGTCAAAGGTGTTGCGCTTGCGAAGAAGCTTCCCGTCGTCGTACCACCTCCTCCCCATCTCGCCACCTCCGCGCACGTGCGCGATCGCGAAGACCATGCCGCGATCGAGGAGACTCAGTCGCGCCGGGTCGAACATCGGGTCGTTGGACAGTTCGTACGCGCCATAGCCGTACAGGAGCAGTGGAGCCCGGTCGTGCCCGCGTTCGCGCCGATAAACGAGCGAGATGGGCACCCGGACGCCGTCGCGTGCGGTGGCCCACGTCCGCTCCGTGACGTAGTCCTCGCGACTGTAGCCGCCGCGGACCGGCTGCTCCTTGACCACCGTCCGCTCGCGCGTCTCCATGTCGTAGTCGACCGCCGACCAGGGAGTGTTGAGCGACGTGTAGAAGAAACGCATCACGCGGCTCGCGTAGTCGGGGTCGGCGCCAGGAAAGGCGGTGTACGAAGCGTCGGGCTGAGCGACGACATGAGTCGCGCCACCCACCACGTCGATTACCTCCAGCCGCTGCAAGCCCTCCGAGCGCTGGCCCATCACCACGTGGCTCTGGTGGACGTCGATGAAGTTCAGGCGCACATCGGCCCGCTCCGCGACCACCTCCGTCCAGTACGCACGGCCTGGATTCGCCACGGGGGCAGCCATCAATCGGAAGTTGGTGGCGCCGTCGTTGGTGAGGATGAGGAACCGGTCCTCCTGGTGATCGACCGAGTACTCGACCTCGTTGCGTCGCGGCTCTATTGGCTGGGGCTGTGATTCCGGCGCGTCGCTCGGCATGAAGTACCACTCGCTGGTGACCTGGCTCGCGGTCGTGATGAAGATGTAGCGCTCGCTCTTCGAGAGCTCGACGTTGACCTCGAAGCGTTCGTCGTCCTCCTGGAACACGAGCACGTCCTCGCCGGCCCCGGAGCCCAGCCGGTGCCGCCAGACTTGGAAAGGGCGCATAGCGTGGTCAGGACGGATGTAGAAGAACGTCTTGCTGTCAGCCGACCATGCGGCGCCGTAATACACATCGTGGACGGCGTCCGCCAGCTCCGTGCCCCCTGACATTTCGCGAAAGCGGAGCTCGTGCTTCTCAGATCCGTCGGAGTCCACGGCGTAGGCCAGGAGGTTCTCGTCCGGGCTTCGCTCGACATAGCCCAGCTCGAAGTAGTCGTGACCTCTGGCCAGCTCGTTCCCGTCGAGGATGACCTCTTCCGGCGCGTCCATGGATCCACGGCGCCGGCAGTAGATCTCGTAGTCGAGACCTTCGACGGTGCGGGTGTAGGTCCACCAGCCTTTGTAGAAGGTCGGTGCCGAGGTGTCGGTCTCCTGGATCCGGCCGACGACCTCGCGGTAGAGGCTGTCCTGGAGGCCGGCCGCGCCGGCCATCACCGACTCCGCGAAGGCGTTCTCGGCTTCGAGGTAGGCCACGACCTCGGGGTCCTGCCGGTTCCGAAGCCAGTAGTAGGGATCGATGCGGCGCTCGCCATGGGCCTCGAGGATTTTCGGCCGGACGGCAGCCACGGGCGGCCGGGCGGGGGTGACTTTCACCCCGTCCACGATAGTGCCCTAGGTGCCCCCGCCCAGCTTGAAGGCTTTGCGCAGCAGCCGCTTCACCTGAGCCGACGAGGCGTCGGCCGGCGTGCGCAGGGT
>DASXSD010000247.1:0-6861 GCA_036506195.1 Candidatus Dormiibacterota bacterium
GCGCGACCGTAGACGAGCAACTTCTCCTGCTGGCCGCCGACCTCTCCCCACGCGTCGCGATAAGTGTCCACCGAGCTGCCTCGGTTGGCGATCGCAAGTGCCAGCGACTCGCGCATCGCCTCGTGCAGGCGGCGAGCCGACTGCTTGCTGACGGTGCTCGCGACCCGGCTCGGCCGAAGCCGCGCGCGGTGCAGAGACTCGTCGGCGTAGATGTTGCCGACCCCTGCGATCGCCGCTTGATCGAGCAGCACCGCTTTGAGCGGGGCGCGCCGGCGCTTGAGGCGGCGGTACAGCTCCTCCGCGGCGAAGTCGGGGTCGATCGGCTCGGGACCGAGGCGCGGCATCTTCTTCGCGGCGAGGAGGGCCTCCGCGGTACCCAGCAGGAGGCGGCCAAAGCGCCGCGGGTCTCGATAGCGCAAGTGGTGGCCGTCGTCGAGGGCGAAGACAGCATGCGTGTGCTTCTCGAGCGGCGCGACAGGATCGACCAGCCGAAGCTGCCCGGTCATGCCGAGGTGAACGACCAGCACCACGTCCTGCTGGAGGCGCAAGAAGATGTACTTGCCGCGCCTCTCGACGGACTCGATGCGCATCCCCGCCACGGAGTCGATGAAGACTTCGGGCTCGGGGTGGCGCACGATCGTCGGGAACGCGAGCTCGCAACGCACGATCGTGCGGCCGGCCAGGTGCGGCCGCAGGTCCGCCACGATCGTCTCGACCTCGGGAAGCTCAGGCACGTCGCCTCGCGCCGAGAGCGTCACCACCCGCGATAGTCCGGACTATCACCGCTGTACGCCGCGCGGAAATTCGCCATAGTCCGGACTAACGCCCCTATTCACCGTCGGGGTGCGGAACGCCTCAGGCACGGACGACCGCGAGCTTTTGCATATCGGCCCAGTTGGGCCCGACCTTCATCTCGACCTCGATCCCTGTCTCCAGCTCGTAAGCGCCGGTCATGACACGTGGCACCTTCTCCGCGAACTGATCGAGCTCCGACCGCGGCACCTCGAAGAGCAGCTCATCGTGGACCTGGAGCAGCATCCGCCCCTCGATCTGGTCGCCCTCGATCTCGCGATGCAGGCGGACCATTGCGATCTTGATGATGTCCGCGGCAAGTGACTGCATTGGAAAGTTGATCGCCATGCGCTCGGCCCCGCTGCGCAATTGATAGTTGGGCGAGCGAAGGTCGGGGATCGCGCGGCGGCGGCCCGTGGCGCTCACCACGAATCCCTCCTCGCGTGCTTTTCGGCGCACGTCGTCCAGGTATTCGCGCAACCGCGCGTACGTCGACCAGTACTGGCCGAGAAATTCGCGCGCCACGTCGCCGGTGATCCCGAGCTGCTGCGACAGCCCATACTCGCCCTGGCCGTAGATCGAGCCAAAGTTGGCCACCTTCGCCAGCCGACGCTGGTCGGGGGTCACTGCCTCGAGCGGGATCTTGAACACGGCGGCTGCCGTGGCCGTGTGGATGTCCTGGCCCGCGGCGAAAGCACTCATCAGCATGGGATCGCCGCTGAGGTGGGCCGCGATGCGTAGCTCGATCTGCGAGTAATCGGCCGACACCATGACGTGGTCCGGCCGCCCCGCCTTGAACGCGCGTCGGATCCGCTGCCCGAGCTCGGTGCGGATCGGAATGTTCATGAGGTTCGGATTCGATGAGGAGAGCCGCCCTGTGGCGGTGCTCGCCTGGCCGAACGATGTGTGGACACGACCGCTCAGCGGATCGACCAGCTGGGGCAGCGCGTCGACGTAAGTCGACTTGAGCTTGGACAGCTGGCGGTGGTCGAGGATGAGACCGATGATCGGATGCTTCTCGCGCAGCGCCTCCAGCGTGTCGGCGTCGGTCGAGTAGCCGGTTTTCGTCCGCTTGCCGACGGGCAGGCGCAGATCCTCGAACAGGACCTTGGCCAGCTGCTGCGGCGCGTTGAGGTTGAACTTCTGACCGGCGACCTCCTCCACCTCGGTCTCGATCGCCGCCAGCTGCGCGCCGAGCTCGTCCTGCATCTGCTTGAGGTAAGGCACGTCGATGGCGACGCCCTCGGTCTCCATATCGGCGAGGACCCCCGCCAGCGGCAGCTCGATCTCGTGGAAGAGATAGTCCACACCCAGGTTGCGCATCTCCGCCTCGAGCCGCGGCCGCAAGTTGATGACTGCCTCGGCACGACGTGCAGCGAACTCGGCAGCTTCGTCCTCCGCGACCGCCGACGGCTTGCGCGCCGCGCGGCCTGTGCCCAACAGCTGCTCCGTGCTGGTCAGCTCGACGCCGAGAAACTCGCGCGCGAGGTCTTCGAGGCGCGGGTCGCGTGAGCCGGCGCCGAGGAGGTATGCCGCGAGAAACGTGCTGAACGCCCAGTCGCGCTTGCCGCCGCCGAGCGACCGCAACGCAAGCTCGGTTTCTTTGGCGTCGTGGCCCGAGATGGGCCGTCCCGCAAGCGTGGCCGCGACCGTGTCCATGGCCTCGGGCCTTGCTACATAAAAGGTATGGGCGGTGGTGGACACGCCCAGGCCGCAGACCCTACAGCCACGCCCGGTCCCCTCGGTGAACGCGAAGACTCCGACATCCCCCGTTCCATCGAGCAGGCTCGCCGCCTCGGTCGGGTCTTCGACGATCTTCAGGCCGGCGGTCTGCGGCGCCGGCTCGAAGGTGAGGCTCGGCTGGACGGGGACCTGGTCCGGTGGCGGGAACCTGCTGAGGAGCTGGCGAAACTCGAGGTGGTCGAAGACCCGACGAGCCCCGTCGTAGTCGTAGCGGGTCCAGCGCGCCCTCTCGAGCTCCAGCTCGACCGGCACGTCGCGGACGATCGTGACCATCCGCTTGCCCAACCGCACCTTGTCGGCGTTGGCCGTCAGGGCCGTCTTCAGCCTGCCTTCCGGGAGCTCGCTCAAGCGGTCGAGCAGCGCCTCGACGGAGACGAAATCCTGGATGAGCTTGGCGGCCGTCTTGTCGCCGACCCCCGGTACCCCCGGGATGTTGTCCGAGGTGTCCCCGCGCAAGGCCTTGAAGTCGACCAGCTGCGGCGGCTCGAACCCGTACCGCTGGCGGACCTGCTCCGGGCCGTAGACGAACGTGTCCGTGATGCCCCTGCGAGGCACAAGAGCTTCGACCGACTCGGTCACCAGCTGGAGGCAGTCGAGGTCGCCCGACACGATCGTCACCGAGTGCCCCCGCTCCTCCGCGAGCCGGGCCAGCGTCCCGATCACGTCGTCCGCCTCGAATCCTTCGACACCGTAGATCGGGATCGAGAACGCGTCCAGGACCTCGCGGACCATCTCCATCTGGGGTCGCAGGTCGTCCGGCATGGCCCGGCGGCCGGCCTTGTACTCCTCGTACTCCTGGGAGCGAAAGGTGGGCTTGCCCAGGTCGAACGCCGCGATGGCGAACTCAGGTCGGGACGCGAGGACGATCGCGAGCATGGAGGTGAAGCCGTAGACGGCGTTCGTGACCCTGCCGTCGGAGGTGCTCATCGGCGGCAGGGCGAAGAACGCCCGGTAGATCAGGCTGTGGGCGTCGATCAGGATCAGGCGCCCGCGTCTCCCCTTCGCCACGTTCCGATTCTAGGTTCGCGCTGAATGACACCTTGAGCGGGTCACGCGCGTTCAAACTGCAGGGATGCGGAGGCCCCAAGGCTAGAATGGATCCGAGGATGAAAAACCTCATCGAGGTGTCGGTGGACAGCATTCGCATCCACATGCCGACCGCCCAGCACCTGGTCATCCTCAAAGAGAAGGAAGCCGACCGCTATTTGCCGATCTGGATCGGTTCCTTCGAAGCCCAGGCCATCGCCACCAAGATCTCGGGCAACTCCCTGGGCCGCCCGCTGACGCACGACCTGATGGCCACCGCGTTCGGCGACCTCGGCATCAGCGTCAAACGGATCGTCGTCACCCGCCTCGCCGACCAGGTCTTCTACGCCCGGCTCTACGTCAAGCAGAACGGCCGCGACCTGGACTTCGACGCCCGTCCGTCCGACGCCATCGCCCTCGCCGTCCGAGTGGAATGCCCGATCTTCGTCGCCACCGAGGTGATGGACACCGCCGGGATCATCCCCGAGGCCGACGACATTGACGGCGAGAAGGACAAGGGCGGCGAGACCATCGTCGACGAGGAGCGACTCGCCGTGTTCCGCGACTTCGTCAACAGCCTGGACCTCCCGGAGCTTCCCGATGAGCCGGGCGCCAAAGACGAGCCCGGCGCTCAGGACAGACCCGGAGGTCGTCCCGGCCGGGGCTGAACAACACGCACCTGAACGGCGAGGTCGACCTCGCCATCCGCGTGATCGTCGCCCTGGCGCTCGGCTTGCTCATCGGCGCCGAGCGCGAGTTCCGCGGCCACCCGGCGGGGTTGCGCACGATGGCATTGATCAGCGCCGGATCATGCATGTTCACCGGCCTGGGCCTGATTCCCGACTTTCCGAAAACCGTCGACCCGACCCGCATCGCCGCCCAGATCGTCACCGGCGTCGGCTTTCTCGGCGCGGGCAGCATCCTCCGCCAGGGCGAGCTCGTCCGCGGCCTGACGACCGCCGCTTCGATCTGGGTCGCCGCGTCGTTGGGGATGGCGGTGGGCTTCGGCTACTACGGCCTGTCGGTCTTCCTCACCATTGTGGTGGTCACGGTCCTGCTGGGGCTCAAGCCCCTGGAGGAGCGCTTCTTCCGGCGCCGCGGGCATCGCCGGGAGACAGATCCTCAGCCGGATGAGATCCATCGATGAGCGAGCGTCGCGTGGCCATCGTCACCGACTCCACCGCCGACCTTCCGCCTCAGCTCGTCAAAGGCCGCTCGATCACCACCGTCCCGCTGACATTGAACTTCGAAGGCCGCTCGCTGCTCGACGGAGTCGACATTCGGCCGTCCGAGTTCTACCGCAAGCTCCCGAACGCGACCACGCATCCGACGACCTCGCAGCCATCGCCCGGACGTTTTGCCGAGACGTATGGAGCGCTTCTCCGAGACCACGCAGAGGTCGTCTCGATCCACATCTCGGAGAAGCTGAGTGGGACTTACGCCTCGGCTGTGCAGGGTGCGGAGATGACCGATGCCAAGCGCGTCCACGTCGTCGACTCGCAGCTCGTGTCCATGTCACTGGGTCTGCTCACGCTCGCCGCGTCCGAGCTCGGAAACAAGGGCAGCGACGCCGAGTCGATAGTCCAGCGAGTGAGCGGGATGCGTGACCGTGTGCAGACGTTCTTTTCGGTCGCGACACTCGAGTTCTTGAGGCGGGGCGGCCGCATCGGCAGAGCGAGCGCCCTGATGGGGTCTGTCCTCCAGGTAAAACCTGTGCTGTGCATCCGAGACGGGCTCGTCACGCCGCTCGAGCGCGTACGCACCTTCGACCGCGCGTTGAATCGCATCGTCGAGCTGGCGCGCGAGGTCGACGGAGGCAAAGGACTGTGTGTGATCGTCGGCCACGCGGACGCCGAGGCCGACGCCGAGCGCGTCGCCCGAGAGCTCGAGCCCATCGCCGAGACGCTGATGATCCAGCCGCTCGGCCCGGTCGTCGGCGCGCACGCGGGGCCAGGCGTGGTCGGGGTCGGGTGCTATTCCGCCGAGCTTCTCCCGCTGGGCATCAAGACGTTCGCCACCGCACAGAGTCGGGCGTGACGGATTTGCTCACGCGACCCTCGACGGCCAGGGCCTGGAGGTGCGCGAGGCCCTCCTGAAGGGCCAGTCGTTTTTCATAGAGGTTGTCGCGTGGACCCCAGAGGTCGAGGGCGACGCGCCACCCGCTCTTTTCCTTGACGCCGAGGATCTCGAGAATTTGATCGAACCGTCGTTGATGATGCGCGGTCAATACGTCGACTCGCCGCGGCGCGTCGGCGAAGGGACGTCCGTGCGCCGGCAGCACGAGCTCTGGTTTGTAAGCGACCATGCGCCGCAGCCCGTCGAGGTAGTCATGCAGCGGATCGGGCGTGCTCTGCGGGTGGAGACCGATGTTCGGAGACAGGTCCGGCAAGATGTGGTCGCCGGCGAAGAGCAGGCTCTCTGCCGGCGCGTAGAGGCAGATGTGGCCCGGCGAGTGCCCAGGCGTCCACTCGACGCGAAGCGAGTGGCGGCCCATCTCGATGTGCTCTGCGCCGTCCAGCTGGACCGCGGGATCCGCCGGCTTGACCAACTGGCTCAAGGCGCGCTGAGAGTTGCTGAGGACATCCGCTTCATCGGCGGGCACGCCGTTGACAAGGAGGTATCGCCTCACCTCTTCGACGAGGTGCTCCAGCTCGACGTACCGCGGGTGGACGAGCGGGACCTCGAGCCGATGCATGTACAGGTCGGCGAGACCGCGACCGGCAAGCGCACCGGCGGCTCCGTAGTGGTCGGGATGGATGTGGGTGACGACGAGCCTTCGCAGGCGTTTCGCGCCCAGGTGGTCGAGCGCCTGGCGGATCGCCTCCAGGGATTCTTCGGCGTTCATGCCGCAGTCGAGGAGGTCGGCATCCGTGCCGTCGGTGAAGAGGAAGACGTTGACGAGACCGTCCTCGAAGGGGATCGGGAGCCGAAGCTCGAAGACGCCCGCCGCGACTTCCGTCAACGCGATGTCGGTGGCCACCCCGGCATTTTCGTGCAGACGCGCGGAAGGGATCGGCGAGAGCTGCGGCGCCCAGGCGGCCGAGGCCTAGGAAGCGACGAGTACCGGAGCGAGCGCATTTCCTGCTCGGGGTCCCCGCGCCGTGGTTGCGCGGGGGTGACGAGGCGCGCAGGAGCTGACAACGGCATTCGGCCGAAATTGGCGCCGTCCATCCGCCGATCCGTCGTGCGTCGCCACGCTAGGCCTCGATCAAAAACGACCCGGTAGAATGGGCTCTCCGATGGTCAAGAAGACGGCATCGATCGAAGAGGTGCTCGCCGCAATCGAGGCGGCGCGCGACA
>DASXSD010000248.1:0-2848 GCA_036506195.1 Candidatus Dormiibacterota bacterium
TGGCCTCCTGCAGCGCGGCGTTGCTGTGCTCGAGCTGGACGATCAGATGTCGCCGGTCGAGCGCCGTTACAAACGCGCTCATCAGCTGCTGCATCCTGGACATCTCGTCCGAGCCGAATCCGGGGGTGAACGGACCGGCCACGAGCAGAAGCGTCCACGAAGTGGAAAGGCCCTTCACGCGCAGCGTGATGACCGATGAGTCGGCACCGTCGAGATTGATGCGGCCCACGCCGCGGGACAGTTTCGAGAGCTGGCCGCTCAGCTCCTCGATCTGCTCGTCGCTGAGCCCGTTTGCGCTGACCGGTTTGCCCGCCGAGTCGAAGAGGACGGCCGACCCGCCGCCCACCAGGCGCATCGCCCACTCCAGGGCCCGCGCCGCGAGCGCGTCGCGGTCTTCGCTGACCAGGAGGTCTTCCATGAACGAGCGGATGCGATCCTCTTCGGCCGCGCGCCACTGTCGCCGCAGCCAGGTAGGGGGCGCAAAGCTGGCGTACAGCAGCGGCACGATCGCCAGCACGACCAGCTCGAAAAAGACCTGGATGGCGGGTTGGCGGACCAGAAGGCCGACCGAGATCGCGAACAGGAGGATCGCGACGAACGCACCAAAGGCGAGACTCAGCGAACGGAGGCGCCACGCTTGGACCGCCGGGAGCTTGCGTGCGACCAGCCAGAAGCGGGTGATCGGCTCCGCCACGCAAGCGCACCAGATGAGGATCCAGGCGATGGCAATCACGAGCAGCACATTCCTGCCGGCCGACAGCGCCTGGGCGACGAGGATCAGAACGCTGGCAGCCGCCAACGAAGCGGCCGCGGCGACATGCCAGCGCCGAGGGAGGGGGATCAGACTGTTGCGGTAGAGGAGGAGCGCGTACCCGGAGCCTGCGAATGCAGCGAGGGTGAACTGGGCGAGCAGGGGGATGGTGAACGGCAGATGTGCTTGCAGCCGGCTGAGACCGAGGACCGCCCCCAAAAGGACAATCGCCAGTGCCAGAAATCCCATCGAGCGGTCACGGCGGCGCAGCCACGTGACTGCGGTCGCCGCGCCGAGCAAGGCGAAGGCGATCGCTGCCGCGTCCTGCAAGTACGGAAGGAGCTCTTTCATGTCGTCATCTCAGGCCGCTCCGAGGTTGGCCAGCGTCGGCACATCGCTGATGAACAGGGCCACGACCTCCGGGTCCCACTGCCGTCCGGCGCCGGCCATCAGGGTCGCGATGGCCTCGTCGACGCTCTTGCGCGCCCTGTACGGGCGGTCGTTGACCAGGGCGTCGAACGCGTCGCAGACGCTGACGATGCGCGCGAGCCTGGGGATGTTGGAGCCGGCGAGCCGGTCGGGGTAACCGTTGCCGTCGAAGCGCTCGTGGTGGTTGCGGATGATGGGCAGCAGGCTGGCGCCCGTGCGCAGCGGAGCCACTATGTTCTCGCCGATCAGCGGGTGGAGGTGCATTGTCGTCTCCTCCTCGCGGTCGAGCGGGCCGGGTTTGAGCAAAATCGCGTCGGGGATGCCGATCTTGCCGATGTCGTGGATCAAGCCGCCGCGATAGAGCGCGTCGAGGTCGGAGGGGGCCAGGCCCAGGCGGACGCCGATCGCGCGCGCCGACTCGGCGACGCGCTGAGTGTGCGCCTCGGTGTAAGGATCCTTCGCCTCGACCGCGGCTGCGAGGGCGAAGATCACCTGCTCCGCGCTGTCCAGTGAGTCGTACACGCTTTTCAACCGGAGGGCGGAGCGGACGCGCGCGACCAGCTCCACGCGGTCGACGGGCTTGGTCATGTAGTCGTCCGCGCCGGCGTCGAGCGCACGGATGCGGTCGTTGGTCTGGTCGAGGGAGGTGAGCATCACCACCGGGATGAGCCGCGACGTTGGGTTCGCCTTGATGCGGCGGCAAACCTCGTAGCCATCCATGCCGGGCATCTGCACGTCGAGCAGGACGAGGTCTGGGGGCGTCGCCTGGATCGCCTTGAGCGCGCTGGGCCCGTCCTCGGCCGTGCGGACGTAGCAGTCGACGCCCGCCAGGCAGGCCTCGATCAGCTCGCGGTTGGCGGCCCCGTCGTCCACCACCAACACGGCCGGGGTGCGGTCGGGTCTCGTGATCCGACGTGTGGGCAGGATGCCCGTGTCTTCGACATGGCGGCTCGGCCAGGCGGCCGGCTTCAAAGCCGCGACGATGGCCGCCGCGGAGGGATAGCGCTCCTCGGGGTGCTTGGAAAGTGCGCGCCGCAGGACGTCCTCGATGTGGGCGGAGAGCTCGCCCTTCAGCTCCCGGGTCGCCGGCATGGCCTTGGTGACGTGGGACAGGAGGACGGCCGCGGGCGTGTCGCCCAGGAAGGGAACGCGTCCCGTGAGCATCTCGTAGGCGACCACCGCCAGCGAGTAGAGGTCTGCGGCAGGGCCGACGAACTCGTCGGCTGCCTGCTCGGGCGACATGTACTCAGGCGTGCCCATGACGGTGCCCGACCCGGTCAGCCTGTGCATCGAGCCCGCGATCTTGGCGAGCCCGAAGTCGGCCAGCACGGGCGTTCCGTTCTCCTGGATCAGGATGTTCGACGGCTTGATGTCGCGATGGAGGATGCCCTGGGCATGTGCGTAGTCGAGGGCGCTGCCCAGCGGCTCGAGCAGGCGAACGACCTCGCGCAGCTCCATCGGCTTGCCGAGACGGTCGCCCAGCGTGCCGCCCCCGATCAGCTCGAGCACGAGGTACGCGGTGCCGTCGTCGTAGCCGTAGTCGAAGATCTCGAGGATGTTGGGGTGCTTCAGCCGCGCCACCGAGCGAGCTTCCTGCTGAAATCGCTCGCGATAGTCGGGGTCGTCGGCGAAGAAGTCGGGCAGGACTTTGATGGCGACGAACCGGTC
>DASXSD010000249.1:0-32090 GCA_036506195.1 Candidatus Dormiibacterota bacterium
TTGCGCGGCCGGCGAGATGGAGACAGCGAACGGAGGCGCGATCTTGGTGACGGTCGGCGATCCGTAGACCTTCTGGCCCTGGGCGTCGGTGACGCGGTACCCGTCGTTGACGATGGAGGTGACGCTGGAGGGGAGCGCAGGACTGATCAGCACCGCGAAGTGGACCGTGAGGCTGCCGCCGGCGGCGATCGATTTGCCGGTCCAGCGGACGGTGGTGTCCGCCTGTCCGCCCTGGTCGGCGGAAACGAAAGCGGTGTTCGCCGGGATCGGGTCGGTGATGGTCACGCCGGTTGCGTCGGCGTTGCCGATGTTGCGAATGGTCAGCGTGTAGTCGATCTTGCTTCCGGGTCCCACCGGCACTCCGGCGTCAACCTTGGAGATGACGAGCGACGGCGTCGCCGCGGCAGTGTCCTGGAGACGGAAGGCGCCACGGCCGTGCGTGCCGGCCGCGAGCAACCGGTGATACGGGTCGAGGTCGAGCTGGTCGATCGCGACGATCGGGAACCCGGTGCCCAACGCGAACCATCGCCCGCCTCCGTTGTAGGTGACGAACGGGCCGACGTCGGTGCCGATGTACAGCGTGTCCGGGTACGCGGGGTCGACGACGATCGAGTTCACCGGCGTGTCCGGCAGGTTGCGGGTGATGTTGGTGAACGTCAGTCCGCCGTCCTTGGTCTTCCAGATGTGTCCAGGCCGGCTCGGTGTTCCCGCGTCGAAGCCGTTGAACGCGAAGTAGGCGACCCGGTAGTCGCTGCGGTCGACCGCGATCGAGGCGACCGGCCGGCCGGGAAACGTGCTGACGCCGATCCGGGTCCACGTCGGGTTGAGGTTGACCTGGGCGTCGGCGCTGAAATAAACGAGGCCGTCGTTGGAGCCCGTGTAGACGGCGGTCCCACCGCCGACCCCGATCGCGGACAGCGTGCAGTTGCGCGCGCCGTTCGGGGCGGGCCCGGTGCAGCCAGTCGTCAGGTCGGGGCTGATTGGCGTCCAGAGGACGTCGCCTGCCACCGGCTCCTTCGCGTTGTCGGCCCGGTAGAGGCGCTGGGTGCCGATGAAGAGCTGGTTGGTGTTGAGCTGGTTCAGGACGAAGGGTTCGTAGAACTCGGTACGGTCGTTCGGGTTGATGCCGTTCGTGATGCTCTGGTTGGTGAAGAACGCCCCACCCGCATCCGTGATGCGGTAAGGCGAGATGTTGAAGTAGGTGCCGTAGACGTAGCAGCCCTTGGTGAACAGTGGGGCGCACACCGTCTGGTCGCTCTGATCGACGAGGACCTGGCCGCCGTCGCCGCCGGCGACATCGAACCACGTCTGGCTGTTGACCGACTTTCTCTGCGTGCCGTTGTCCTGGGTGCCGCCCCAGAAGCGCTCGGAGTTCAGTCCCGCGGGCACCTGGGGCACGGTGGCGATGGAGGTGAACTGCGTGATCTGGAGTCCGCGACCATTCAGGTTCTGCCATGAGTTCTGAGTCACCGGTTCGCCGGCGTTCCGGCCGCCCCGGTCGTTGCTGAATGACACGCCGCCGTCGTTGCCGATCAGCACCTGTGCGGGGTTGACCGGGTTGATGGCCATGGCGTGGAAGTCCGCGTGCTGGTTGTAGCTCAAGTTGATCCAGTGCTGGCCGCCGTCGGTCGAGCGGAAGAACGCCCCGCCGCCTCCGGCCGAGCTCACCTGGCCCCCGGCGTAGACGATGTTGGAGTTGGATGGGTCGGCCTCGATGACGTTGTCGTAGAAGCACTGGCCGCCGCAGTAGTTCGAAACGGAGCCGACGTCGGTCGTGGTCGGGAGCTGCGACCAGCTGGCGCCGTCGTTGTCCGACCTCCAAACCTTGGCCGTGTGGTGCACGCCCGCGGTGTCGGTCCAGTCAAAGCCGGTGTACAGAACTGCCGGCTGTCCTGCCGGGTGCGAGAGCGCGAGCTGGAACCGGGTCGAGCCGGCGCCGAAGTTGGCGTTGGCCGGGAAGCCGCCCATGATCGGCGCCCAGGTCAGGCCGCCATCGGCGCTCTTGTAGATCTTGTCGCTCCAGAAGGACGCGTAGAGCTTGGCCGGGTTCTGCGGGTCCATCCGGATGTCGGTCGCCCCGAGCGAGACAGCCGGCGCGGCCATGCGCAGGGTCCAGCTCACCGCACCGTCGGTGGACTCCCAGATCCCGTAGGTCGAGTGGATCGGCGGCGAGACGCGGCGCACGCCGCCGCGGCCCCGCGAGATGGAGGCGTAAAGGTGGTTGGCGTTTGTGGGGTCGACCACCAGGTGTGTGGTCGAGACGCCGGTCAGGAAGTCACCGGACACGTGCGACCAGGTGTTCCCGCCGTCGGTCGACTTCAGGATGCCGTTGCCGAAGTAGCTGTCCCCGGAGAGCGCGCCCTCACCCGTGCCTGCGTAAACGATGAGGTCGTTCGACGGGGCCACCGCAAGTGCGCCGATGGCCAGAGACGGGAGCTGGTCGGTCTTGGACACCCAGTGTCCGCCTGTCGCGGGCGGCGGCGAGCCCTCGAACAGCCAGATGCCGCCCTGGGCCCCTCCCAGGATCCACTGGCCGTTCTGACGGATGGCTAGCGCCCCGATGCGGCCGCTTCTCGGCACGAGCGCGCCGTTCGAGATCTGCTGCGTCGGGTTGGGCCCGATGGCCGACCAGGCGCCGGCGAAGCTGGTGCCCGAGGGCGAGCTCTCGATTCCCTTCTTTGCGTTGGCCGCGTTGCTGCGAAGCTGGCCTGCCTGGGCGACTGAGAGCGGGTTGTCGCCGGCCGTGCGATCGCCTATGAAATCGGCGTCCCGCTCCAGGAGAAGCTCGTCTTCCTCTTCGACTTCCTCCGGGGCGTTGGAATGGACACCCGCCCGGAGGATGGGCCAGTCGTCACCGGCAGGGCCGGGAACGATGCCGCGCCCGGCGCCCGGGATCGCGGAGGCGGCAAACATCGCAAGAACAAGGACGATCGCGCTCAGCGCGTGCAGGCCACGCTTCCCCATGTCGCTTCCCCTCGACTAGTCAGTGGACGGAATCAATCGACGCGCGCCGGAGCGTCACCGCGGGAACCGATGCAGCCAAACCGTTGAGGGCCCCCAAAATCCCATCTCCCACTCCCGGCGACGGACGCGCTGGCAACGATGGCCGTGTCCACGGCCAGCTCCAACGCGTCGATCTACTGTGCCTGAGCCTGGAAGCCGTTGTCAAGTTAAGCCATTCTTCAGCGATTGCGGTCTCGAGCGAGCCGTGGCTAAGGTAGGTTTCATCCCCTCATGAGTCAGCGTGATCGGGTCGCGCGCGCCCGCACGTCGCGCACCGGCGCACCCGCCCGTCTGCTCGCCGACGGGCAGCCGCATATGGCCCCGTGGCGGACCCTGATCACGGCCGTCCACCCGCACCCGTCGGTGAAGATCAACCACGGCGCGACCTTTCTCGTCACCGACCAGCAGGGTGCGATCCCCGCGGGCTCGCCAGGCGAGTACGGGCTCTACTCGGCCGACACG
This sequence comes from Candidatus Dormiibacterota bacterium, assembly GCA_036506195.1. Lineage (GTDB taxonomy): Bacteria > Chloroflexota > Dormibacteria > Dormibacterales > Dormibacteraceae > 40CM-4-65-16. The sequence continues at coordinate 3,466 of DASXSD010000249.1, forward strand.
CGTTTTCTCTCGCGCCACGAGCTCCGGCTCAACGGAAGGCGACCCGAGTCGGTGGCGTCAGTGCGCCTGTCGTTTCGTCACGCCCGTTGGCACATGGTCGCGGACAGCGTGCTTGGGCCCGACGGCGACATGCGCGAGGCCCGCGTCGCCGTCACCGTCGATCGACTGATCAGCCTGCGCCAGATGCACGAGGACCTTGCCTTGCGCACCTACGGACGCACGCCGGTCACGGTGCTGCTCGAGGTGGCGTTGGAGAGCGACTTCGCCGACCTGTTCGAGGTCCGGTACCGGTCGTGGCAGCGCCGTGCGGACCTGAATACGTGGTGGCTCGGCCCCAACAGCCTCGAGTCGCGCTACCAGCGCGAGGACTTCGTGCGCCGATGCCTGATCCGCTCCATGCCCCAGGTCGGAGGCATCACGTACGCCAACGGCGCCCTGCGCATCCCCGCCGACCTGATCCCGGGGCAGGAATGGCGCGTCTGCCTGCAGTACGACCTTTTGACCTCGGACAACGATATGCCGGCGCTGGCGGAGCGATGTGCCTTCGCGCCCGGCGAGGAAGACCCGATGCGCGTGGCCCGCAGCTGGCAGCTTTCCGTGTCCCAGATCATGCCCGCGGACATCCGCCTCCAGTTCGCCTACGAGCGCGCGATCGAGGACTTCGCGGCTCTGCGCCTGCACGAGCAGGAAGCCTCTTCCAACCGCTGGATGCCGGCGGCCGGGCTCCCGTGGTTCATGGCGCTGTTCGGGCGCGACTCCTTGATCGCCTCCATCCAGGCGATGGTCGCGCAGCCCGCGGTCGCGCTGGGCACGCTGGAGAACCTGGCCCGCTGGCAGTCTGATGTGGACGATCCGGCGCGCGACGCCGAGCCGGGCAAGATCCCTCACGAGCTGCGGGTGGGCGAGTGGGCGCACTTCGGATTCATCCCGCACCGCCCGTATTACGGGACGGCCGACGCCACACCTCTATATCTGCTGCTGCTCGCGGAGAACTTTCGTTGGACGGGCGACGCGAAGGCGCTGCAGCCGTTCCGGCGCGCGGCCGAGCGGTGCCTGGACTGGATCGACCACCACGGCGACCGCGACGGCGATGGCTTCCAGGAGTACGCGCCCCGCACGCCTCACGGCTATCGGAACCAGGGCTGGCGCGACGCGCACGACGGGGTGCTCGACGAGGCCGGGGCCTTTCCCGAGCTGCCGCTCGGCACGTCCGAGATGCAGGCCTACGTGTACGGAGCGAAGAGGCAGATCGCCGCGCTCTTCGAGGCGTGGGGAGATTCGTCGCGCGCATCGTCGCTGCGCAGCGAGGCCGCGGAGCTGCGGCGCAGGTTCATCGAAAAGTTCTGGCTCGTGGAGCGAGGCGAGCTCGCGTTCGTGATCGACGGCGGCAAGAAGGCCGTCGGCACAGTGGTCTCGGACTCCGGCCACTGCCTGTGGATGGGCATCCTCGACGAGGAGCGAGGGCGGCTGGCCGGGCGGCGGTTGATGCAACAGGACATGTTCACGGGTTGGGGGCTGCGCACGCTCTCCGCACTTCATCCGTCATACGACCCGCACTCCTATCAGCGCGGCTCGGTGTGGCCGCACGACAGCGTGATCGCGGCGGCGGGTCTGCGGCGCTATGGCCTCAATGAGGAGGCCTGGTCCATCCTCGACGGCCTTCTCGGCGCGGTGATGTGCTTCGAGGACATCCAGATGCCGGAGCTGTTCGCCGGCCTGCCCAAGAGCGAGTTCGCCGTGCCGGTGCCGTACCGGATGGCCAATGTGCCCCAGGCCTGGGCGGCGGGTTCGGTGCTGCACATGGTGCGGGTCCTCCTCGGCCTGGAGCCGGACATGGCCGAGGGGCGCATCTACCTCGACCCGGCGCTGCCGGCGTGGTGCTCGCGGCTGGAGCTGCGGAAGCTGCGCCTGGGGCGGCACGAGGTGCGGCTTTCGGTGCAGCGAAAGGCGGATGGGGGGCACACGGTCGAGGCCGACGCGCCGGGGCTGGAGGTCGTGCGTGGCGTGCCGCCCTGGATGGAGATCGCCGCGGACTAGCCAGTCGGCACACTGTGCTGAAAGTGAGGCCAGGAGCGTCCTCAGGCCTCTTTTCGGCACAGTGTGCTGAAAATGCCATCGGGAGCGCCCTGAAAGCTTCTCATCGGCACACTGTGTTGCCGGGAACTTCCGCAGCCCGAGCGTTTTCGGCTGACCGCGCCGCGTAGCGTGTTCTATGGATGTGAAGCTCCGCCGCATCGCCCTGATCGTCAGTCCCTGGTACCCCGTGCCGCCTCCCGGCTACGGCGGCATCGAGCTCATGGCCTACAACCTCGGCCGCGAGCTCGCAAGTCGCGGGCACCAGGTCACGGTGCTCGGACAGGAGGGTTCCAGAGGCCCCTTCGAATGCCTAGCGCTGGCCCCCCAGGACTGGACGAAGTATCTCGGCACGCTTGACCAGCTTCCGCGAGAGAACCTCTTTCTACATCGGGCCTACGAGACCGTGCGCCGGCGCGCGTTCGACATCGTCCACGACAACTCCGGTCTGACGGGCATCCTGGTCGCCTCCCAGGCGCGCCTCGAGGCGCCCGTCGTCGCCACCTTGCACGGCGCCCTGACTGAGGGCGAGGGTGCCTTCCTTGCCTCAGTCGCCCGCCAGGTTCATCTCGTCGCCATCAGCAGGGCGCAGCAGGCGATGGTCGCCGGCGTCGAATGGCACGGCATGGTCCACAACGCCATCGACCCGGCCGCGTACACGAGGATCACCAACCCCGGCGAGAAGGAGAACTACGTCGTCTCGCTCGCCCGGATCACCCCCGACAAGGGCCAGCACCTGGCGATCGAGGTCGCCGAGAAGCTGAACGTCCCGCTCGTGCTCGCGGGCAAGATCGACAACCATGCCGTGCGCTACTTCGAGGAAAAGATCAGGCCGCACCTGAACGGCCACGTGACGTGGCGCGAGAACGTCCAGGGCAAAGAGAAGGCCGAGCTGCTCGCCCACGCCAAGGCGCTGCTTTTTCCGATCCAGTGGCAGGAGCCGTTCGGCCTGGCCATGGTGGAGGCGATGGTCAGCGGGACGCCCGTGATCGCGATGTCACACGGGGCGGCGCCAGAGCTGGTGGAGCCTGGCGTCACCGGATTCCTGGCTGACGACGTGGATGGGATGGTCGAGGCCTTTCAGCACCTGGACGAGATCGACCTCGAGCGCTGCGCCGAGGAGGCAGTACGCCGCTTCGGGCCGGAGCGGATGGCGGATGGTTACCTGGCCGTCTACGAGCGGGCGATCGAGCGGTCGCTCAATTCACTGTGACGCCGTCGGGGAGCGAACCCACCTTGACCTCGGTGCCCTCGACCGAGAAATCGATCCGCTGACCCGCGAAGTGCAGGCCGCTCACCTCGACCCGGGACCACAGCGCTGTCCGCATCGGCTCGACCCTAAGGTGTTTGCGCCGCGGGTCGGCCTCCAGGCCGAGGATCGAGGAAACGCACGTGAACATCGCCGCCGCCGACCAAAGCTGCGGTGTGCACGTGTTCCAGTACTCCTTCGGCGGCTCGCCTGGCGAGCGCACCTCCCCGCAGAACAGCTCCGGCGGCCGGTGCAGCGGGAACGCGATCGCCGCCTCGATGATCGCCCGCGCTATCCTCTCGGCTTCCTCGGCGAACCCGTACTGGCGTAGGCCGGCGACCGCGAGAGCATTGTCGAACGGCCATACCGATCCGTTGTGATAACTGCACGGGTCGTAGTTGATGGCGCGGTCGGAAAGTGTCCGCATTCCCCAGCCTGAAAACAGGTCCGGCGCCACGAGTCTGCGCGCGACGTGCGGAGCTTTCGTGCGATCGACGATCCGCATCCACAGGCAGTGGCCCGGGTTCGACGTCACCGCGCGGACCTGCTTCTTGGAAGCGTCGAGGGACTGCGCGAAGAACTTCTCGTCCGGCATCCAGAAGTCGTGGTTGAACCGGCGCTTGAGCTCGGCCGCCCGCTCCCTCAGCGCCGGGTCGCGGCGCGACATGCCGATGAGGCCGCGGTGCAGGTAGGCCTGGACCTCGCACAGTGCGACGGGCCGCAGCACCTCGGAGCCGTCGACGTTCGTGAGCGAGTCGAACGAGTCCTTCCAGCCCGCATTGCGGTACCGGATCCCGCGATCTTCGACATATCCGTCGCCGTCGACATCGCCGAACCTCGTGCACCACTCGAGCGCTGCCGCGGCGGCCGGCGTCAGCTCCCGGGCGAAAGCCTGGTCGTGCGTCCAGTGCTCGGTCTCGGTCAGGGCACAGAGGAACAAGGCCGTGGCGTCGACTGTCGTGTAGAGGATGTGGGGCCAGTAGCCACGCTCCACGACCTCGCCGGTGCGGACCTCGTGCAGGATTTTCCCTGGCTCCTCCTGGCTGTCCGCGTCGACCTTCGCGCCCTGGTGCTTCGCCAGGTAGCGCAGGACACCGTGCGCCAGCTCGGGGTTGACGTGCAGCAGGAGGATCGAGCTGATCAGGGTGTCGCGCCCGAAAGGTACCCCGAACCACGGCAGGCCGCTCGTCGGGTAGAGGCCGGTGTCGTACTGGTTGCACAGCATCCGGATGTCCGCGATGGCCTGTTCGAGCACCGCGTTGACCGCCAGGTTGTCGGTCCTGACGGACATGCACTCGGCGGCCCATCGCGGGTAGACGGCGTTTGCCTCCTCCAGCCCGACCACGAAATCGACCACGGGTCCGCCCATGTCCCGGACGACGTCGACGCGAAGGGTGAATTCGTCGCCGGGACCAAGACGAATCTGGTGGGTGAGGCCCTCCGGGAAAGCGATCACGCGCGTCGAGTCCAGGCGCACGCCGTCCACCGTCCTGGTCGGGGCCACCGGCGCCGGGTGAGCGAGCTCCGGCACCGCTCCGCGCACCGCCAGCATGGCGGCGAAGTCGGCCGCCACCTCGATCTCCACCACGGCGTCAACCACCGTCTCGCCCGGGTTGGTGACAGTGATCAGCTCGTGCAGCCCCGACTCGACGAAGCGGACGCGACTGACGCGGACGGCATCGCCCGCAAGCTCGAACGTCGCCGACGCGTCGTCGAAGTGCGTCCTGAGCAGCGCCGGCTCGACTCCGTTGATGAGGAGGCGGAACTCGGACAGCATCCTCGTGTCGCCGTCCCAAACTCCGTCGCCGACGAACTCCGACGGCCGGATCGACCCGTCGCGGGCGGAGACGGCGAAGAAGCGGTCGCGCTTCAGCATCACGCGCTCGGAGATGAGCTGTCCCGCCGAAACCATCGGCGGGGAGTTTGCGTTATGCGGGGCTAATTCGCGCTCGTTATCGCCGTTGTTTTGGCGGCCGCCTCGAAGTTCGGCCGCGTCCCGAGCGCGTAGTCCGACCACTCGTGGCGCGCCAGCAGCTCGGACGCCATCGCCTCCAGCTCGCGCACGCGCTGGTTGGCGCGGATTGCCTCCCGGATGGAGAGGATGCCCACGGCGGGGTGCCGCTTCTCGATGACGTGGCGGAGCATGTTGAGGTGGGCGTTGTCGGGGACGCCCGGCTCCCGGATCCGCCGCACCGCCGCGCGCACCGTCGCCTGGGTGCCGTCGATCGCCTCTCCCTTGCCGAAGTCGAACTTGTAGCTCGGGCTGCGGCCTGCGGCGCGCCTCTCGCCGCTGAGCTTGATCCACTTGGCGTTCTCGGCGCCCTTGCCGACGTCGACCACCAGGCGCACCGGCCGCCCCCGGTACTCGAAGGTCGCGTTCATGCGCGCGTAGCTCTCCCGCTGGCCGGCGAGGCCCTCGTGGCGGCCGAGGAGAAGCGGCGAGACGGGATCGAGCCTGATCCGGTCGATCGAGGTCAGGAGGGAGATGATCGCGAAGGCGTGGGGAATGAGGTCGGCGATGACCCCGATGTCCGCGGCCGCGCCCGTCAGAGGCTGCTCTTCGAGGATCTCGATCCGGATCTCCTCGACGCTGTCCAGGAAGTTCCGGAGCGTGCGCTCCTCGGTGAGAAGCATCGCCAGCAGGCGGACCTCGAGCTTGAAGTAGTAGTGGTCGGCGGCGACGATCTCCACGCCGCCGGGAGCGGAGTCGAGGAACTTGCGGTACTCGTCCGGCGGCGCGCCCAGCGGCTTTTCGATCAGGACCACGTCGCTCAGGTCGTAGTAGCGCTCGAGCGTGGGCAGGTGCGTGGCCGCGGGCGTCGCGATGTAGGTGATGACGTACGAGCTTGATTCCAGCTCCCGCCCGAGCTGGTCGCGGGCGGGCGAGCCGTGGCTGTCCCAGTAGAACGAGTCACCGTGCGTGCGCACCTCTTCCTCCTTCACGCCCAGCCGGTCGCGTGAGCCGGGAGAGTCCTGCTCGACGACGTGCGTGCGGAAGTTGAAGAACTGCTTGAGCGTGAGCAGGTGCTGGTATGCCTTCTGGCCCCACTGGCCGAAGCCGACGAGGACGAAGTCCTTCTGCAGGTGTCGCTCCTCCTCGGCAAGAGCGTGGAGCCGCGCGTTCTTGATCGCCACCGCGGCCTGCACGGCCAGGGCCTGCGCGCGCTGGACCTCGTCGGGTGTGAACCGCCGGTTGCGAGTCCGCTCGGCGAGGATGGCGGCGCCGATGGCCTGGTCGTCGGCGATCAAAGGCAGCGCCATCAGCGAGCGCACGCCAAACTTGCGCACGTAGCCGGGGTCGACCTGCGAGCTCGCCGAGGCGTCGTCGATCACCACCGGCTGCTCGCGGTCGAGCACGTCGAAGAGGAAGGTCGTCTCGGAGCGCTCGGCGTGCTCGCGCCGCCACAGGTCCTCGAGGTCGGACGCGGCCGCGCCGTACCAGCCCTCGCGGTCCTCCTCGAAGAGCGCGATCTGGCATAGCGACGCATCGACCAGCCGGGCGAGGTTCTGGGCGACCAGGGTCAGCGTCTGCTCGAGGTCGATCGAGCTCGCGATCGCCTTGCTCACGTCCGCCACCAGCTCCAGCTGCTCGGCGTGGCGCTGCGCCTCTTCGTAGAGGCGAGCGGTCTCGACCGCGACCGCGAGCTGGCCGGCCGCAGCGCGCAGCGCCTCGACCTGACCCCAGTCAGGACGCCGCTGGTGGGAGCGGTGGTAGCCAACCTCGAGCACGCCGGTGGCGCGTCTCGTGGGGTCGCTCCCGAACGGGACGAAGACTCGGATCAGGTCTTTGTGCCCGCCGCGCTCGAAGACCTCGCCGGCGAGCGTGAAGGGGGCAGACTCCTCGGAGCGAGGCCTGTCCTTCTCGCCGATCAGGCACGCGAGGACGCTGCCGAGGGTCATGCCGTTCGAGTAGACGACCGGCACCTCCAGCCAGCTCGACTGCACCGGCAGTCCGCCTGAGAGAACGTCGGCGTGGTCGCCCGCGGGCATCGGCCCCACGAGCACTGGCTGCCAGGTGCGGGCGACGTAGACGAGGACGTCGCCTTCGGCGAGCAACCGGTCCTCGTCGAGCGCCCAGCGCGGGACTCGCTTGCCCGAGTGCCCGGAGGTGCCTTCGATCATGGCCGCGGTCGCCGCGCCGGCGGCCATGCGCACGACCATCGCCCCATCGTCCCTCTCTTCGAGCAGGTACACGGTCGCGAAGTTGAAGTCGAACTCGGGGACCTGGGAGTCGGTCAGGTGGCCGGCCACGGCGTCGATCACCTGGTGCCTGCTGGCACCGGGCTTGAGCATCGCCGCGGTCATATCGCCCAGCGCGCTGAGCAGGCGGTTGCTGTTCTCGAGGTCGGCGATGAGGCGCTGCGACGCGAGCGCACTGCCGATGAGCTGCGCGCCCGCCTGCAGCATCTCGTCGGTCGAGCGCGCGCGTCTCACGGTGGCGAGGCGGTCGCGGCTGACGACGATCAGGTAGCCGTGCGGCTCGTCGGGCTGGCCCAGCGCATAGGTCGCGACGGGATAGAGGTCGGATTCCGCCGTCGCGTCGCCGACAGTCTTGCTGAGAGCGGCTTCCCATGGGGTTGAGCCGTCGGCGCGTTCCACGCGCATCGGCGCGGCCACCCGGAGATGGGCGGTGACCAGCTCCAGGTGAGAGCGCTGGTGGCCGAACTGGTAGATCGCCGCGCCGTCGAGGTTGCTGGCCATGAGGAGGTCGGCCAGCGCGATCGACAGCAGCCGGCGCAGCTCCTTGGCGTCGGTCCGCGCGTCGCCCACCGGAGTCGTGAGCAGTGAGGTGAGGCGCGACAGACCTTCGAGTGCTGTCCGCTCCGCGCCTTCGAGGGCGCTCTGGATCAAGGCTGCCGCCGTCCCCGCCCTGCGCTCGAGCTCGCGAAGGCGATTGTCGTCGGGCGCCTTCTCCTTGTTGCGGTAATTGAGGTAGATCAAGCCCAGCAGGCGCTCGCCCGCCAGGAGTGGCAGCCCGATGGTCGACTGGACCTGGTAGCGGCGGATGAACGTGGAGTCGATCTCGGCCTGCGCGTTGCGCGCGACCAGTCGCTGGCGAGTGACCGTCAGCCAGACGGTGGACCCGTACTGGTGGACGCCCAGCTCGTCCGGTACCTTGCCCTGGCGTTCGTCCTCGAGGTAGCGGGCGAGCTGGCCACGCATGTCGGTCAGGGAGTCGAGAAGGCTTTCCTGGGGCTGCCCGGTTGCGAAAGGCGCGTAGTAGGCGCGGGTCGACTCTTCATAAAGGAAGACGGACACGATCTCTGCGCCGGAGGCGTGCTGGAAGTCGGCGATCACGCCGCGGAGCACCGCGGCGAGTCCGGAGTTGGCTTCGACCGGCGGGCGGATCACTTCCCCAAGCGGATCATATGGCCGTTCAGCCCCTGAGGCCGGCTTCGCCGGCCACCTCCCCATGAATGGGGAGGAGTCGGGCCCTGGCCACCTGACCCAGCCAGGAGGCGCTCGGTCGCGGGTGGCGGGCGAACGTCTGCCGGTCCACCGCGACCAGGCCGAAGGTCGGCGCGTAGCCCAGCGCCCACTCGAAGTTGTCGAGCAGCGACCAGTAGATGTATGAGCGGACCTCGATCCCGTCGCCCAGGCAAGCCAGGACCTCGCGCATCGCCGTGTCGATGTAGTGGATCCGCTTGTCGTCGTTGGCGGTCGCGATCCCGCTCTCGGTGACGAGGACGGGCACGCCCGGGCAGCTCCGATGCGCGCGCCGGATCGCGCCACCGAGCGCCTGCGGGTAGTACTCGTAACCCATCTGCGTCGTCTGGTCGGTCTCGGTCAGCTCGCGCGTGGTGTCGCTCCAGTCGGAGCCCGGACTGCGCGGACCCTCCGGCCCGAACCGGAACCGGGTGTAGGTCTGAACGCCGATGAAGTCGTCCTGGCGGGCCAGCTCGAAGAACCAGTCGTTGACCTGCGACTCGAGCTCGAGCGAGCTGGTCCCCCGCTGGGCCCCGTCCTCGTACTGGAGGTCGGGGAGGGCGAGCGTCACCCCGGTGGGAACGCCGGCCTGAGAGCGGATCGCGGCCGCGCCCAGCCGGTGGGCTTCGAGCAGGTTGTCGACCGCGCGCTGGGCTCCGTCGCGGTCGTTCGTGTGGCCTGGCGGGTTGATGCCCAGCAGCCACCCGCTGGAGCCAAGCCCCTGCGGCTCGTTGATCGTGCAGGCGTAGGCGATCCGATCGCCCAGCGCTTCGGCCGCCCGCGCGCAGTAGCGCTCGAACAGCTTCGGGAAGGCTTCGGCCGCGATGCCGCCCATGTCGTGGAGCCACCTGGGGACGGTGAAGTGGTGGAAGGTGACGATGGGCGCGACACCATGCTCGTGGCAGGCGTCGAGGAGGCGCCGGTAGTGGGCGAGCTCGGCGCGTGAGAAGTCGCCCTCCGCGGGCTCAATCCGCCCCCACTCGATGCCGAACCGGAAGCAGTTGAGGCCGAAGCCGGCCAGCATCGCCACGTCGTCGCGGCAGCGGTGATAGAAGTCGCAGGCGTCACCCGAAGGCTCGCGGCATGGAGTGGAGGAGATGTGCTCCCACCACCACCAGTCGGTGTTCGTGTTGTTGCCTTCGGTCTGGTACGAGGAGATCGCGGCGCCGAACAGAAAGCCGTCGGGGAAGCGGAGGCTGTCAGTCACCTGGCGGAGTCTATCGATCTGACCGAGCCCGAAGTTGACAAGGTTTCAGGGGCCAACTAGTATCCGTTCGTTAGCCAACGCGAACGTTCGCCTTGGCGTGCCGTTAACTGGGCCGCGGTTGGTGCCCAGCAGGGGAATTTGGGAGGAGGCAGTAATGTCGGAGGTCTTAGCAAGGCTTACCTCGCGGGCGATTGCGGTAGGCCTCGGAGGCTTGATGCTGATCGCCTGCTCCGCCGGCGGCGGCGGTGGTGGCGGCGGCGGATCGTCCACCGACGTCACGGTCTGGAGCGCGTGGGGTGGCCAGGAGCTGAAGGCCTTCCAGGACGTGCTCAAGCCCTTCGAGCAGAAAGAGGGGATCAAGGTCCACCTGACCACGGTTCGCGATGCGAACCAGCTGGCGATCAATGTCGACGCGGGCACGAGCCTGCCCGACATCGCGCCCGGACCCAGCGTCGACAAGCTCAAGGACTGGGTCAGCAAGGGCGTCATGAAGCCGATCGAGACCGCGCTCGGCGACAAGTTCAGCGACTACACCGCGAACACCTACCCGGCTCTGACGACCTCGTCGGGCGGTGACAATCTGTACATCGCGATCGTCGGCGGGAAGCACTACGAGCTGATGGTCAAGACCCAGGTCAAAGGTTTGATCTGGTACAACAAGAAGGTCTTCACGGCGGCCGCGCCGAAGACGTTCGACGAGCTGCTCGCGATTCAGCCGCCTTCCGGCGCGAAGCTCTTCTGCGCCGGCTTTGAGTCTGGCGACGCGTCGGGTTGGCCGGCAAGCGACCAGATCGACAACATCATCATGCGGCAGTCGGGTGACAAGGTCTACACCGACTGGATCAACGGCAAGCAGAAGTGGACGTCGCCGGAGATCAAGCTCGGCTACCAGACTTTCCTCAAGGAGGTCTCGGCGGCCAACGTGTACGGCGGTCCCAACACAGCCCTCTCGACCAACTTCGGCCGCGCCGGCAAGCCGATGTTCGCGGCCACGCCGGGATGCCTGTTCCTCGAGCAGGCGACCTTCATCACCAACTTCTTCAAAGAGGACTACCCGAACCTCGTCGCGGGGACCGACTTCGACTTCTTCGCACACCCGAGCGTGAACTCGCAGTACGACGGCAACGTCAACGGCTTCTACGACAACTTCGCGATGTACAACGACACCCCGGCCGCGCGGAAGCTGATGCAGTACATGGCGACCTCCGACGCGCAGCAGATCTGGGTGAAGGCGGGCGGCACCCTGGGCGCCATCAAGAGCCTCACCTACACCGACCCCATCTTCAAGCGCGCCGCGGAAGTGGCGGCGAGCGCGAAGAACCTGATGGTCACCGCCGGCGACTTCATGCCCTCGGACATGCAGCACGCCTTCTGGAAGTCGCTGCTCAACGTGACCAAGAACCCCGGGAGCCTGGACGCAGAGCTCAAGCGGCTCGACCAGGTTCAAAGCGTCGCGTACAAGACCTAGGTAGAAACCATCCGTCGACTTGGATCGGTCGGGGCGGGCCATCCCGCCCCGACCGCAGTCACCCTCAGAAGGAGGTGGGCGGGGTGGATCAGATAATCACAGCGGTCGTCGCCGTGGTCGGCGTTCCGCTCGTTCTTTTCGGTTACATCATCATCGGCGAGAGGGTCATCGAGCGCCTGCGACCGAGCTTGCAGGAATGGATCCGCCCTTACTTCTGGGCCCTGCCCGCGATCGGCTTCGCAACCATCTTCATGGTCTATCCGCTCATCCGGACCGTGATCATCAGCTTCCGCAACAACGCCGACACCACGTGGGTCGGTCTGGACAATTACCAGTACTTCTTCACTTTCCCCGACACGCTGACCTCGCTGCGAAACAGCCTGCTCTGGCTGGTGTTCTACACCTTCTTCAGCGTCTTCCTTGGCCTGATCATCGCGATCCTTCTCGACCGCGTCCGCTACGAGTCACTCGCCAAGATCGCGATCTTCCTGCCCGTGCCGATCAGCGCGGTCGCCGCGTCGATCATCTGGAAGTTCATGTTCGACTACAACCCGTCGGGGACCACGCAGACCGGAACTCTGAACGCTTTGATCGGGACCGTCGGTCATGAGCCGGTGGCCTGGCTGGTCAACTCGACGACCAACAACGCGGCCCTGATCTTCGTCGGCATCTGGAGCATCACCGGCTTCTGCATGGTGATCATCTCGGCCAGCCTGAAGGCGATCAGCTCGGAGGTGCTGGAAGCGGCTCGGATGGACGGCGCCAACGAGTTCCAGATCGTGCAGCTCGTCGTCACCCCGTTGCTCTGGCCGACGATCACCGTCGTGGGCACCACGATGATCATCAACGCGCTCAAGATCTTCGACATCCCGTACGTGATGACGAGCGGCGCCTATGACACGGACGTCATCGCCACGCAGATGTTCACGCAGCTCGCGCATGCGCACTATGCGCGCGCCGCGGCCGTCGGCGTCGTCCTGTTCCTCGCCATCGTGCCGTTGCTCGTGGTCAACATCAGGCGCTTCCAGCAGCAGGAGGAGCAGCGATGAGCGTAACCACCACCACACGAGAGACGACCGGCGCTCGCGTCGCCGTCTCGACCATGGAGAGGTTCGGCCACCGGCTGCAGCGTCTGCCCCTCCACCTCATAATCGCCATCTTCGTCGCGATCTGGATCGTGCCCACGCTGGGGTTGATCATCAACTCGTTCCGGTCGGTGCACGACATGACCGACGCCGGGTGGTGGACCGTTCTCTTCCCGCCGCACGGCTTCAGCTTCGCGAGCTACCAGCAGGTTCTGGAAACGGAAAATGTCGCCACGTCGATCGTCAACAGCGTCCTGATCACCGTCCCGGCGACGGTGATCCAGCTGGCGATCGCCACCATGGGCGCCTACGCCTTCGCGTGGATGAAGTTCCCGGGCAAGGACCTCTTCTTCATCGTCATCGTCGGCCTGATGGTCGTGCCGATCCAGATGACCCTGATTCCCGTCCTCCAGATCTTCAAGGCCACAGGCCTGGCGGGCACGTTCATCGCGGTGTGGCTCGCCCATTCGGGCTACGGCCTGCCGTTCGAGGTCTTCCTGCTGCGCAACTACCTCGGCGGGCTGCCGCGGGAGATCTTCGAGTCGGCGGAGGTCGACGGCGCCGGGCACGCCATTCGCTTCCTGCGTATCGCCGTGCCGATGACGGTGCCCGCGATCGCGTCGCTCACGATCTTCGTCTTCCTCGGCGTCTGGAACGACCTGCTGGTCTCGCTGACGTACCTGGGCAGCAGCCCCAACCGCCCTTTCACCGTCGTCATCACCCAGCTGGTGACCTCGCTGGGCGGCGGCTGGCAGTTCCTGACCGCCGCGGCCGTGCTCCAGATGTCACTGCCGCTCGCAGTGTTCATCTTCCTGCAGCGCTACTTCGTGCGCGGGATCACGAGCGGTTCCGTCAAGGGATAGTGGCGCAGAGGAAACCCTGCCGGGTTTCCCCTGCGTTGCGGCGCTCAACGGCGCCTATCGATTGATGTCTGGGCGTGACCGCCTTCGCGCCGGATTCGCGCCGCGAACCCCTTCCGGCAAGGTAGATCTGTTTCAGATCCCTGACGACGAATGACGTCCGGCGGCCGGCCTGCGACGCGTGCGGCGATCGGGCGTAGCCCGATCGCCGAAAACACGGCACGTGACGTGGTCCTCATGACCACGCACGACATTGGCCGCCACCTCGGCTGCTACGGCGCCAAGGGGGTGACGAGCCCCAACCTGGACGCGCTTGCGGCGCAAGGGGCGATCTTCACGAGCGCCTTCTGTACCGCACCGCAATGCAGCCCCAGCCGGGCGAGCCTCGCCACCGGCCGCTATCCGCACAACAACGGTGTGATGGGGCTGGCCCACCACGGCTTCGACTGGGAGCTCGAGGTGCCGCACGCGGCGGGGGTGTTCGGCGGGGCCGGCTTCGAGACGCACCTCTTCGGCGGGCAGCACGTCACGTTGCATCCCGATCGGCTGGGATTCACCCGCATCCACCGTCGTCCGACCGACGAGCTGATCGAGGAGCTGTTGCGCACCGACTCCCGTCTCTACATCGAGATCAACTTCGACGAGACGCACAGACCGTACCCGGCGGCCCCCACGGCCGCGGACGTCGTGGTGCCGGTCTTCCTGCCCGACACCCCCGAAGCGAGGAGCGAGCTATCGGCGCTGAACGCGGCGGTCGCTCAGATGGACGCGGCGGCCGGCCGCGTGCTGGACGCACTCGCGAAGGCGGAGCGCGCAGAGAACGCGATCGTCGTCTTCACCACCGACCACGGGCTGGCCATGCCGCGCGCGAAGTGCACCCTCTACGACCCCGGCCTCGAGGTCGCGCTGATCGTTCGCTGGCCTGGCGGCAACCTCAGCGGGTCGAGGCAGGAGCTGGTCAGCAACATCGACGTCCTGCCCACCTTGCTGGAGGCCGCAGGCATCGAAGTACCTGATGAAATGCAGGGACGCTCGCTGCTGCGCGGCGAGGAGCGGGATGCCGTCTTCGGCGAGAAGACGTTCCACAGCTACTACGACCCTATGCGTTGCGTGCGCACGCGCCGGCACAAGTACATCGTCAACTTCGAGACTGCGTTCCGGGTCGAGGTGCCGGGCGACATCCAGGCGGGCGCCATATTCCGGGCTGACCCCACGCCCTACTCGACCGACCGTTCGAACGTTGTGGAGCTTTACGACCTGGAAGCCGACCCGCTCGAACGAGAGAACCTCGCCGGGCGCGAGGATGTGCGCGAGATCGAGGCAGAGCTGCGCGAACGGCTATGGACCTGGATGCGCGAGACCGATGACCCGCTGCTGAAAGGCCCCATCTCTTCGCCTCGCTACCGACTGGCCATGCAACCTGAAGACTGACGTTCGTCGCGAACGGCTCGTCCTCTCGACGCGTGCGATCGTGGCGATGGCCGCGATCTTCCTGTTGATGGGTATCGTCGTCGGCGGGTACGGCCCGCTGCTCGTGCACCTGACTCGCCGCTTCGGCGTCAGCCTTCCGGTCGCTGGCTCCATCATCAGCGTTCACTTCGCCGGCTCGCTGCCTGGCGTCCTGATCGCGATGCAGACGTTCGCCCGGTTCCGCGCCCGGTCGACCGTGGTGGCGGCGGTCGTGGTCGTCGGTGTCGGATGCGCGGCCGCTGCCGTGGCCTTCGTCTGGCCGTTCTTCCTGGCCGCCGTGCTCGTGATCGGTTTCGGCTTTGGTGCCCTCGTCCTCGGCCTGAACCAGCTGGTCGCGCACAGCGAGGGCCGGCGCCGCGCCGCGCTACTCAACGCGCTGAACAGCTGCTTCTCGGCGGGGGCCGTTGTCGGCCCGATCGTCGTCGCCGCGTTCGCGGGAGAGCACTTCTCGACGGTGTTCCTCGTCGCCGCGGCTGTCTGGTTCCTTCTCCTCGCCGGCACGACTGGCATCTCCGGGCGGCTGCCCATCGACGCGGCCTCGCCCGCGCGACCGAGCGTCCTCGTCGGGATCTTCACCTGCGCGTTCGTGCTGTACGTCGCGATCGAAACCGGAACCGGAGGCTGGATGACCACGCACCTGCAGTCGGTCGGCCTTACCTACAACAGCGCGGCGGCGCTGACCTCGGGGTTCTTTCTCGCGATCGTCACCGGCAGGCTGCTGATCACGCTCGTGCCGGCGGCGGTGCCGGAGTCGACCATCGTGCTGGCCGGCGCGGCGGTGGCCACGGTCGCACTTCTTGCAGCATCGTTCGGGCCGGGGGCGCCCGTGGCGTACATCGTGGCCGGGCTTGCGATGGCGCCGATCTTTCCCACCGGAATCGTGTGGCTGGCCAGGCTCCGGCCCGGCGACTCCCGCGCCACCTCGTGGCTCTTTCCCGCGGCGTCGATCGGCGGTACGTTGGGGCCGGGCGCGATCGGGGTGGTGATAGCGGGCGCCGGCGTGGGCTGGGCGCCCGTGGTGCTTTCCGCGGTGGCCGCGGCCATGACCGCAGCTTTCTTTATCGCAGCTAGACGATGAGCGGGCGCAGCGTGTTGCGGGCGACCAGGAATCCGCGCTGGACCAGCTCGAGCTCGCCCTCGAAGCTGCGGTCTTCGTGCTCGATGGAGACGACCCAGTCGTAGCCGATCGCGTACAGCGTGCTGATGAAGCGGTCCCAGCGCACCTCTCCGAGCCCCGGCAGTCGAGGCACCTGCCAGCCCATTCCGAGCGACATCACGCCCTCGTCGTACAGGCCGTCGCGGTCGATCTCCATGTCCTTCGCGTGGACGTGAAAGATGCGTGGCGCGAACTCGCGCAGCGCGCGCGTGTAATCGATCATCTGCCAGACCAGGTGGGAGGGGTCGAAGTTCAGGCCGAAGTTTTCGTCGGGGATGATCTCGAAGATCTGGCGCCACAGCGCCGGCGAGTAGGCGAGGTTGCGGCCGCCCGGCCACTCATCCGCGGAGAAGATCATCGGGCAGTTCTCAATCGCGACCTTGACGTTGTGCTCGCGTGCGAACCGCACGAGAGGCGGCCACACGCGCTTGAAGTCCTCCAGGTTGTCGGCCACGGAACGCCGCTGGTCGCGGCCGACGAACGTGCCCACCGTCTCCACCTCCAGGCGCTCCGCCGCCTCGACGACCCTGCGCAGATGGTCGTGCGCCGCCTGGCGCGCCTCCTTGTCGGGGTCGAGGTTGTTCGGGTAGTAAGCAAGGGAGGAGATCTCCAGGCCGTAGCGGTCGAGCATCTTGCGCACGGACTTCGGGTTGAAGTCGTGGACGTCGATGTGGGCGACCCCCGCGTAGCGGCGGTGCTCGCTGCCGCTCGACGGCCAGCACGCGATCTCCAGCGCCTCGAACCCGTTGTCGTGCGCCCAGGAGGCGACCTCCTCGAGGCCGAGGTCGGGGAAGGCAGCGGTCAGAAAGCCGAGCCTCATCTCGCCGCCGCCCTTACCGAGCGCTCCACGTCGACCCATTGCTGTTCGCGCGAGCTGCGCGCGACCGCGTCGCAGACAAGCATCTCGTCATCTCCGTCGGCGAAGGTGGGATAGCCGTCGCCCGGCCGCCCCTCAGCGACCGCGCTGTAGACGGCAGCGTAGAGGGCGCGAAACGTGTCGGCGAAGCCCTCGGCGTGGCCGCCGGGCAGGCTCGCGGCGCGACGCCCTTCGTCGTTGAGGATCGCGGGATCGCGCAGCAGGATCTCGTTGGTGCGGCCGCGGTGGCCGATCCAGAGCTCGTCTGGACGCTCGGAGTCCCACGCCGCGGACGAGCTCGCCCCGTCGATCTCGAACCGGAGCGAGTTCTTGCGCCCAGGACTGACCTGCGAGACCGTCAGAGCACCCCGCGCGCCGTCCTCGTAACGAAGCAGGATCGTCGCGCAATCCTCGGTGTGGATTTCTCGGTCCACGGTCTGCACGCCCCGGCCGCTGCTGAATGTCTCCACCGGGCCCGCGGGCTGGCGTCTCTTCTGGATGAAGGTCGCCAGGTCCGCCATCACGGCGACGATCTTCCTTCCGGTGAGGAAAGACGTCAGGTCCATCCAGTGCGAGCCGATATCGGACACCGCTCGCAGCTCGCCCCCAAGCGCGGGCTCGAGGCGCCAGTTCCAGTCCGTCTCCAGGAGCAGCCAGTCCTGCAAGTACTGACCGGACACGAGACGGACCTCGCCCAGCTCGCCATTCTTGACCATCCCGTGGACGTGCTGGCAGACGGGGTAGAAGCGAATGTTGAAGTTGGTCGCGTGGACGCGGCCGCTGTGCTCCGCGATGCGCAGCAGGTCGGCCGACTCGGTGGGGGTCATCGCCAGAGGCTTCTCGCACACCACGTGCTTGCCCGCCTCGAGCGCCGCCTTGGCGTGCTCATGGTGGAGGTGGTTGGGCGACGTGACGTGGACGACCTCGACGCGTTTGTCATCGAGCATCGCCTGGAAGCTGTCGTAGGCGGGAGGCAGGCCGAGCTCACGCGAGCGGCCGGCCGCTCGCTCCCGCGACGAGCCGACGACGCCGTGCACGTGGACTCCGAGCCGGCGCAGCGCCTCCACGTGGACCGCGCCGATGAAACCGGTGCCGACGACGGCGGCGCCGATCTCCGCGAGTGCTTTCACATGTACCAGTTTCGTGGGGACTTGCCCTGTCGTGCAGAGGGCAAGTCGTTGGGCGTGGCTCGGCCGCCCGCCCAGGCCACGCAGTTGGCGATCACTCGCTGCACCTCGGGCTGGTGATAGACCGGGAACTCCTGGTCGCCCGGGCTGAAGTACGCGACGCGGCCAAGGCCGCGGTGCCAGCAGCAGCCGCTTCGGAACACCTCACCGCCCTCGAACGAGGTGACGAAGACCAGCTCGTCGGGCGGCGGGATGTCGAAAAACTCGCCGTACATCTCATCGTGGGGGATCACGATCGGCTGCGGCAGGCCCGCGGCGATCGGGTGCGAAGGATTGACGGTCCAGATCACCGCTCGCTCGCCGCCCGGGTCCGACCGCCAGCGCAGCGAGCACGTGGTGCCCATGAGCTTGCGGAAGATCTTCGAGTAGTGGCCGGAGTGGAGGACGACGATGCCCATCCCGTCCAGCACGCGCGCGTGCACCCGCTCCACCACCTCGTCGGCGACCTTGTCGTGCGCCACGTGTCCCCACCACGTGAGCACGTCCGTCTCGGCAAGGGCGTCCTGGCTCAGCCCGTGCTCGGGCTCCTCGAGCATGGCCACCCGGACGCTGACCGCGTCGCCCAGCTCACGTCGCAAGCCCTCGACGATCGGCGCGTGCATGCCGTCGGGGTAGATCTTCTGCACGGACGGGTCCCGCCCCTCATGGACGTGCTCGGTCCAGACCGTCACGCGCACGGGGCCCGCTTCAGACAGGAAGCGCTTCGCCTGTTCGGTAGATGGACACTGGCTCGTGCACCGTAGCCGATTCGACGGCCGCGGCGACGAAAGCGATGGTGCCGAGGTTGTTCCGGCCCGACGTCTCCGGTTCGCGACCCGAGCGCACCGCGCGGGCGAACTCGGTCAAGGTGCCCAGGGGCCCGGTGCGCTCCATCGAGGGCAGGTGGACCGACCGTGCCCGCCCCTTTCGAGGCCGGATCAAGACGCGGTCGTGCTGTCTGTCGTCGTCCCCGCTCTCCCAGACCACCTCTGCGTGCTCGAACTCGAGGTGCCACTCGCCCGCCCACGGCGTCAGTCGGCCGGCGGTGACCCAGCTGCCGCGGTAGCTGACCACGACGCCTTCGAAAACAATCGAGGCCACGGTGACCGAGGGACCGCTGAAGTCGGTCCACATGGGGTTCCACGCCTCGCAGAAAATGCGCAGCGGCTCCGAACCCAGGATCAACCGGAGGAGGTCGAAGTGGTGGATCGACATGTCGACGAGCAGCGGCTGGTCCTCGAGGTGATGCCGTCCGCGGCCGTTGGGCCCGGCCGTCGAGTAGCGCCGGAAGTCGATCGAGACCTCGTGCAGCTTGCCCAGGCGCCCTTCCCGGACGATCTCGGCGAGCGCGCGCGGAGCCGGGAAGTAGCGGTAGTTCTGGCTGATCATCAGGACCAGGCCGGCCCTGGCCGCCACGTCGACGAGCTCGTGCGCGGCACCCAGCGTCGGCGCAAACGGCTTCTCGAGCAGGACGTGCAGCCCGGAGTCGAGCGCGGTCCGCGTCACGGGGACGTGGCCAGGCAGCGCCGTCGTGTTGAGCACCGCCTCCGGCGCGGTCGCCATGATCGCCTCTTTGAGCGACTCGAAGTACATGGTTGGGGCCGCCCCGATCTCCTGGCGGGCGATCTCCAGCGCGTAGGGATCGCTGTCGACGTAGCCGACGACCTCGACCTCGGGCACGTCGGGTATGACGCGGCGTGCCCAGTTGCGGCCGTGAGCGCCCAGTCCAACCTGCAGAATCCGGAGCGCGCTCACGGGCGTCAATCATGCGGGACCTGTGCAGATTTCATACCGGTTACGACGAGAATCGTCGAATGTCTTTCGAGACTGTCGCCGAGTCGTCTGCGCGGGCGACGCGGTTCAGCTCGCCGGCGGCGCTGTCGACGACCTTTCGATGAGACGCACCGGAAGCAGCACCTTCGTCGGAGCGAGCGAGCCGGTCCTGATCATCTCGAGCAAGAGGCGCATCGCTTCCGCTCCCGTCTCGTAGAAGGGGATGTGGATGGTGGTCAGCGGGGGGCTGGTGTAGGCCGCGCTGTCGATGTCGTCGCAGCCGACGATGGAGCATTCGTCCGGGACGGTCTTGCCCATCGACCGGAGCGCACGCAGTGCGCCGATCGCCATCACGTCGCTGTGCGCGAACAGGGCTGTGATTCCAGGATTCCGCTTGAACAGCCTCAAGGTCGCCGTCTCGGATGCGGGCAGCTCCAGGCGGCCGTCCTCGGCGAGGCCGGCCGCGGATTGAGCACTCTTTTCGGACAGGGCTTGCTCGAATCCCCGCATGCGGTCCTGCGTCGCCCTCCTGGCCGGCGGCCCGGTCACCGTGGCGACGACTCGATGCCGCCTGTCGAGGAGGTGCTTCGCCGCAAGGTAGCCGGCCATCTGGTCGTCCGCCGTCACCGTGGCCACGGCGTCACCCGCCACCTGGTGAAGGCTGACCACCGGCAGGGTGGGGTCGAGCACGTGGGCGAGGCCGATGTCCTCCTCCATCTGGGGCGCGACCAGAAGAATCCCGTCGACCCGACGCTCCATCATCGCCGGCAGCGCGTACTCGGTCCCGGAGCCTTCCGGTTCGAGACTCGTGATCATCACGCCATAGCCCTGGCGCCGCGCCTCTCGTTCGGCGCCGACGATGGCGCGGCTGAGATTGCGGTCGCTGAGGTCGCCCGCGATCAGGCCAATGGTCTGCGTCCTCTGCATGACGAGGCTTCGCGCCTGCAGGTTGGGCACGTAGCCGAGGTCGCTGGCCACCTGGAGGATCCGCGCCCGCGTCACCTCTGAGACCGACCCCTTGCCGTTGAGGACCTTGCTCGTGGTCTGGAAGCTGACCCCCGAGCGAGCCGCCACATCCTTGACAGAGACGTGCCTCGCGTGCCTGCGGACCCTCACGCTGGAGGCTATTATTGCGCGGGGAGCGAACGTTCGCCTAACTGTTTTCAGCGGCTGACCTGGAGGCGCCATGGGACCCCGACTCGAGTACCCGCGGCCGGACCTCCGGCGGGCGGAGTGGCAGAGCCTGAACGGTGAGTGGGAGTTCGGCGCCGGCGCCAGGCCTGCCTTCGACCGCAAGATCGTCGTCCCTTTCTGCCCCGAGTCGGAGCTGTCGGGCATCGGCGCCAGGGCCGGCGACGTGGTCTGGTACCGCCGCCGCTTCGATGCTCCGAAAGCGGAGCGACTCCTCCTCCGGTTCGGGGCGGTGGACTACCGTGCGACCGTCTGGGTCAACGACGTCGAGGTCGCGCGCCACGAAGGCGGCCACACGCCGTTCAGCGCGGACGTCACGGGCGCGCTCCAGCCGGGCGGCAACGTGGTGGTCGTCCGGGCCGAAGACCCTCTCGCCGACAAGACCGTGCCGCGCGGCAAGCAGTTCTGGACCGAGTCGCCGGAGGGCATCTTCTACACACCGACCACCGGCATCTGGCAGCCCGTGTGGCTGGAGCCCGTGCCCGCGCGCCACATCGACCGGCTGCACCTGAGGCCCGACCTCGCCGGCGGAGCTGTCGATTTCGAGGTCGGGGGCGTGGGCGAAGCTGAGGTCGTGGCCCTGTTCGACGGCCAGGTGGTGGGGGCGTGGTCGGGCGCGGCCGGTCCGGGGCGCCTGCAGCTCGACCGCGTGGTCGCATGGCATCCCGAGTCGCCGCGGCTGTACGACCTGGAGGCGAGCTTGCTCGATGACGAGGGCAAGGTCGCCGACCGGGTCGAGAGCTACTTCGGACTGCGCACCATCGAGGCGCGCGACGGTCGCACCTGGCTGAACGGCGAGCCTTTCGTCGAGCGGTTGGTGCTGGACCAGGGCTACTTCCCGGGTGGGCTTCTGACCGCAGCCACCGACGAAGACCTGCGCCGGGACATCGTGCTCGCGAAGTCGATGGGCTTCAACGGCGCCCGCAAGCATCAGAAGGCCGAGGACCCGCGGTGGCTCTACTGGGCGGACCGGCTTGGGTTCCTCGTCTGGTCGGAGATGCCGAGCTTTCACGAGTTCACCGACGAAGCGGCGCGACGGTTCACGGCGGAGTGGGTCGACCTCGTCACCCGCGACCGCGGGCACCCATCGGTCGTGACCTGGGTCATCGGCAACGAGAGCTTCGGCCTGGACCGCATCCAGGCGCCGGCGCGGTCCGCGTTCCTCGCTCAGCTCTACGAGGTGACGCGCAAGCTCGACGGCAGCCGGCCGGTCGTGTCCAACGACGGCTGGGAGCACTCGTCCAGCGACCTGTGCACCATCCACGACTACTCGCCCCCGGCCGAGCTGGCACGCCGTTACCGCGCCCTGCAGACCGCGCTCGATGGGAGCGCCAGCGGACACCCACCGTACGACCCCGGTTTCGCCTACCGCGGTGAGCCGGTCCTGGTGAGCGAGTTCGGTGGGCTCCGGGTGGCGGGGACGGGCGGTTGGGGCTGGCTCGAGGTCGAGGACCGCGACGAGTTCCTTCGCTCCTATGGCGCTCTGATCGAGGCCCTCATGGAGCGCGGCCCGGTCGAGGGCTTCTGCTACACGCAGCTGGCGGACGTGGAGCAGGAGCAGAACGGCCTGCTCACCGCCGCCCGGGAGCCGAAGCTGGACCCCGAGCTGGTGCGACCGCTGACTCAGACCCCCAAGCGACGATGACGCTGGACCTGCCCAAAGACACGCGCGCGGAGCTCGGGGAGGACGCGCCGCCCGAGACGAGCGTGGACGACGCGCTGTGGGCGTTGCTCGTCGGCGAGGCGAGGGCGCGTGTCGACTCGACTGGCGGCCGTCCGGAGCCCGAAGATCGGTCTTGACAGACTCACCGATCGCGCAATACGATCGCATAAACCGATTTAGTAAATCGGTTTAGAACGTTCGGTCCCTCGAGATCACGCCATAGCCACTGGCTTCGTGGGGGCCGCGGGGAGCGCTGAGACGGATGCCTGCAGCATGGCTGGGGGCCCCGATCCGGGTCACCATCGCCGACGTGGCCAACGCCGCCGGGGTCTCCAAGACGGCCGTCTCTTTCGCCTTCAACAACCCCGAGCGGTTGGGCCAGGCGACCCTGGAGCGCGTGCTTGGTGTCGCTCACGACCTCGGTTACACCCCACACCCGGCGGCGCGGGCGCTGTCGATGCGCCGCAGCGGGACGATCGGCGTGCTCATCCCGCAGCGGCTGTCGACCGTCTTCGCCAACCCGTTCGTGAGTGAGCTCCTGCAGGGCCTCGGGGAGCTGTGCGAGGAGCACGACCTGAACCTGCTCCTGGTACCGCCGCTCGACGGCTCCCTGGAGGGGGCGATCCGCCAGGCGTCCGTGGACGGCTTCGTCAGCCTCGGCCTCGGCCCGCACGACCGCGCGCTCGAGGTCCTGGACGCGATCGGCATCCCGACCGTGCTCGTCGACTCGGAAGACGCCGCCGCGCGCCCCGTCGTGAACGTGGACGACCGCGGCGGGGCGGAGGCCGCGGCGCGGCACCTTCTCGAGCAGGGCCACCGCGATCTCGCCGTCATCGCGTTGCCGCCCACGCGGGGCCAGGTCACCAACACGCCCACCACAGTTCGGCGTCTTGACGGCTATCGGTCGGCGATCGAGGCGGCAGGCGCCTCCGCCCCGCAGACCATCACCGCCGGTACATCGGTCGCGGCCGGGGCGCGCGCGTTCGAGGCGCTGCCGAGGGGCAGGCAGCGGCCGACGGCGATCCTCGCCATGAGCGATATGGCGGCGATCGGACTGATCTCCGCGGCGCAGTCGGCCGGGCTGCGGGTCCCAGATGACCTGTCCGTGGTCGGTTTCGACGACATCCCGGCCTCCGCGTGGACGAATCCGCCACTGACGACGGTGCGCCAGCCGATCGTCGAGAAAGGCCGGCTCGCGGCGCGGCTTCTGATTCAGCGCATGAAAGGCAGGGCGGTCGACTCGCCTGCGCCGCTCAAGACGACGCTCGTCGTCCGGCATTCGACGTCCCGACCGCCAGGCTCGGATTTGCCAATTCGGAGGAGGTAAATAGAATTGTGTTTCTGGGGCAGGGATACACGCACGCGGCATGATCGTGGACTGAGGGATTAAGAGATGGCATCTGTAACTTATGACCACGTAGTCAAGCGCTACACGGCGGACCTCACGGTCGTCAAGGACTTCAACGTCGAGATCAAGGACAAGGAGTTCATGGTCCTTGTCGGACCGTCAGGGTGTGGAAAGTCGACCGCGCTGCGCATGCTCGCGGGCCTCGAGCAAATCACCGAGGGCCGGATTCTCATCGGGGACCGTGTCGTCAACAACATCGCGGCCAAGGACCGCGACATCGCGATGGTGTTCCAGTCGTACGCCCTGTACCCGCACATGACGGTCTACGACAACATGGCGTTCCCGCTCCAGATGCAGCACATGAAGAAGCAGGAGATCGACAAGCGGGTGCGCAACGCATCGCGCATCCTGGGCCTGGACAACTTCCTGAAGCGAAAGCCGCGCGCCCTGTCCGGCGGCCAGCGGCAGCGCGTCGCGCTCGGCCGCGCGATCGTGCGCAGCCCGAAGGTGTTCTTGCTCGACGAGCCCCTGTCGAACCTCGACGCCAAGCTCCGCGGCCAGACCCGGGTCGAGCTCCAGAAGCTGCACCGCGACCTGCAGACCACGTTCATCTACGTGACTCACGACCAGGTCGAGGCCATGACCATGGGCGACCGGATCGCCATCATGAACGCCGGCATCCTCCAGCAGGTGGGTACACCGGGCGAGATCTACGACCACCCGGCCAACCTGTTCGTCGCCGGCTTCATCGGCACCCCGACGATGAACTTCATCCCGGCCACCATCAGCAACGGTTCGGCCAAGGCGTCGGGGTTCGAGGTCAAGCTGCCCACGGCCGTCTCGGCGGAGAAGGGCACGCTCGGTTTCCGTCCGGAGGCGGTCACCGACCGAACGACGGCTGACGGCACGACATTTGAAATGAAGGTCGACGTCGTGGAGCGACTTGGCTCCGACCAGTTCCTCTACGGGACGGTTGGCGGCGACCAGGTAACGGCGCGCGTGGATCCGCGAATGAACGTTTCGCCTGGAGACCGCGTGAAGCTCGGCCTGGACACCCGAGTGCTTCACTTCTTCGACTCCGAAAACGAGCAGGCTCTGATCTAGACACAGCGTCCCTTAATCACGGAACCTTTTGGGCATAGAGCGCATCCGCGCCATCCAGGACTTCGATTCCGCGCGGGCGCGGGCGTTCTGGCGCAACCTGCGCACGATCCTCACGGGCCGCGCTGACCGGCTTCGTTCGATCGACCCGATGCTGCGCGCCGCGGGCATGGAGGGACGCGCCTTTGGCGGCGTCCACGAGATACCCGTCGAGAAGATCGCCGGCTCCGTCGCGCCTGATCTCAAGACTGGAGACTTCGACCCGGGCTTTCTGCCGCTCAACCGCCGGATGCGGGATCGATGGACCCGCATCTATCAGGCGATGGTCGAGGGCGACGAGCTGCCCCCGATCGACGTCTACAAGGTCGACGACCGCTACTACGTGATCGACGGCCACCACCGGGTTTCCGTCGCGCGCAGGTTGGGGCGACCTGTGATCAACGCGCGGGTGATCAACGTCAAGACACGCGCACCGTTGGGACCGGAGGTCGACTGCGCCGCGCAGCTCAGGGCGGCCGAGTATGCGGCGTTCCTGGAGGTCACGCAGCTGCATCGGGCCCGGCCTCAGGCGCGACTCGAGTGCAGCCGGCTCGGTCGCTACGACGAGATCATGCAGCACATCGCCGGACACCGCTACTTCCTGAGCCTGGAGCAGCACCGCGACGTGTCCCTTCAGGAAGCCGCCGCCAGCTGGTATGACCACGTCTATCACCCGATCGCGGAGGCGATCCGCAAGCACGACGTCCTCGAGCGGCTGCAAGGCTGGACCGAGGCCGACGTCTACGTCGAGATCACCAGGCGCTGGCTGGCGCTGAGCAAGACGGGCGAGCCGGCGGGCCCTGACCCCGCGATCCAGGCGCTGCTCGCCGAAAACGCGCGGTCGTGGTGGCGCCGGCGCCGCAAGATACAGCTGCAACCCGCATGATCGGGATCATCTTCGGCCCGCCCGGAAGCGGCAAAGGCACGCAGGCCGCGCGCATCGAGGAAGAGTTCCGGCTCAAGCACCTCTCAACCGGGGACATCCTCCGCCACGAGGTCGCGCTGGGCACGCCGACCGGCAAGGAGGCAGGGCGGATCATGGCCGCCGGCGACCTGGTTCCCGACGAGCTGATCGTCGACATCGTGCGCAGCCGGCTGCCAGAGGCGGAGGAGGGAGCAGGCGTGTTGCTCGACGGCTTCCCTCGCACCCTCCGCCAGGCGCAGGCGCTGGACGCGATGCTCGCCGACGAGGGCCACCGGGTCGACCTGGTGGTCGCGCTCGACGTCCCGGAGTTGGCGCTGATCGACAGGCTGCTCCACCGGGCCGAGGTGGAAGGACGGGCAGACGACGCGCGGGAGGCGATCACGGAGCGGATGCGCGAGTACCACAAGCTGACGGAAGCCGTGCTCGATCACTACCGCAAGCAGGGGGTGGCGGTCGAGATGATCGATGGCACGGGCTCGCCGGATGCGGTATTCGACCGCATTAGACGCGCCATAGTCATATCCTCTCGATAGGGACGTGGCTAGAAGGGCCCGCCAGGCCGACCTCGGTCAAGCAATCGCACCGTCGTCGAACGGGGATGGCCAGGCGCCCGTCACCGAGATCGGGCCGCAGGTCTTCGAGCCACGCGTCGCCAGCCCGTTCCCGCCGATCGCGGAGTACGCGTTTCTCTCCGACTGCGAGGTCAACTGCCTGATCGCCCCGAGCGGCCGGGTGGAGTGGATGTGTCTGCCGCGCCCTGACAGTCCGAGCGTGTTCGCGGCCATCCTCGACCGCGGCGCCGGGAGCTTCAACTTCGGTCCGACCGGCGTCATGGTTCCGGCCGGCCGCCGCTACCTGCCGGGCACGCTAGTCCTCGAGACGACGTGGCGGACGCGCACCGGCTGGCTGATCGTCCGCGACGCGATGTGCATCGGACCCTGGTACCACAGCCAGCGCCGCTCGGGGACCTACCGGCGGCCGCCCTCCGATTACGAGGCCCAGCACATCCTTCTGCGCACCGCGCGCTGCGTCGTCGGGCAGGTCGAGCTGACCCTGGACTGCCAGCCGGTCTTCGACTACGGCCAGACCGAGGCGAGGTGGGAGTACGCCGGCCCGGGTTACAACGAGGCGCTGGCGAGCGGCGGGGAGAACGAGGTGCCGATCCGGCTCGTGACCGACCTGCGCGTGGGCTTCGAGGGTCGAGGCGCGCACGCGACGAAGACCTTGCGCCAGGGCGAGCGGGCTTACGTGGCCATGGTCTGGCCGCGCTCGCGCCACTCGACGGCCAAGGAGTACTGGGAGGAGCACCCGGCGCCGGCGAACGTGGAGGAGGCGTTCGCGCGGGTGGAGCAGACCGCCGACTTCTGGCGGGAGTGGATCAACCGGGGCGAGTTCCCAGAGCATCCGTGGCAGAGCTTCCTGCAGCGCAGCGCGCTCACATTGAAGGGCCTCACGTACAGCCCGACGGGTGCTCTTCTCGCGGCGGCGACGACCTCGCTCCCGGAGACGATAGGCGGTGAGCGCAACTGGGATTACCGCTACACGTGGATCCGCGACGGCACGTTCATGCTCTGGGGTCTCTACACGCTCGGATTCGCGCGCGAGGCCAACGACTTCTTCTACTTCGTCGCCGACGTGGCCGCGGGCAAGAAGGACCTGCAGATCATGTACGGGATCGGCGGCGAGCACCAGCTGACCGAGAAGACGCTCGAACACTTGAGCGGGTATGAGGCATCACACCCCGTGCGCGTCGGCAACGGGGCCTTCAGCCAGGAGCAGCACGATGTGTGGGGGGCGGTGCTCGACTCCGTCTACCTGCACACGAAATCGCGCGACTACCTGCCTGAGGTGGTGTGGCCGACCCTCAAGCGCGCCGTCGAGTGCGCGATCGAGAGCTGGAAGGAGCCCGACCGCGGTATCTGGGAGGTGCGTGGCGAACCGCAGCACTTCACCTCGTCGAAGCTCATGTGCTGGGTGGCGCTCGACCGCGGGGCGCGCCTGGCCGAGATGCACGGCGACATGAGGCTGGCTCGGGACTGGCAGGCCGTCGCCGACGAGATCAAGTCCGACATCTGCGAGCACGGTGTTGATTCGCGCGGTGTGTTCGTGCAGCACTACGGGTCGAAGGCTCTGGACGCGTCGGTGCTCTTGATTCCTCTGGTCCGGTTCTTGCCGCCTGACGATCCGCGCGTCCGAGCCACCGTGCTCGCTATCGCCGAGGAGCTGACGGTGGACGGGATGGTGCTTCGGTACCGGACCGAGGAGACGGACGACGGCCTGCACGGAGAGGAGGGAACGTTCACGATCTGTTCCTTCTGGCTTGTGTCGGCCCTGTGCGAGATCGGGGAGCTGGACCGCGCGCGCGAGCTGTGCGAGAAGCTGCTGTCCTACGCGAGCCCGCTGCAGCTCTACGCGGAGGAGATCGACCCGCGGAGCGGCCGGCACCTCGGCAACTTCCCGCAGGCGTTCTCGCACCTGGCGCTGATCAACGCGGTGATGCACGTGATCCACGCCGAGTCGGGTACGACGCACAAGTTCAGCGCAGGGATGGCGTCGCCCCAGCCCTGA
>DASXSD010000250.1:0-5666 GCA_036506195.1 Candidatus Dormiibacterota bacterium
GACTCGGTTCCGCGCCAAGGTGCTGGCGGCCGGCAAGACGGCGGCCGGCGTCGAGGTGCCGGAGAAGGTCGTCCTGGGTCTGGGCTCGACAAAGCGACCGCTCGTCAAAGTGACGATCAACGGCTACACGTACCGCAGCGCCATCGCGCCCATGGGCGGCACCTACATGCTCGGGGTGAGCAACGAGGTGCGCCAGAACACCGGCGTGGCCGCGGGTGACACCATCGACATCGACGTCGTGCTCGACACGGACAAGCGCGACGTCGAGGTGCCGCCAGAGCTTGCGAAGGCACTCGCCAAGGACCCCAGGGCGAAGAAGTACTTCGAAAGCCTCTCGTACAGCCGGAAGTACGCGCTGGCGGCGCCGATCGCCAATGGCAAGACGCCCGAGACGCGCGAGCGCAACCTGGCCAAGGCCATGCAGGAGCTGAAGAACAAAAGTTAGGGGGAGTCCCCTCCGGCCCAGGCGCCTTCGGCGCCGGGGCCACCTCCCCGGCAAGCGGGGAGGTGAAGAGCTAGCTTTCGGCGGCGCGGATCAACGCCTGGAGGGATGCCTCAGGTCCGCGCCGCAGCTCCCGGCCGAGCAAGAGATTGACCAACCGGCCCCGCCACCCGGGCGGGAGGTGGAAGTCTCAATTGAAACGGACAAGGGTGCCGCCTTCGGGGGTTTCGGTCAGGGTCGTGCGCTGATGGTTCTCGACACCGAAAGGTAGATGAGCGACCCAGTCGATCCAGCGATGTCGTGGGTCCGTGTCGCGCACATCGATCCGCACCGGCCATTCCCGACCAAGCTCGGGCGCCCGCAACGTGATCACCTGACCAGGCTGCGCCGGCCCCGGCGGTTCGGCCGCGACGAAGCGAGCGTCCGCCCACTCCCCAAATCGCTCGGGAGCGGTCAGGATGCTCCAGATCCGCTCCGGGGCCGCCGTTGACATCCCGGCGGGACAGACGTTGACGACCATGACCTGATTTAACGCAATTGCCGGCCAATGCGGCATTCAATGGCCTGCGAATCCCGCAATTGCCGGCCAATGCGGGAAATGCGGCAGCCTACTTAGTGCCAGCCCCTTCTCCGATTGCTGCCTGCGCCGCGGCCAGTCGCGCCACCGGGACCCGGAACGGGCTGCACGAGACGTAGTTCAGCCCCAGCTTGTGGCACAGATGAATCGAGTCCGGGTCGCCGCCGTGCTCGCCGCAGATGCCGACCTCGAGGTCCTTGCGCGTCTTGCGGCCTTCCTTCACCGCCCACTCCATCAGCTTGCCCACGCCGGCCACATCGATCGTCTCGAACGGGTTGCGCGGAAGGATCTTGTTCTCCAGGTAGCGCACGATGAAAGCCCTCTCGGCATCGTCGCGCGAGAACCCAAAGGTCGTCTGGGTGAGGTCGTTAGTGCCGAAGGAGAAGAACTCGGCTTCCTCCGCGATCTCGCCCGCCGTAAGCGCCGCGCGAGGGATCTCGATCATCGTGCCGAACTTGTAGGGCACCCGGATGCCGGCCTCCTTCTGCACCGCCTCCGCCACCGGCTTCAGCTCCGCGTGCACCGCACGCAGCTCGGCCACCGTGCTGGCGAGCGGGATCATGATCTCGGGTCGCGCGTCCACCTTGCGCCTGCGCAGGTTGCACGCCGCCTCCATGATCGCCCGCACCTGCATGCGCGGGATCTCGGGGTACAGAATCGACAGCCGCACACCGCGCAGGCCCAGCATCGGGTTCGCTTCGTGCAGCTCCTCAACGCGCGCGAGGGTCTTCTCCAGCTCGGCGAGCCGCGCCGGGTCATCGCCGGTGTCCTTGAGGTGCGTCGTCTCGCGGATCAGCTCCTCGAGGCTCGGAAGGAACTCGTGGAGCGGCGGGTCGAGCAGCCGGATGATGACCGGCAGGCCGGCCATGGCCTGGAAGATGCCCTCGAAGTCGCCTCGCTGGATCGGCAGCAGCTTGGCGAGCTGCTTCTCGCGATCCTCCGTGGTCCCGGCCATGATCATCGCCTGCACGATGGGCAGGCGCTCCTGTTCCATGAACATGTGCTCGGTGCGGCACAGGCCGACGCCCTGCGCGCCGTTCTCGCGAGCCTTGATCGCGTCGCGCGGATAGTCCGCGTTCGCCCACACCTCGAGCCGCCGGAGCTCGTCCGCCCACTTGAGGATCGAGCTCGCCGCCGGATGCTGGTTCAGCGACCGCGCCTCGATGGTGGGGACGTTGCCCACGTACACCTCGCCAGTGGTGCCGTCGATCGTGATCTGGTCGCCTTCCTTGATCGTCGTCCCGTTCGCCGAGAACCTGCGCTGGCGGACGTCGACGTCGATCGAGCTCGCGCCCACGACGCACGGCCGGCCCATGCCGCGGGCGACGAGCGCCGCGTGCGACGCGGTGCCTCCAGTCTGGGTCAGGATGCCTTTCGCCTCGACCATGCCGTGCACGTCGTTGGGATTCGTCTCCACACGGACGAGGATCACGGCCTTGCCCTGCTTGCCCCATTCGACCGCGGTGTCGGCGTCGAAGACGGCGCCTCCGCTCGCCGCGCCGGGTGACGCGGGCACGCCCTTTGCAAGCGGCGACGCCTTCGCCTCGGGGTCGACCCGTGGGAACAGGAGCTGTTCCAGCTGCCGCGGCTCGACGCGCGCCACAGCTTCCTTCTTGGTGATCAATTTCTCTTTGACCATGTCGACGGCGATGTTCACGGCCGCCTCGCCGGTGCGCTTGGCGGAGCGCGTCTGCAGCATGTAGAGCTTGCCCCGCTCGATCGTGAACTCGAGGTCCTGCACGTCCTTGTAGTGCTTCTCGAGCTGCCGCGCGTAGCGATCGAACTGCGCGTACACCTTCGGCATGTGCTTCTTGAGCGCGCTGATCGGTTCGGTGTCCCGGACCCCGGCCACCACGTCCTCGCCCTGCGCGTTGGCCAGGTAGTCGCCGTACAGCTCCTTCGAGCCGATGATCGGGTTGCGTGTGAACGCCACGCCAGTGCCGGAGGTCTCGCCCATGTTGCCGAAGACCATCATCTGGACGTTGACCGCGGTCCCCAGGTCGTCGGGGATGCGCTCCATGCGGCGGTAGGTCTTGGCGCGGTCCGTGTTCCATGACTTGAACACGGCATCGATCGCCTCGCGCAGCTGCTCGACCGGGTCGGACGGGAACTCGCGCCTCGTCTCTTCCTTATATATGTCGAGGAACCGGGCGACCAGCGGGCGGAGGTGCTCCGGCTTCAGCTCGGGGTCGCTCTTGACCCCCGCCTTCTTCTTGGCCTCCCGCAGCGCGTGCTCGAATTTCTCGCCGTCGATGCCCTTCACCGTCTTGCCGAACATCTGGATGAAGCGGCGCCGCGCGTCGAGGGCGAAGCGCTCGTCCTTGGTCAGGAGGGCAAGACCCTGGCTCGTCTCCTCGTTCAGGCCCAGGTTGAGGACCGTGTCCATCATTCCTGGCATCGAGAACTTGGCCCCCGACCGCACGCTGACCAGGAGCGGGTCTTTGGGGTTGCCGAACTTCTTCCCCGCCTTGCGCTCCAGGACCTTGAGCGCTGGCAGCACCTGCTCCCAGAGGCCCTTAGGGAACTTGCCGCCGCTCGCGTAGTACGCGCGGCACGCCTCGGTCGTGATGGTGAAGCCGGGTGGCACGGGCATCCCCGCGCGCGTCATCTCGGCGGCGCCGGCGCCTTTTCCCCCGAGAAGGTCGCGCATCTTTGCGGAGCCTTCGGAGAACTGATAGACCCACTTACGGGATTGGGGCATGCGAGGTGTTATTTTCCCATGCCGGGATGGACGACCTCGGCGCCGCGACAGAAGACCAGGTCATCCTCGCCTGGCTGCAGGCGGAGATCGAGTCCGCCGACTTCCAGGCGTTCATCATCGGCAACCCGCCCAATCCCGCCAACCTATCCGCGGCGCTCAAGGCGGCGCGCTCGCCGAACCTTCGCGACGACCAGCAGAATGCGTTGCGCCGCGAGATCATCGGCTCGGTCTACGGGTTCGGCAAGGGCACGGGTTCGTTCGAGGGGCTTGGCAACGACATCAAATGGCGGCGCTTCCGGCTCACCACCGCGGAGGTCGGCGAGATGCTGTACGCGAGGCAGGTGGGCGCGTGGCAGCTCCTCTCACCGGTGACCAGGAAGGTCGTCGAGGGCGCCACGAATGTCGGTCACATCTACACCGGTGACCAGACGAACATGGTCGTGCTGTCGCTGGCGTCAGGCCTGTGCCACTCGGACAAGAAGGTGCCCGAGATCATCGCCTTGCGCCGGCCGGACGGCGCCTTCGTGATCCTCGAAGGACACGCGCGTGCGACCGCGATCGTGCTCGAGGCGCACCGTTTTGCGGACGGAGTGCACGCGTACGTCGGCGACGGGCCGAGCGTCGCGAACTGGCCCTACCTGTGACGCAGCCGCGCGAGATCCGCCACTACGGCTGGATCCCCGACGTTCCCGACCAGCGCGACCACCTGTACGCCGCGCCACCGCGGTACCTGGCCGCGCTTCCGGCGAAGACCGACCTCCGCCGCCGCTGCCCCCCGGTCTACGACCAGGGCAACCTCGGCAGCTGCACGGCGAACGCGATCGCGGCGGCGGTCGAGTTCGACCGCGTGAAGCAAGGTCTCTCCGACTTCGTGCCCTCGCGGCTTTTCATCTACTACAACGAGCGCAAGATCGAAGGCACGGTCGCC
Organism: Candidatus Dormiibacterota bacterium; assembly: GCA_036506195.1. Taxonomy (GTDB): domain Bacteria; phylum Chloroflexota; class Dormibacteria; order Dormibacterales; family Dormibacteraceae; genus 40CM-4-65-16. The sequence continues at coordinate 4,649 of DASXSD010000250.1, forward strand.
ATCGACAGCGGCGCCATGATCCGCGACGGCATCAAGTCGGTGGCAAGCGACGGGGCATGCCCGGAGCCCGAGTGGCCGTACGTCATCGCCAACTTTGCCAGGCGGCCCCCGGCGAAGTGCTACCGCGACGCCAGGCTCGACCGCGCCGTCTCCTACCAGAAGATCCTCAAGGACCTGAATCAGATGAAGGGGTGCCTCGCCTCAGGGTTCCCGTTCATCTTCGGCTTCACGGTCTACGAGAGCTTCGAGACTCCGGCGGTGGCGAAGACCGGTCATGTTCCGATGCCGGGCTGGATGGAGCGCGCGGTCGGAGGCCACGCCGTGCTCGCCGTTGGCTACGACGAGGTCAGGAAGTGGTTTTTGGTGCGCAACTCGTGGGGCACGCGCTGGGGCATGAAGGGCTACTTCACCATGCCCTATGCGTACCTGCTGCAGCCAGGACTCTCCGAGGACTTCTGGACGATCCGCCTGGTCGGGGAGTAGGACCCCACCGGAGCCCGGCGGGCGATCAGGGAGGGGGCCCGCCGGGTCGGCTGGAGCATTGGCCTCGAGTGGAGATGGGGAGGATTGGAGGAGGAGGAGGCCGTACTCCTCGTGTATTCACATATGGGTGTCTAAGCAAGGCTTAACGGTTCCGCGCCTTCGAACTTGCGCTTGAATTGACGCCGATGCCGACCACCCGGCTGGAAGCCTTCAGCGACGGCGTCTTCGCGATCGCAGCGACGCTCCTGATCCTCAACGTTGCTGTGTCGGCGTCTGGCGCCTCGCTGTCTCATGAGCTGCTGACGATCTGGCCGAGCTACGTCGCCTACGCGGTCAGCTTCGTGACCATCGGCATCATCTGGGCCAATCACCACACGGTCATGGCCCAGATCTCGCACGTGAACCGCACGTTCCTCGTCGTCAACACGCTCTTCCTGATGGTGGTGGCTTTCATCCCCTTCCCCACCCATCTTCTCTCCGAATACATCCTCAATCCGCAGAGCGCGCAGGCCGCGGCGGTCGCCTACGGCATCAC
>DASXSD010000251.1:0-2592 GCA_036506195.1 Candidatus Dormiibacterota bacterium
TGGGCGATGGCCGGCGTCGGATAGCGGCGAGGCCCGCGCGACTGGCGATCCCCGCGCCTCTCGCGGTCCTCCGCGGCGAGCATCACGATCACCGCGCACAGCTCTTCGGGGGTCAGACCCTCGAACCAGCCGAGCCACACCGCCTCGGCGACCAGGATCGTGTTCTCGCCGTAGACCCGCGCCGCAAACAGACCCTTGTCGGTCGGCTTGTTGCTCTGGAGGAATCCGGCCTCGGCCAGGATGGCGCAGATCCGACGCAGCTTGCGCGGGTACTCGTCCATCTGGCCCGTGACCTCGCGCCGGCTTTGCTCCAGCTCCTGCTCCAGACCCCGGATCTCGCCGTACTTCTGCAGCAGCTCGCCGAAGCGCGGCGAGCGGACGACCTTGAGCTTGCGCTGTCGCTCGAGCAGGCCCTTGGCCTCCACCTCCAGGCGATGCGCGATCCGCTGCGGCCCGCTTGGCGCGCGTGTGTGCCTGCCTTTACGGCCGCGGCGTTGGGCGCCGGCCTCGCGCCGAAGTCGCCTCAGCTCGATGCGGATCGCGCGCCGGCGGTCCTCGATCTTGAAGTAATGCGCCACGTCCTCGATCGAGACCTGCGGGTCGTCCCACATGCGCCGGATGTCCCCCAGCCGCTCGCGGATGTTGGCCAGGCGCTCGTCCGCTTCCGTGGCCGCCAGCCGTTTCTGGAACTGGCCGAAGGAGCGCTGCATCAGGGCCTCCGCCTCCTCCGGTGTGTACACGCGCAGCAGGTTGAGGGCCATGTTGTAGCTGGGGAGGAACTTCGACTCGACGACCAGCGTCGGGCCCATGGCGACCTCGTAGATGGTGCCGACCTCGACGTCCGACTCCTTGAGGATCACGCCGTGGCCGATGACGTCGATCCCGCGCCGGCCCGCGCGGCCCATCAGCTGCGTCAGCTCGCCGGTGGTGAGGGTCGAGAAGTTGACGCCGTCGAATTTCGTGAACGAGGAGACGACGACGCCGCGGGCCGGCATGTTGATGCCGAGCGACAGGGTCTCCGTCGCGAATACGACTTTGATCAGGCCGCGCTGGAAGAGCTCCTCGACGAGCTCCTTGTGGTACGGGAGGAGACCGGCATGGTGCTCGGCGAGGCCGCGGCGGAGCAGGCGTGCGTCGACCATCCGGCGAAACAGCGCTTCCTCATCCGCATCCTTGAGCCCTTGCAGACGCTCGGCGGCGAGCCGATCGATCTCCGCCTTCTCCATCGCGGTCGTCAGGTCCAGCTCGTGGTAGGCGGTTCGCTGCAGGGCTTCCCGGCATCCGCGGCGGGAGAAGATGAAGTAGATCGCGGGCAGCATCTCCAGGCTGCGCAGCTGCTCGATCACATGAAGCAGGTCGTTGGATGGCATCCCGCGGTAGCCGCCGATCCGGTACGAGGCCTCCTCTTCCTGGGCCGCTTTGGTCCACGTCCTCTGCTCGATACCGCCGTCCTCCTTGAACAGGGGATACAGGCGGTTGTTGATCGCCAGCCACATCTTCAGCTCGACCGGCCGCACGTCGTGGAAGACCGTTTCCATCCCGCCACGGTTCTCCGCCATCCAGTCGGCGATCTCTCGGTAGTTGCCGATCGTGGCCGAGAGGCCGACGAGCTTGATCGAGAGCGGCGCCTGGATGACGATCTCCTCCCAAACCGAGCCACGCGGGAAGTCGTCGATGTAGTGCACCTCGTCGAGGACGACATAGCGGACGAGGTCGAGGCGAGCGGGATCCTCGTAGATGAGGTTGCGCAGAATCTCGGTCGTCATGACGACCACCGGCGCACCGTCGTTGATCGTGTTCTCGCCCGTGACGAGGCCGACCGTCGCTTCGCCGTAGTGGCGGACGAAGTCGTGGTACTTCTGGTTGCTCAGCGCCTTGAGCGGCGTCGTGTAGAGGACCTTGGCGCCTTCTCTGAGGGCGCGGAAGATCGCGTACTCGGCGACGATCGTCTTGCCGCTCGACGTGGGCGCGCTCACGAGCACGCCGCCTCGTCCACGGTCGAGCTTGTCGATCGCCTCGCGCTGGAAGCCGTCGAGCTCAAAAGGAAGCGTGGCCGCGAACTCTTCGACCACCGATTCGACTGCCTTCAAATGCGGACGAGCTCGGTCGAGACGTCGGTGATCCGCGCGCCGTCGGCGTGCGACTCGATGTAAGACAACGCGGCCGCAAGCACCCGGTCCGCCTGGCGCGGGTCGGCGCTGACCGTGGCGATCGCAAGCTCGGCCAGCTGCCAGCGGTCCAGCTCGCCCACCTCGGCGGCGGTCACCTTCAGCTCCTGGCGCAGCCGGCGCAGGAGTCCGCTGACCACCTGCCGCTTGGACTTCAGCGATCCCGACTCCGGCAGGTGAAGCACAACCCGGGCAATGCCGACCGCGACGCTGGAAGGGGCAGACTCGATTCGTTTTTTGCTCATTTGCCCTGACTACTCATAATCATGGCTTGGGGCTTCAGGGCGTCCCGCGACCCCAATGGCGGGCGCTCCCGGGAGGTAGTAGAGATGAGCCGAGACGAGGACCCAGATAAAGGTTTTGTTCAGTTCGAGCGGTTTCTCGAGGAGTGGTCCCGCCGCGACTTCCTGAAACGCACAGGCGG
>DASXSD010000252.1:0-3700 GCA_036506195.1 Candidatus Dormiibacterota bacterium
GCAAGGCCGGCGTCGAGGCCGCCCAGCTCGTCGACGAGCTTGCGCTCCAGCGCCTGACGTCCGGTCCACACCTTGCCCTGGGCGATCGGCTCGACCTCGTCGGTCGTCATCTTCCGAGTCCCCGCGACCAGCTTCAGGAAAGCGCTGTACATGCGATCAATGTCGGCGCGCACGATCGCCCGCTCTTCTTCTGTGAACGGGCGCTCATCGGTCTCGAGCAGCACCCGGTCGCCGAACGCGACCGTCTCCCGGTTGAAGAGGAGCTTCTGCCACAGCCCACCGGTCACGATCTTGCCCGTCAGGACACCGATCGACCCTGTCAGCGTCCCCGGGCGGGCGACGATCCACGAGCCGGGCGTCGACACCCAGTAGCCGCCCGACGCGGCGATCGGGCCCATCACGACCACCACCGGCTTGCGCGCGGCGATCACCTGCAGGGCCTGTCGCATCGCCTCCGACGCCGTCGCCGACCCGCCACGGGAGTTGACGTAGAGGACGACCGCGGCGGCCCGCTTGTCGGAAGCGACCTGGCGCGCCACCTGGACCACGCTGAGGTCGCCCGCTCGGTCCTCGCCCACCAGCGGAATGTCGACGGGCGGCTTCGCCGGGAGGCGCGCTGAGCGGCCGTCGATGATCGTGCCCTCGATCCGCATCAGGGCGACGTACCGTGCGATCCGGAAAGTGGGGGCCGGAACGCGCATCCTGCGGGCGGCTCGCTCCCAGCTGCCGACGGTTCCCCGCAGGTGCGCGGGCAGCTGCTCCTCGGCCACGACTCGATCGACGACGTGGTTCTCCACCGCGACGTCGTCGCCATAGGGCGAGCCGTCCACCAGGTTTCGCGCGCCCGCCTCATTCAGCAGCCGCGACTCGGCGATCGCGCTCACGAGCTCTTTGTGCTGGGACTCGAGGAGCCACTTCAGCTGCTCGCGGTACTCGTCCGACATCTTCGATTTGGTCAGAGGGTCGGCCGCGGACTTGTAAGGCGAGACCTGCACGAAGTCGGCGCCCAACCCCAAGCGCGCGAGCCCATCGGCGAGAAAGACCCCGGTGCCGGCGAAGCCCAGGGAGCGGATCGATCCGACCGGCATCAGCAGGATCTCGTCGCACGCGCACGCCAGGTAGTAGGTGCCGGTGTCGTAGAACGGCGCCCACGCGACCACCCGCTTGTCGGTCGTCCGGAGCTTGGCCACCAGCTCGCGCAGGTCCTGCAGCGCGGCCATCGACATGCCGGTCGGCCGCAGGTGCAGCACCACGCCCTTGATCCGGGCGTCGCGGCCGATCGCGTCGAAGCGCTCACCGAGCTCTTTGATGCTGAGTCGCCTGGATGCGAAGCGCTGCCACCACGGACGCGGCGGGTCGGGCAGGGCGGGCATGTTCTCTTCGAGGACGAAGACAACGTAGTCCGGCGGCCGTCCGATCGAGCGGCGGACGCTCGAGATCAACCACCACAGATAGCGGAACGGGTAAAGCAGCAACCCAGCCCTCGGACGAGAGTTTACGGACTGCTAAACGTCGGCCCCGGCTGCCCCTCCGGCGCCTTCGGCGCCACCTCCCCATAAATGGGGAGGAGTTTGCCCGCCGGCCACCTCCCCATAAATGGGGAGGAGTTGCATCCTGCTAAACGACCTTCGAAACCTCGAGGTGGTCGTCCATCTCCTCGCTCAGGCGCGAGGCGCCGTAAACATGGCCGACGTGATGGTGGTATGGGACGCCGCTGAAGAGGTGGTGCGAACGCGTCGGAATCTTCTCGCCGTCCGCCCACTCCTTCCGCTGCAGCGCCATGTAGCCCTCTTCCTTCTGCTGCTTCAGGTCCTCGAGGAGCACCGACATGCCGTGGCCCGCCGCGTGCTGCAGGGCCAGCGTGATGAAGATGAAGCCGACGCCAAGCCGCCCTAGGTCGTCCCACGTGATCGGGTCGTTCTCGTTGAACCACTTGAACGACGACGAGTAGTTGAAGGCGAACCGCGCCTTGGGGAAGCGCTTGCGGATCTCGGTGCAGAACGTCTCTGTCGGCCCGCGCTCCGCGGTCGGGAACTCGCACCAAAGGAGGTCGGGCACGCCGCTGTCCATGTAGCGCAGGCCGCGCTCGACAGCCAGCTCCATGCCGCGCTTCGACTCCGGCGCCTCGCTCGCCGACACGCCGTCGGTGCGGGCGATGATGATGAAGTCCTTGTGGCCGAGGTCGTCGGCCGCGCTGCGCATCATTCGCAGCTTGCCGATGAACTCATCCGCGGAGATGAGCGCCTTGCCCGCGATGTGTCCGCAGCGCTTGGGCATGACCTGGTCCTCGAGGTGCGCTGCCGCCACACCGGCGTTCACGTACAGCTCGATTGTGCGCTGCACGTTGAAGAGGTTGCCGTAGCCCGCGTCCATATCGACCACGACCGGCGGGATCTCCAGGTGGGTGGGTGAGACCTTCTTCTCGGGGTCGCCCATCGCCATCGTCAGCTGGAACTTGCGCAGCGCGCTGACCGTCCGGCGCGCGCCGTCGGCGATCTCGACCGACGAGTAGAGGTCCATGTCCGTCGTGCCCAGGTGGCCGATCGCGAATGAGTAGCCGCTGAAGTAGACGGCGTCGAAGCCGTGATACATCACGAGCTGCGCGCCCATCGGGTCGTAGACACCGGGCGCGAAAACGTAGGGCTTCTCCGCGAGCATCTTGCGCAGGCGCCGGCTCGGCGGCTCGTTGCGCGAAGCAGGCACTTGGAACCCCTCCGGCAGGAGAGGTGTGGAGACGAGATCCATCAGGGCCTCCTCAGCTATTCGTTTTCGTGGTCGCAGTTGCAGGGCTCGGGGCACTCGCACTCGTGCGAGGTCGCCTGTGCGTCTAACTCCTGCGATAGGGATTCTTGATCCATGTAGAAGAAACTATCAACAAAGCCGATATACGTCCAATCAATTGATCTGATCGGTGCTATCGGAACAACCGATGTAGAGAGGGCGTGAGTCGCGCGTTCTACTTGGTCTGGAGCAGCTCCAGGAACGCAGCCACGATGCCTTCCGGCTTGCCCGCGTCGCGGCGCCGATAGGCCACGATCGTGTTCTGCATCGGGGGCGCGTCCTTCATCTTCACTGCGCGCAGCGTCCCGCCGGCGATCTCGCGCGCAACCGCCGTTCCGGGCAGGAGGGCGACGCCGAGGTCACGCTCGACCATCTTCTTCGCCGCCTCGATCGAGTCGAGCTCCATGAGACCGCGGAGGCTGACGCCGGCGGAGAGAAACGCGCCCTGCGTGATCTCGTAGTAGCTCGATGTGCGGTCGAACATGATGAGCTTCTCGGCCGCGACCTGCGCCATGGTGACCGACGAGAGGTTCGTGAACGGATGGTCGGGCGCGCAGACGAGGACCAGGTCCTCGGTGTGAAATGGACGCAGCTCGAGCTCCGGGTGCCGGATGGCGCGACCCAGCCCAAGCTGGGCTTCGTCCCGGAGCACGAGCTCCACGACGTCTTCGGAGTGACCCGTGCGTACGGACACCTCGACCCGAGGATGCGCGGCCACGAATTTTTCCAGCAGGTCCGGCAGCACGTAGGTGCTTACCGCCGGGGCGGCCGCCAGCATCAGGTGTCCTGCGGAAGCCGTCATCACCTGCTCGAGCGCGTCGCGGCCGTCGACCAGCGCGCGCAGCGCGCGCTCCGCGTATGGGATCCAGGCCCGGCCCGCGTCCGTCAGCCGCATCCCGTTCGGGGTGCGCAGGAAGAG
>DASXSD010000253.1:0-3961 GCA_036506195.1 Candidatus Dormiibacterota bacterium
GGCATCCTGGAGATCGCCGACATCTTCGTCGTCAACAAGGCGGACATCGAGGGTCACACCCGGGTCATGGCCGAGCTCCGCGCGATGCTGAGCCTGGCCCCGAGGGCGGAGTGGAAGCAGCCCATCCTCGCCACCGTCGCCAGCCGCCAGGAAGGCGTTGAACAGCTGTGGGACGCGGTCCTCGCCCACCGCCGCCACCTGGAGAAGAGCGGCAAGGCGGAGGCGCTGGCCGAAAGACGGCTTCGGGATGAGACCGCAGAAGTCGCCGCGGAGCTGGCCCGGCGGCGCGCGAGGCAGGCGCTGGAGGAAGACCCCGAGCTCGCCCGGCGTCTGCTGGACGACCGCACGCCGTACCGGACCGCGGAGGAGATTCTCGACCGAAAGGGATAATCAGTCTCGATGAAAGTTCGCGCTCGCGACCCCAAAGAGGTGTGGAAGGAGGAGTTCGAGTCGAGCCCGGAGCGTGACGACGGGATCGAGACCTCGACCATCTCCGGGATTCACCTGAAGCCCCTTTACACATCCGAGGATCTGCCGCGACGCGACGAGGAGCTCCCCGGCCAGTTCCCGTACACCCGCGGCATCCACCCCAGCGGTTACCGCGGCCGCCTCTGGACGATGCGTCAGTTCTCTGGGTTCGCGACCGCCGAAGAGACCAACGAGCGGTACAAGTACCTGCTGGCCAACGGCCAGACGGGACTGTCGGTGGCGTTCGACATGCCGACGTTGATGGGCCAGGACTCAGACGCGCCGACGAGCCGCGGCGAGGTCGGCCACTGCGGCGTAGCGATCGACTCGCTGGCGGACATGGAGACGCTCTTTGAAGGCATCCCGCTCGGCGACATCACCACCTCGATGACAATCAACTCACCGGCGGCGATCCTGCTGTGCATGTACATCGCGGTCGCCGAGAAGCAGGGCGTGGCGGCGGCGAATCTCGGCGGCACGCTGCAGAACGACATCCTCAAGGAGTTCATCGCCCAGAAGGAGTTCATCTTTCCGCCGGCCCCTTCGATGCGGCTGGTCGTCGACTCGATCGAGTACTGCGCCAAAGAGGTGCCGAAGTGGAACACGATCTCGATCTCCGGCTATCACATCCGCGAGGCGGGTTCGACTGCGGCCCAGGAGCTTGCCTTCACGCTGGCCGACGGCATGGCCTACGTCGACGCCTGCCTCGAGCGCGGGATGCACATCGACGATTTCGCCTCCCGCCTCTCCTTCTTCTTCGACGCCCACATCGACTTCTTCGAAGAGATCGCCAAGTTCCGCGCGGCGCGACGGATCTGGGCGCGCTGGATGCGGGAGCGCTACGGCGCGCAGCAGGAGCGGTCGTGGAAGATGCGCTTCCACGCGCAGACCGCGGGCGTCTCGCTGACCGCCCAGCAGCCTGAGCTGAACATCGCGCGGACCGCGATCGAGGCGCTGGCCGCAGTGCTCGGCGGCACGCAGTCGCTACACACGAACGCCATGGACGAGGTATTTGCGCTGCCGACGGACAGGGCGGCGCGCATCGCCCTGCGAACGCAGCAATTGCTCGCCTACGAGACCGGCGCCGCCAACACCATCGACCCGCTGGGAGGCAGCTACTTCGTCGAGGCGCTGACAGACGAGATGGAGCGCGAGGCCGAGGCTTATTTCAAGCGCATCGACGAGATCGGCGGAGTGATCCCGGCGATCGAGGTCGGCTTCTTCCAGAAGGAGATCGCCGACGCGGCCTTTCGCTACCAGAAGGAGCTCGAGCAGAAGCGAAGGATCGTCGTCGGCGTGAATGACTTCGTCGTCGACGAGGAGGAGCCGATCGACATCCTCCGCATCGACCCGCGCCTGGAGAGCGAGCAGGCCGAAAGGGTGCGCAAGGTACGCGCGATGCGAGACCAGGCGAAGTGCACGAACGCGCTCGATGGGCTTCGTAAAGCGGCAGCTGGAAACGACAACCTGATGCCTTACATCCTCGACGCGGTGCGCGCGTACGCGACCGAGGGCGAGATCATGCAGTCCATGGTCGAGGTCTTCGGCACCTATACGGAGACCGCGGTCGTCTGATGCCGACCGCGACCAAGCCCGTCCGCATCGTCGTCGCCAAGGTCGGGCTCGACGGGCACGACCGCGGCGTCAAGGTCGTGGCGCGGGCCCTGCGCGACGCGGGGTATGAGGTGATCTATACAGGCCTGCGCCAGACGCCGGAGATGGTGGTCGACGCAGCCCTGCAGGAGGACGCGCAGGTCATCGGCCTTTCCATCCACTCGGGCGCGCACATGACTCTTTTCCCGGCCGTCGTTGACGAGCTGAAGAGGCGCAAGGCGACGGACATCGTCGTCTTCGGCGGCGGCATCATCCCGGATGACGACATCGCCGCGCTGAAGAAGCGGGGCGTGGCCGAGATCTTCACGCCCGGGACGCCGCTTCTGGAAATCGTCGAGTGGCTGCGAAAACGTTTCCCGGAGTCAGCCCAGAAGCCTTAACATCCGCGCGATGGCGAGTGAGCCGCCGGGCCAGACGCCGCCGGGCCAGACACCACCACCCCCTCCACCGCCCGGTGATCTGCCACCTCAGCCGCCACCCGGTGAGCCCCCGCAGCCTTACCAGCCGCAGCCCTACCAACCCCAGCCGGTCTATGGCCAGCCCTATGCCCTGCCCGAGGCGCAGGGCGCCACCCCGGCGATGGTGCTCGGCATCGTCTCGGTCTGTCTCATGCCGATCGGCTGCTGCTGCTGGTTCCTCGAGCTGCTGGCGATCCCGCTGGGCGTGGTCGCCATCTTCATGGGCGTCAACGCCCGCAACAGGGTCAACGCCAGCCAGGGCACTCTCGGCGGCGGTGGCAAGGCCACCGCGGCGATCGTCACCGGGGGGATCGCCGCCGTCCTGGGCGCGATCATCCTGGTCCTCGGCTTGGTGTTCACGGGCCTGAACGCCTCGGGCGTCCTCCAGAACCTGATCCCGAGCCCGACCCCCTAGGAGGCGGACCAACTCCTCCCCGTTCATGGGGAGGTGGCCGGCGAAGCCGGCCGGAGGGGCCTCTACCGGCTGACTCTCACCACGACCGTGCTCGCCATCTTGTCCATCCAGCCCTGCTTACGCGGGTCGAAGGCTACCCAGATCACACCCAGGAGCAACACCAGGAACGAGATCACAAGGCCGAGCCAGCGCAGCGCGGCCTGGCCAGGTCGGATCGCCTCGAATGTGTTGGCATCCACGACCCGCAGGCCGAGCCACCTCTGCCCATACGTGGCGCCGTTGAGCGTCCACAGGCCGGCGAAGTAGGCGAAGCTGATCACCAGGCTCACGAGATTGTCGGCGAGGTTGACCGTCGTCGACTGCGAGTCGGCCACCACGTTGGGATTGACGATCACAGCAACAATGGCGAACACGAGGCTCAGCACGAATCCGATCACGCCCACGATGATCGAATCGATGACGTAGGCCACGACGCGGATCCAGAAGCCCGCATAGGGGATGGCCAGATACGGCTCTGGTGCGTAGCCCGCAGGCGTCGGGGTGTACGCGTAAGGGGCGGGCGGCGACTGCCAGGCCGGCGCCGGCGTCATCGGTGGAGGCGGCGGTGGTGGCGGTGCGCTTCCGGGCGGCGGCGGTGGGAAGGCGGACAAAGCGGCGCCAGTTTAGAGCCGGAGAGGTCGGGTTGCGCCTCGTATATCCGGCGGCGGGGGGCTCGCCAGGGTTGGCGTATCATAGGCGGGCCTCCCCAGCAGAGGCGTACCCATGGGCGGCAAAGCCGCGTGAGGAAAGGACTTACTGATTGCAACTCAAAGCATCGCCACGAGAGCCGCTCGGCAAGCGCTCGCGCCGCATGTTGCGCGAGGGCAAGCTGCCCGCGATCGTCTACGGGCACAACACGGAGCCGACCCCGATCACCCTCGACCGGCTCGAGTTCCAGAAGGTCTTCACCAGGTCGGGCCGCACCCATCTGGTCGACCTCGTCCTCGACGGGACGCGGACCGAGAAG
>DASXSD010000254.1:0-4644 GCA_036506195.1 Candidatus Dormiibacterota bacterium
CTGCCCAAGGACGTCGTCACTCGCGACTTCGTCGGCGAGCAGCATGGCGGCGTCGGCGCGTGCGTGCTGTTCGTCGACGCGGGTCCCGGCGAAGGGCCGCGGCTTCACCGCCATCCCTATGTCGAGCTGCTGATCGTCCTCGAGGGAACCGCCCTGGTCGACGACGGCCAGGCAAAGCGCGAGCTCCACGAGGGCGAGATGGCGGTCGTCGACGCCGACCAAGCGCACGGCTTCGTCAACTCCGGCGAGGGCCGGTTGCGCCAGATCGACATCCACCTGAGCCCGCGGTTCATCACCGAGTGGCTGGCATAGTGGCTCCGGGATGCCAAAGAGCAATCCGCACGACCCGGGCGTAGAAGCAGCCCGACGCCGGTCCGAGGAGGCGCGGGACGCCGCACGGGCACCGGTCCAGGTCGGCAAAGGTGCCGTCCGATTCGGGACCGCGAGCTGGACCGACCCGACCATGACCGCGCCAGGTGTCTTCTACCCTCTGGGCGCTGGAAGCGCGGAGGAGCGCTTGCGCTTCTACGCGAGCCGCTTCTCAGTCGTCGAGGTCGACGCGACCTACTACGCGCTGCCCTACAAGCGAATGGCGGAGAGCTGGGTCGAACGCACGCCCGACGGATTCGTCTTCGACGTCAAGGCCCACGCCCTGATGACGGGCCAGCCGACCGAGGTGGCGCGCCTGCCGAAGGCGATCAAAGAGGAGCTGCCCGCCGAGCTCAAGGCGAAGAAACGGATCTATCGCAAGGACGTCCCCGCCGAGCTGCTGGACGCCGTGTACACGCAGTTTCGCGAGGCGCTCGAGCCGCTGACAAAGGCGGGCAAGCTCGGCGCGGTCTTCGTCCAGTTCCCGAAGTGGGTCTTCCCGTCGAACGAGGCACGCGAGCTGATCCTCGAGACGCGGCAGCGCTTGGAGCTCCCGATTGCGGTGGAGTTCCGGCACGGAAGCTGGTTCAACGAGAAGAACGCCGAGCGCACGGTCAGGTTCCTGGAGGACAACAAGATTCCTTATATCGCGGTCGACGAGCCGCAGGGCTTCAAGAGCTCGGTGCCCCCGGTGATCGTCCCGACCAGCGACGAGCTGGCGATCTTCCGGTTCCACGGCCGCAACGCCGACAACTGGGAGAAGAAGGACATCACGCCGGCGGAGAGGTTTCGCTACCTCTACGACGAAGACGAGCTCGCGGACTGGACGCCCAAGATCGCGAGCGTCGCCAGGAAGACCAGGGAGACGCACGCCGTCTACAACAACTGTTTCTCGAACTACGGGACGACGAACGCGCAGGAGGCGGCGCGGCTTCTCGCCGAAATGCAGGGCTAGAGGGCCATCCGGCCCGGCCGCTCCCCACCCGGCCCGAGACGCACGGCGTCTGGGGCCACCCTCCCCAGCAAGTGGGGAGGGGAAGCTATCTGTCCAGGTGCTTTTTCATCCATGTGTCCAGGTCGGCGCCGTCGCGCCAGACCTGGGCGACCCGATCCTTTGCCTTCGAAGTCGCGATCCACGGTGCGACCGGCCACCGCTTCCAGTAGATGAGCCGTTTGTGCCGGAGCAGGTCGGCCCGGGGATGGTCCTGGGGCCAGGGCGATGGAACTCGTTTCAGCTCCTGGCCCTCCACCTCGTAGCCCTTCTTGCGCAGCGTGGCTACGATCGCGACCAGCTCTTTGCCGGAGCGATCGGCGGCCACAGCCTCGCGCAGTCGCTTGAGCTGGTCGTCGTCGACCATGTAGCGGCCGCCGGCCGCGACCAGGCCCTCCGCATCCAGCGACACATACCCGCCCCGGTCGAGGTCCGCGTAGATGTTCAGCTTGTAAGGTGACTTGTCGGCGGAGAAGCGGATGTCGCGGTTGGGGCGCGATACCCGATGCGGGGGGCCGAACTCCGCTTCCAGGTCCTTCAGGAGAAGCAGCAACGGCGCCTTGACGTCATCCTCGTACCGGCGTCGATGCGCGTCGAACCACGGCTTGTTGTTGTTCGCGCGCAGGCCGAGGAAGAAGCCGCGGAAGTCGCCGTGCCAGCCCTTGAAGTCGCCCGTCACGGTGGCAGACTAACGCAGGCCACCACCGCACATAAATAAGGAAGGTCCCGACGATTTACGGCTTCAACTGCTGATCGTATTCCGGGAAGTAGCGCCGGATCACGGAGAGGTCGAAACGCCGAAGGATCGAGCTTGTCGGCTCGCGCTCGAGCAGGAAACCAAAGCTGCGGGCGACCAGCTCCTCGACTGCGTCCGGGCCATCACCCCGGCCCCACCGCGCGAGGTCCTCCGAGGTCACCGCCACCGTGTGCTGGGAGCGCTCGCCCTCGTGCTCGACTGACACTTCGCACACCCAGCCGTCCGCCTGCGGCGCGACGCTGACCGTGACCATCTGGCAAAGGCTAGCGCACGATTTTTTATGTGAGTTGCTTAACAGAACTCATACCAGGGGCGCGGATAATTCGAAGATCTTGGCCCACTGGAACGACCTGCCTGGCGCGCTGGTCATCTACGACCCGGGCGGCCAGGTCACGGACGCGAACGAGGCCGCCGTTGCGATGCTCGGACTCGCGCGGCGGCAGCTGGTCGGCTCCTACGCCGAAGACGCGGACTGGCTCGTCCTGGAGGCCCCTGAAGGCCCGATCTCGGTACATCCCGTGACCGCGGCCCTCAAGAGCCAGCAACCGGTGCGCGGCGTGATCGCGCGAGCGCATCGACCCGACGGCGCGGACGTCTGGCTGCAGGTAGACGCCGTCCCTCACCTCGGGCCCTCCGGTGAGATCGAGCAGGTCATCAGCACGCTGACCGACGTCACACACCTCTTCACCCGTAGCCGGTTGACCAGCCGGGGCGCGGGCGATCACATCGTGAGCGAGGTCGTGGACACGCTCGCCGACGTGCACCTCGAATCGCGGGCGATCATGCTCGCCGTCACCGACGCACTCAGCCGCCTGCGCCCGGGGACGTGGGTGGCGACCCTTCTCGACAAAGACCCCAGCACGTGCCAGGTGGTGGCCGCCAACTCGACAAACCCGGAATACGCCGAGTACGTAAACCGGCACCTCGCCGGCCAGGAGCGGCCTGGGCACACGGCGACGACGGGGATCGACCAGCACCTCATCGAGTCGGGCAAGCCGCTCCTGCTCAGGAACATCTCGGTGGAGCGGCTGCAGGAGCTGAACGGCCCGGAGATCCAGGCGTACGCGGCGGAACACCCGCTGCCCCGGCCAGTCGACTCGGCGAACATGCTCGCGGTGCCGATGCGGGCTAGGGGCGCGGTCGTCGGCACGCTCGCGCTGTACGAGATTCCCGGCTCGAACCCGCTGACCGAGAAGGATTCGACCTGGATGCAGGCGGTCGCGGACCGGACCGCGCTCGCGGTCGAGAACGCCCAGCTCTACGAAGACGCCGTCCGCCGGCTGGAGCGCCTGACCTCGCTGCAGAGCCTGAGCCTCGCCCTCAGCGCCAGCCCCGACATCCGGCTCACGCTCAAGGTGATCCTCGACCAGGTCGCCGCGCACCTGAAGGTCGACGCCGCCGACGTCCTGCTCCTGGACGAGACCGACAACATGCTCACACTCGCGGCGAGCACGGGCTTCCTGGCCACGGCGGCGCCGGACTACCGGCTGCCCGTCGACGAGGGACTCCCTGGCCGCGCCGTGCTCAGCCGGCGCATCGAGACCGTGACCGCCCTGAGCGCATTCTCCCAATTCCGCCGGCGCTCGCTCTTCGCGCGCGAGGGGTTCAAGTCGTACGGCGCGGTGCCGCTGGTCACTCGCGGCAAGCTCCTGGGAGCGCTCGAGGTCTACCACCGCAGCGCGCTGGCCCCCGACCAGGAATGGGTGGACTTTCTCGACGCCCTGGGAAGCGTCGCCGCAATCGCCATCGACAGCGCGGCCCTGCAGGACCGGCTGCGCCGGACCCAGGCCGGGCAGCTCGGCCGGCGAGCTCCGGCCCCTCCCAAGGACCTCAGCCGCCTCGAGCTGCAGATCGTGCGCCTGGTCGTCGAGGGCCGCACGAACCGGGACATTGCCTCGGAGGTCCACCTCAGCCAGAACACCGTCAAGTTCCACATGCGGCAGATCCTGCAGAAGGCCAACGTCTCCAACCGCACCGAGCTGGCCCACCTCGTCGCCAAGGATGGCTGGCTCTGATCCCCGGAATTGACAAGAACTACCCGGTTGGGTAGTTAATTCGTCCTTCGGAGTCGAACCCGCTAAGCAATCGCTTCTTAATCTCGACCCTGGAAAGGGGTCGCGTTGCTTTACACGGCGGTCGCCGCAAGAGGGATGGTCGAGAGCAGGGACAGGCCTGAGAATGGCCGGTCCCTCCGCGTCGCCTCGTTCGTCGTCCTGGCCGCCAACCTCGTCTTGATGGCGCTGCCTCCCGCCATTGGCATCCTCGTCCTCGGGGGGCTGCTCGGGTGAACGTCCAGGAAGGGTCCACCCTTGGCCCGTACCGCGTCATGGAGCGCATCGGGCGCGGCGGCATGGCATCTGTCTACCGCGGCTATCACCCCGCCCTCGACCGGTTCGTCGCCATCAAAGTCCTGCCCGACTTCTTCGCCGACGACCCCGACTATCGCGAGCGATTTCAGCAGGAAGCTCGCTCGGTGGCGCGGCTGAAGCACCCCAACATCCTCGAGATCTTCGACTACGGCTACGAC
>DASXSD010000255.1:0-5420 GCA_036506195.1 Candidatus Dormiibacterota bacterium
CCAGAATCTCGCGCAGCTGAGTGCCGATGCGCAGGGCAGGGTTGAGAGCCGCAGCGGGGTCCTGGGGCACATACGAGATGAGCCGCCCGCGAAGGTGGGCGAGCTCGCCCTCGCCGAGGGCCAGCACATTGACATCGCCCAGGCGCACCGAGCCCCCCGCGATCTGGACCCCACGCCGGGCGTGGCCGAGCAGCGCCAGGCCAACGGTCGTCTTGCCAGAACCTGACTCGCCGACCAGGCCCAATACTTCACCCGGCGCGATCTCGAACGAGATGTCATCCACGATGTCGCGCGTGGTCCCGCGGACGAAGATTCGCAGGCCCTTGACAACAATGGCCGGAGCCGGCGTGCTCATTCGGCTCGCACCCGATCGATGCCCGCGGCAGCGCGCGCGATGCCGTCTCCGACCATGCCGGTGCCCATGGTCAGCAGGGCTACCGCGATGATCGGCAGCACGACCCCCCAGGGCTGGACGACGAGCGCGATCTGGTTCTCCTGGATCATCAGTCCCCAGTCGGCGCCATTCGGATTGGGCGTGAACCCGAGGAATGCCAGGCCGGCGATGAGACCGATCGAGTACGTCAGGCGAAGGCTGGCCTCGACCATGAGCGGGCTCAGCACGTTGGGCAGCACCTCGCCAAAGAGGATGCGCCAGCGCGGCACGCCAATCGCCTCAGCCGCGGCGACGAAGTCACGCTCCACGATCGGTTGGGCGGCAGCGCGCGTCACCCGCGCCACGCGTGGAACATTTGTCAGCCCCACCGCGAGGATGATCAGCCAGCCCGAGGGACCGAGGGTGGCGATGGCGACCAGCGCGAGCATGATCGAGGGGAAGGCGAGGATCACGTCCATGCCTCGCATGAGGACGTCGTCGAGCGCGCCCTTCGAATAGGCGGCCAGCAGGCCAAGGCTGGTGCCGATGGCAAGCCCCAGCAGCGTGGCCGCGGTGGCGAGGAGCAGGATCTCGCGGCCGCCGTGGAGGAAGCGGCTCCACACGTCCTGCCCGAGGTGGTCGGTCCCGAACCTGGCAGCGCCCGACGGGCCGCTGTTGGGCATGCCGATGAAGTCGGCCGGGCCGTGGGGCGCGATCAGCGGGCCGAAGATGGCAACCGCGGCGATGATCAGCACGAGCCCAAGTCCGATCCTCGTCCGCCCCAGCCTGAGCGCGCCCAGGATGACGCCCGTCGGCCTCTGCGAGGGTACTGGCGGCGGCTCGTTGGCGACCAGCGGATTGAGGACTGACATCAGCCGACCCTCACAACCGCGTGCGCAATTTCGGTGTGACCAGGATCGTCGCGATGTCGGCCAGCAGGTTGAGCACGACGTACAGGCCCGCGATGAGCATGGCGAGCGCCTGGATGACCGGCAGGTCGTGGTTGGAGACGGCGTCCCTCAGCGCTCCGCCGATGCCGGCGTAGTTGAAGACGTACTCGATCACGATGATTCCGCCGGCGAGGTAGGCGAGGTTGAGGGCAATCACCTGGAACGTCGGGCCGAGCGCGTTCGGGAGAGCGTGGCGGATGATCACGACGCGTTCTGGCAGTCCCTTCAAGCGCGCCATCTCCACGTAGTCGCTCTCGAGGACCTCGATCATCGAGGCGCGCATGATGCGGGCCACGTAGGGCGTGACCGCAAGCACGAGCGTGAGCGTTGGCAGGACGAGTACGACAGGGCTATCCCATGGCCTACCGCCGGGAGGGATCAGCGAGACGGCGGGCAGCAGGTGGAAAACGGTGGTCGCGAAGATGACCACCAGCGAGACTCCGACCACGAACTCCGGCAGGGCCGCGAACACAAGCGTGCTGAGCGAGGTGGCCACGTCGAACGTCCTGTCTCGTCGCAACGCCGCGTAAGACCCGATCGCAACCGAAAGCGGGATCGAGATCAGCCCCGCGCACAGCACCAGGAACGCAGAGTTGACGATCCGGTCGCCGATGAGCTTCGTGACGGGCTCCTGCGCCGCCAGCGAGTTGCCGGCGTCGCCGTGGAGAAGGCCACCGGCCCAGGTCAAGTACTGCACCACCACCGGCTGGTTGAGATGAAGCTGCTCACGCAGCGTGGCGAGGCTCGCGGCGGTCGCCGAGCGGCCAAGGATCGCCCGCGCCGGATCACCAAGCGCCTGCGTGGCCGCAAACACGACGATCGAGACCAGCACCAAGACCAAAATCCCGAGCAGCAGGCGGCGGAGGATGAAGCCCCAGACCGGGCTGATTCCGGCCGCGGTCCCAGGACGGGCCGCCGCGGCGGGCCCGCCCGGGATCAGCGACGGCTGGAGCGCGCTAGCCGAACCAGACGGTCCGGAAGCCATGTCCGAACGAGTCCAGGTTGAGGGTTCCCTTGCTGGCCTTGAAACCCGACACCTTGCTGCTATACGCGTCGACCAGGTCGTTGAAAAACGGAATGATGTAGCCGCCCTGGTCGTACTCGAGCTTCTGCATGTCGTGAAGGATCTGGCAGCGCTTGGTCGGGTTGACCTCGGCCAACGCCTGGTGGTAAAGACTGATGTAGTTGGAGTCCGACGGCGGCCAGTGGCATTCGTTGTAGGGAGCGGTCGGGATGCTTCCGTTGGCCACCTGGGGCAGGTAGTTGCGCGTGCCCCAGAAATCGACCGAGAACGCGAGCTTCAGGTACTGATTGCCGTAGTAGTTGGGATCGACCTTGACGTTCAACGTGACCCCGGCTCCCTTCGCCTGCTGGGCGAACACGTTGGCGACATCGACCATGCCTGCAGCGCCGTCGGTAGTGTGCAGGTCCATGACCAGGCTTTCCTGGCCGGCGGCCTTTAGCAGCGACTTGGCTTGCGCGAGGTCTTGGCGGCGCTGCGGCAGGTCGGAGGCAAAGCAGGCGTCGAATGGTGAGTACAGGTCATTCGCCACGCGGCCGTGGCCAGACAGCACCTGGGTCACGATCGCCTGACGGTCGGCGATCAGCCGAAATGCCTGGCGGACCCTCACATCCGTGAAGGGCGGCATGTCGATCGCCATGCACAGCGGCAGCCAGCCGCCGCCTGGCGACTCGAGCACGGTCAGGTCGGAGTGCGCCTTGACCACGGTGACCTGACCGAACGGGATGTCCGTGATGGCGTCGAGCTGACCCCCCAGCAGCGCGTTGACCTGGGCGGCGGGATCGGTGAAGTCAGTGATCGTGACCTTGTCGAAGTAGGGCTGGCCGCTGCGCCAGTAGTTGGGGTTCCTGGAATGGCTGCTCTGCTGGCCCGGTGTGAAGGTGTCCAGCTTGTACGGGCCGGTGCCGATCTGGGTCCCTGGGTAGCGCTTGTACCCCACCGGGACGATACCGTTGTAGTACTGCCCCAGCTGGTCGCCGATGGTCGAGTCCGGGCCCTTCAGCTTCAGGCGCACGGTGCGGTCGTCCATCTTGGTCATCCCATTGACGTCGACCGAGCCAAGGCCCGCGTTGCCGAACAGCGAGGGGTCGGTGAGCGTGCGCTTGAGCGAGTAGATGACATCGTCGGCGCCCAAGGTCTTGCCGTCGTGGAACTCGATGCCCTGCTTGACGCGGATCGTCCACTGGTCGGGCGCGTCCTGTGTCACCGACTCGGCGAGGCCGTCCGTGGCCAGTTTGTAGTCCTCGTCGTAGACGAGCAGCGTTTCGAACGCGGTGACCAGCCGGGCCTGGTCAGGTTTGGTGATGATGTTCTGCCCGTCCATCATGTCTTTGGCGCCGCCACCCGTCACGCCCAGGCGGAATGTCCCGCCGCGCTTGGGCGTCGACGAGACCGTCCCCGATGGCGTGCCGCACGCGGCGAGGACGCTCGCCATCGTCAGCCCTGCGGCCAGCATGCCCATGCCCACCAGCAGTTGGCGGCGCGTGATCTGCCCCCGCAGGTGCATAAGCTCCAGGGTCGCCTTGTCGTCCATCTCTTCCCTCACACCAGATGCCGGATTGACGCCGTCACGGTCCCAGTTGCTCCGCACCGACTTCACCGCTGATCAGACGAGACGTGAGCCGCAGGTGCTCGGCGACGAGATCGGGCGTCTTTGGATCTCTGCGCCGAAGTGCATCGACAAGCTTCTTGTGATCCCCGGCATACGTCCGCCGCGGGTAAGGCGGATGCGCTCGCAAGAGCATTCGCGTCTCGGCCGCGAACGTTTCGTGCGCACGCGTGAGACGCTCGCTGCCCGCCATGCGTACGAGTTCGTGATGAAATCGGAGGTCTGCCGCGATGGTTTCCTCTGAAGGCCTGGCCAGCTCGGTCCCGTCTGCCGCCATGGCGTCGATCGCCGTCTCGAGCCTGGAGAGGTCCAGCGGCTGCGGGCTTTCGAGCAGCTTGCGTGCAGCCCAGGTCTCAATGGCTTCTCGCGCGACGTAAACGTCCAGGCGGTCGCTTAGGGCCTGCTCGGGGACGAACGCACCCTGGTGCATGCGGTATTCGACCAGGCCCTCCTGGACCAGGTGCCGCAGCGCCTCCCGGATGGTGCCTCGGCCGGTGCCCAGCATCTCGACCAGGCGTGCTTCCCGAAGAGCGGCCCCTGCCGGAATGCGGCCGTCGACGATGGCGTCGCGAATGATGCGGCGAACCGCCTCGATGGCCGACTGGCCCTCGAACCTCGGCAGGGCCCAGCTTTGGGTGGGACTCGCGCCGTTTTGTAGGATTGTCCGATCATAGGACGATCCCGGAGGATGTCAAGCTCCTCCTTGGGCAGGCCCTTAAGCTGGGCTCCACTTGAACTTCCTGGTCGTGATCGCCGATCAGCTGAGCCCCCGGGCGCTGCCCGTGTACGGCAACCGCGTGGTCAAGGCACCCCACATCGAAAGCCTCGCCAGCTCCGGGGTCGTCTTCGAGCATGCCTACTGCGCCTCGCCGCTCTGCGCTCCCTCGCGCGCGTCCTTAATGACGGGGCAGCTGCCGTCTCGGATCGGCGTCTATGACAATGGCGCCGAGTTACCGGCCTCCCTTCCGACCGTTGCCCATCACCTGCGAGCGGCCGGTTACCGCACCTGCCTGGCCGGGAAGATGCATTTCATCGGGCCCGACCAGCTGCATGGATTCGAACAGCGGCTGACGCCGGACATCTATCCCGCGGGTATGCACTGGATTCCGGACTGGGAGGCCCCACTGTCCGACCGCCTGGAGTGGTACCACGACATGAGCAGCGTCTTCGAGGCCGGCGTGGTGGAGGCCGCGCTGCAGCTCGACTACGACGAGGAGGTCGCGTTTCGGTCCGTCAGAGCCCTTTACGACCTGGCTCGCGCCGCCGACGAGAAGCCATTCTTTCTAGTCGCCTCGTTCAGCCAGCCCCACGACCCGTGGGAGGTGCCTGCCGAATACTGGAATCGGTACGAGGGCGTCGACATCGATATGCCGGTCGTGCCCTCCATGAACGATGACCAGCTCGACCCGCACAGCCGTCGCATTCGCGAGATGTGCGGCGCCCTGTCGCTCGAGGTGCCCGCCGACG
>DASXSD010000256.1:0-2713 GCA_036506195.1 Candidatus Dormiibacterota bacterium
GAGCTGACCGGCTTCCCCGAGATGATGGACGGCCGCGTCAAGACACTGCATCCGGGCGTCCATGCCGGGATCCTTGCCCGGCGCGACAAACCGGAGCACGTCGAGGCGCTCGTCGAGCATGACCTGCGTCAGATCGACCTCGTGTGCTGCAATCTCTACCCCTTTGTCGACACGGTCCTGAAGCCCGAGGTGACTTTCGAGGAGGCGGTCGAGCAGATCGACATCGGCGGTCCGGCGATGATCCGTGCCGCGGCCAAGAACCACGAGTCGGTCATCGTCATCGTTCGCCCGCAGCGCTACTCGGAGGTCCTCGGCGCGCTCAACGAAGGCACGCTGGACCTGGAGGCGCGGCGCCGGCTGGCGGCGGAAGCCTTTGCGCACACCTCCGCCTACGACGCGTGGGTCGCCGCCTACATGCGGCGCAGCTCGGGCAACGGGTTTCCATCCGAGATCACCATCGCGGGCCTCCTCGCCGAACCGCTGAAATACGGCGAGAACGAGCACCAGAAGGCTGCGTTCTACCGCCTCGGCCCAGACCCCGGCGGGATCGGCGGCGCGCTCCAGGTGCAGGGTGTCGCGCCTGGCTTCAACAACCTCCAGGACGCCTCATCCGCCTTCCAGCTCGTCATGGACTTCGACCAGCCCGCGGTGGCCATCGTCAAGCACATGAACCCATGTGGCCTGGCGGTCGCCGGCGACCTGGCGACCGCGTACCGGATGGCCTATGAGTGCGACAAGGTGTCCGCGTTCGGCGGCATCGTGGCCGCGAACCGCCCGCTCGACCGGGCGACGGCAGAGCTCATCGTCCAGATCGTCACCCACGTCGTGATCGCGCCGGAGATCCTCGACGAATCTCGCGACGTGCTGGCCCGGCGCAAGAACATGGTCGTGATGGCGGCGCCGGCGGCGAGAAACGGCATGTTCGATTACGACGTGCGCTCGGTTCCGGGTGGTTTTCTGGTCCAGGATTGGGACTGGGCGCGGTTCGACCGCCGCTCGGCGAAGACGGTCACTCAACGTGAGCCGGACGACGCGGAATGGGAGCAGCTCGCCCTGGCCTGGACCGCCGTGAAGCACGTCAAGTCCAACGCGATCGTCCTTTTCAAGGAAGGAGCCGCGGTGGGTGTTGGAGCCGGTCAGATGTCGCGGGTCGAGGCGGTGCAGCTCGCGGTCCAGCGAGCGGGCGAGCGCGCACGCGGGGCGGTGATGGCGTCGGACGCGTTCTTTCCCTTCCCGGACGGCCTGGAGGTCGGCGTGCGCGCGGGGGTCACGGCCGTGATCCAGCCCGGCGGCTCGATGAAGGACTCCGACGTGATCGCAGCCGCGGACGCGGCGGGGATCGCGATGGTCGTTACCGGACGGCGCCACTTCAAGCATTGAGTACCCCGCCCCCGAGTTCCGGCCCTCTTCGCGCCCTAGGCGGCCGGGGTCCTGCGGCCCTGAAGCCTGCGTCAAGGGGCCCGGCGCTGCGTCGTCACGCAGCTTTGGCTGCGCTCCTCCTGGCGCCACCCTTTCCTTGGCTCCGGCCGCCGATGACGCGAAATAGGCACCGGACCTCGGTGTCGGGGCACTCTTGATGTCGCGCAGGTTCGGGGAGGAGGGGCGTGAGCTGTCCTATGGCAGCTACCTCAAGATCCCCGAGCTGCTGCAGCTGCAGCAAGGACTCAGCAGCGAGCACGACGAGCTTCTCTTCATCGTCGCCCACCAGGCCTACGAACTGTGGTTCAAGGTCGTCCTCTTCGAGCTCGAGGCCGCTCGCGATCGCATCGACGCCGATGACATCTTCTTCGCCCGTCATCACCTGCATCGCGTGCACGTCATCGAGAGGCTTCTCGTCGAGCAGATCGACGTCCTCGAGACGATGTCGCCGCAGGACTTCCTCGCGTTTCGCTCCAAGCTCGCCCCGGCAAGCGGGTTTCAATCCGTCCAGTTTCGGGAGATCGAGTTCCTGTCCGGCCTCAAGGAGCCGAAGTACGTGGCGCGGTTGGAGGCGACGCCCGAGGAAATGTCGCGGCTGCGCAAGCGACTCGAGGAGCCGACCGTCGACGACGCCTTCCGCGCGCTGGTCAAGCGGCGTGGCTCGCCGTCGTTGGTGGACATCTTTCGCGACCGCGACCGCTACGGCGACCTGTTTGACCTGTGCGAGGGCTTGCTCAACCATGACGAGACGTTCGCCCACTGGCGGGCGCGGCACGTCCTGATGGTGGAGCGGCAGATCGGGAGCAAGGCCGGGACCGGTGGCAGCTCAGGCGCCGCCTACCTGCGCGGCACGCTCGACAAGCGTTTCTATCCGGAGCTTTGGGAGGTCCGCTCGCAGCTGTGACCGAGCCTCCGTTTCCGGGCGAGCGGCCGGAGCACCACATGAAGAAGACGCGCGCGCCGGCGCCGCGCGTCACCTGCGGCTCGTGCCGGAAGTTCGACGGTAGCGCCTGGTGCCGGCACTGGAACTTCCACACCACGGCCGAGTCGCCGCCGTGCCGCTTCTACACGCCGGTGAAATGAACCCCGCCGAGGCTCGCTCCCTCTTCCCGGTGCTGGAGAGCTGTGCCTACCTCAACGCCGGCTCGGTCGGCCCCCTCTCGCGCCGCACGTACCAGGCGATGCGGGACGGCGAAAAGATCGCGCTCGAGCAGGGGCGCGGTGGTCCGGCAGTCTGGGAGCGAGCCTTCGCCACGGAGGCGGGCCTCCGCCGCCGGATCGCCGCGCTCATCAA
>DASXSD010000257.1:0-22958 GCA_036506195.1 Candidatus Dormiibacterota bacterium
TCCATGATTCCCGGCCCGCCGCCGGTGATGACCGCGAATCCTTTGTTCGCCAGGGCCGCGCCCAGCTGGCGGCCCGCGTGGTAGTAGGGATCGTCCGGCTTGGACCGCGCGGAGCCGAAAACGGTCACCGCCGGGCCGACCTCGTTGAGGGCGTCGAAGCCTTCGACGAACTCGGAGAGGATGCGCAGCACCCGCCAGGGGTCGGCGTGGTGGCTGAGCTCTTCGATCGCGCTGCGCTCGAGCAGGGAGCGGTCGGCCGGCGCCTGCTCGCTGGGGACGACCAGTCGACCGGCGCGGCGGCGGTCAGAGATGTCCCGGGGTTCGGGGTCGTCCATCAGGCCCCTGGTTGAGTTTCGGCGCGCGGTTTTTCGGGTTCGGCGCTGCTGTCAGCGGAGGCCGCGACCACTTCGGTTTCCGCTTCGGTCGCCAGCGACTTGTCGTCGCCGTTGGACGCCATCGTCGGTTCCGGGATCGCCGGCGCCGGTTCCTCTGCTTCAGGGCGAGGCGCGGGCTTGGTCGCGGACTGGTCTGGCATCTCGAGTGCGCTGTCGAGGCGAGCTTTGAGGGACGCCACCTCGGCCTCGAGCTCGCGGACGCGCTTGCGGTGCCGCATGTGCTCCGTGAAGTGGTGGAGGCTGTTCCACCAGTGGTACAGCGTGCCCGCGGCGAGAACCAGGACCAGGGGCACGATCGCGACCGTCCAGAGCGGAATCCCGCGCAGGTGGAGGACGGAGAAACCGACGTTGACGGGAGCCGTGTTGCTGTAGCCGAAAACGGTTGCCGCCACACCCAGGGCGAGGCCAAAAAGCAGGGCGGTGGCGAGCACAAAACGCTGCCAGAGGTGGCTCAGGTCGGGCACCCGGCGAAGGTTACTCCGGTTGCTCGGCGGTGGTGCTGCCTTAAGCGTCCTTGGCGGCTTCGAGGGGCTCGAGCACGATCACCGGGATCTTGCGGGACGTTCGCTGGCGGTACTCGTTGAAAGCCGGCATCCGCCTGGCGTGGTTCTGGTACAGGCGCTCGTAGTCCTCGCTGTCAATCACCCTGGCCCGGGCGTCGAACTTCTCGCCGAGCACCTCGACGGTGACGATCGGGTGCGTGCGTAGGTTGTGGTACCAGTTCGGGTTGGTAGGCGCGCCTCCCTTCGAGGCCACGACCACGTACCTGCCGTCGTCGCTGGAGAAGGCCAGCGGGTTCTCCCTCGGCTGGCCCGACCTGGCGCCCTTGGTGGTCAGGATGAGGACGTCGCGTCCCATGAACGGGCCGCTGGTCGCCTTGCCGCCATGAGCCCGGAGGTCCTTGATCAGGTTGTGGTTGAAGTCTCTGAAACTGCTGCTCATGTATAGGTGATACCCGCGCCGGCAGCTGACTATTCAGTCTTGACCTCGGCGCAGGTGAAGCTGCCGGTGACACTTTCGAAGCCGCCGAGGTTGGAGTCGACGACCCCGGACTTTTCGTCGGTCATGATCAGCTTGCCGGCGGTCGGCGGTGAGGAGCCGACAAAGTCGCCGACCTGGAGGCGCACGTTCGCGGCGCCGTCGAGGGTCGTGCCGATCAGATAGGTGTCCGGACCGTGGTAGCCGGTGCGGACCTGTACGTTCATGGTCAGGTCCTTGCCGTCCAGCTTGCCCGAGATCAGGGCGTTGAACTCGGTCTTGTTGTTGAAGAGGTGGCAGGCGACGTCGGCGGTGGTAAGCGCGCCCTGTGCCGGCCCGATGAAGACGAGGTGGACCTTCGCCTGCCCGGTGGACGGGGAGGAGTTGCATGTGGGTGAGCAGGTGGCAGCCACGGTCATCATGGCCAGCGCGACCAGGGCTCGAAGAATCATGTTCGCCATTTTCGTGGAGGAGGTCTACGCTCGTCATATGGACGCGTGGGCGTTGCCGATTGCGCTCGTGTTGCTCATGGTGTCGTGTGTCGTTTTGGGTCTTCTGAGCGCCGACTCCAGGCCGGGTTTCTCCGGCGCCAGGTCGACCTACAAGGAGCGCTGGTTCCCCCACTCCCGCAACGACTGACCTGGCCCGGCCCTACGGGATGAACAAGAGGTCGACCTCCGCATGCTGGTCGCCCCCTTGCCAGGTGAGATTGAAGTGCCAACAACCGGCGGTCGGCGCGGTTGGGCCAGTGGGGTAGATCTCGCCAGGAGATGAGTCCGCGGCTTTGCTGAACATTGTCGTGGGGGCGTTGGCGCCGAGCGGATGTCCCTGGGCATTAAGTGTCGTGCCGTTGCGTGGGGCGCCGACGTACCAGAGGATCTTGTTCTCCCCGTTGAGGCCCGCCTTCAGCGGATAGCTGAAGAGGTATCCGACCGCCAGTCCCCCCGTGGCGACGACGTACGGAAGACTCGGCGCGTTGACGTTCGCCCAGCCCGGGAGGGAGCCGCCCTTGTAGATCTCGGTCGCGCCGCAACCGCCCGACATGCGCTGCGCGCCGACCGGAGGCACGCTCGCCAAGGGTGTGGGCGAGCTGGGCAGGCTCGGTGTCGGCGTGGCGACCGCAGTTGCCGAGGAGGAGCACGCCGCCATTAGGAGGAGGGCGGCGGCGGCGACCAATCTCATCCCGCCGTTGATACACCGACCGAGAACTTTGCGCTCCTTCAACCAGGTTCGGCTTGGTGGAGGCGGCGGGAGTTGAACCCGCGTCCGAAGCAGCGTCCCCCGGGATCTCTACGAGCGTGTCCGAGATTCTGGTTCTCGCTTGGCGGCTCCTCTCGACGGGATCCGCTTCTGCCAGCCGCGGTGACTGTCCTACCTCAGGGCCGTGGCGCCCCCGCGGTAGCGATCCGGTCTATGTGACACCGGTCCTCGGTCCGCCGGATTGACCGTGGGCGGCGCCCGGGCTCAATGGTCCGGGGCTTCAGTCTCTACTGCTTACGCAGCGAGGGCGAAAGCGTTTTCGTTCTTGGCGTTTGTGAAACGCTGCGCTGTAACGCTCGCGGCTCTCGGCTCGCAATCCCGAAGCTCAACTGCCCCGTCGAGACCGGACGCCCCCACGAAGCTGAACCTGGTTGCCATCCGATTTTACCCACCGGACCCCGCCCCTACACTTGATCGCAGCATGGCCGCCGTCGACCTCGACCGCATCGGCCGCGCCAGCCTCAAAGAGCTCGGCGACATCCGCATCGACGACGTGCTCTCTTTCATCGACCGCGGCATCGAGAAGATGCCGAGCTACATGGACCTCTACCGGCGCTGGGAGACCCAGCAGTGGGCGGTCGGCGATCTCGACTTCAGCCTCGACCGCCAGGACTGGCTCGAGTCCTCCGACCTCGACAGGAAGGCGACGCTCTGGTCGCATCGCCTGTTCTTCAACGGCGAGGAGCGTGTCACTGCGACCCTGGCGCCTTTCGTCTGGGCGGCGCCCTCACCGGAGATCGAGGTCTTCCTCTCCACCCAGATGGTGGACGAGGCACGCCACACCGTCTTCTTCGACCGCTG
This sequence comes from Candidatus Dormiibacterota bacterium, assembly GCA_036506195.1. Lineage (GTDB taxonomy): Bacteria > Chloroflexota > Dormibacteria > Dormibacterales > Dormibacteraceae > 40CM-4-65-16. The sequence goes on from DASXSD010000257.1 coordinate 3,435, forward strand.
GTGGCACGAGGTGCCCGGCACCGGTACGGAAAACATGACCGAGCTGCTGAAGGAGATTCGGCCCGAAGCCAACGAGGGCTACAACGAGCTGTTCTACGCGCGGCTCCCCTCGACCGCGCAGCGCCTCGCCAGCAATCCGAAAGACTTCGATGCGTTCGTCGAAGGGATCACGCTCTACCACATCGTCATCGAGGCGACGATCGCCCTCACCGGCCAGCGCTTCGAACTGGAGGCGATGCGCGAGCAGGGTCTGACCGACCGCGGCTTCTATCGCGGCTTCACCGCGGTCGCGCGCGATGAGTCGCGGCACGTCAGCTTCGGCATCAAGGTCCTTCAGGAGGCGGTGCGCGAAAACCCCAAGCGCTACGCGCCGATCATCCAGAAGACCCTCGTCGAATGCCTACCCCTCATCAGCGGCACGCTCGATCCGCCAGACCCCCGCTACATCACCGAGTACGGCCACACCGAGAGCGAGATCGTTCAGTTTGCGACCGATTCCCTCAACAAGAGGTTGCGCGCGATCGGCATCAATCTCGCCGCCTGATCAGTCCTTGCGCATCCACGGCGTCATGGTGACGCCGACGAGCAAACCCTCCGGGCTGATGAGTCGCGTCACGACCTGGCCCCAGGGCTCGGTCCGGTTGCGGACGAGGAGCTTGTAACCCGCAGCCTCCAGCTCGCCTGTCGCCGTCTCCACGTCGTCGACGTCGAACTCCAGCCACGCCTGCGGCCTGACCATGTCGGCCGGCCACTCGGTGGTGCCGAAGCACGACTCGGCGGCCTGGCTCAGCGGCCACACGGCGAAGGCCCGCGCGCCGTCAAGCGCCTCGGTGTGCAGGTAATCGCCCTCTTCGACCTTGAACCCGATCCCAAGCGCCGATTCGTAGAGGCGCCTCGACTCCGTCACGTCGGCGGCGATCGGTCCGAATCCGGCGATGAACAGCACGTTCATTCGGCGCTACCCCCTCCTCACCGCACGGTCGATCTCACGCTTGGCCTCGCGCTCGGCGATCGCCGCGCGCTTGTCGTACTGCCGCTTCCCCCTCGCCAGTCCCACCTCGACCTTGGCGTGGTTGCGCGCGAAGTAGAGCCGCAGCGGGATCAGCGTATAGCCCTTCTGCTTGACCTTGCCGATCAAGCTCGAGATCTCCTTGCGGTGGAGCAGGAGCTTACGCGGCCGCATCGGCTCCTGGTTCATGAGATTCGCCTGCACGTACGGCGAGATGTGCACGTTCTCGAGCCAGGCTTCACCGTTGTCGATGCGCACGAAACCATCGCGCAGGTTGGCGCGACCGTTGCGGATCGACTTGACCTCCGGCCCGGTCAGCATCAGGCCCGCCTCGTATTTCTCGTCGATGAAGTAGTCGTGATAGGCGCGGCGATTGACCGCGACATCGCGCTCATCGCGTTCAGGCATCGCCGAGCACCTGCTTCGCGGGAGCCGGCTTCCTACCGGGGAACTGCACGACATCGGGGACGTACCGGTCGCCCTCGATATGCCCGCTCAGCACCTTGACGCGTCCTTTATCTGTGGGCAGGGTCGCGCCCGGCCAGGGCTGCAGCGCCCGCACCCGGCGATCGATCTCCCGAGCCCCCATCTCCCACTCCAGCTCGCCCTCGGCCTTGCTCAGCTTGGCGGCGATCGTGGCCTGGGAGTGATCCTGACCCACCACGCGCAGCTCGTCGAAATGCTCCAGCGTTTCCACCATCAGCTCGGCGCCCAACTCCGCCAGACGCGCGGTCAGCGTGGTCGCGTCCTCGCCCTCGTCGATCGGTGTCGCGCGCACGGCCAGGATCGGCCCGTGGTCGAGCTGCTCGTCCATCTTCATGATCGTCACGCCGGTCTCATGATCGCCCGCAAGGATGGCCCGCGCCACCGGCGCCGCGCCGCGATGCTTCGGCAGAAGCGATGCGTGGACGTTGATCGCACCCAGCCTGGGGATCGAAAGCACCGACGCCGGCAGGATCTGTCCGTACGCGACGACGACCAGGAAATCCGGCGCCGGCGACCGCAGCCGCTCGATCGCCTCAGGATTCCGAATCCGCTCCGGCTGAAACACGGCCAGCCCCAAAGCATCTGCGGCGACCTTGACCGGAGGCGGAGTCAACTTCATGCCCCGATGCGCCGGCCGGTCGGGCTGCGTGACGACAAGCAAAATCTCGTGCCCGGCCCGATGCAGCGCCTGGAGTGACGGCACGGCAAAAGCCGCCGTGCCCGCAAAGACGATCCTGTAGAAGGTCGTCTAGCCCGAAGCCGCGGCGACGGCCTCTTCCCTCTCCTCGCCCATCAGCTCTTCGACACGACGCAGTGTGTCCAGGCTGGTCAGCCGGTCGGTGAAGAGGACGCCGTCGAGATGATCCAGCTCGTGCTGGAACGCACGAGCGGTGAAGCCGGTCGACTTGACGCGGATCTCCTTGCCGTGGCGGTTGCGGCCCTTGACGACGACCGTCTCCGCGCGCTCGACCTCGCCCACCCAGCCCGGGTAGCTGAGGCAGCCCTCATACCCGACCTGGCTTCCTTCCTTCTTCACGAGCTCAGGGTTGACGAGGCCCCAGATCTGTTTGTCGTCGCCCTTGACGACGCAGACCCGCAGCGGGACGCCGATCTGGTTCGCCGCCAGCCCGGCGCCGGGCGCGTCGAGCATGGTCTCGGTCAGGTCGTCGAGCAGCCGCTGGATGGACACGTCGACACGCGCGACTTTCTTCGCCTTGTCGCGCAGTGCTGGATGTTCAAAGGTGAGGATTGGCCTGACCACGATCTGGATTTTACCCGTGGGGTGCGAATTCCCAACCCCAGCTCAAGCGAGCCAGCGAGATCGCACCATCACGTCCCGGCCCTCGATCTCGTCGTAGCCGCGAAAGGCCTGGATGCGAGTCGGCCGCAGCCGGAAGAACATCCAGCCGTCCATCTCGCGCGGGTCCCAACCCATCGCCGCCTTGAACCCGCCGGCGAGCTCCGCCGAGTCTTCCACGCCGCTGCTGTCGATGACCGCGGCGTCGATCACGATCGCGTCGGAGGGGTCGCCGCCCGCCAGCTTGACGACCGGGTTCATCGCCAGGTTGCGCGCGGTGATGCTGGAGCCGTTGGTGGTGACGACGAGCTCGTCGCCATCCCACCACGCGGAAACCGCGATCACGTGCGGCCGCCCTGCGACGTCCGCGCTGACCAGCCAGTACTTGCCCTGCTTCTCGAGCGCCGCCAAAACGTCGGCTTTTCGAGTCGCCGTGTCTCTCATTTAGGTAGACGGGTCGACGTCATAGCTCCAGTCCTTTCCATGCGGCGCGAGGTGGCGCGCACGCTCCAAGCCATCACCCTTGAGTGTGACCTGCCACCGGTACTCGCCGCGCAGCTTGTGGATGAACGCCGGCGATGGACCCATGACCCGGATGCCCTCGATGCCTTCGCGCAGCAACCCGGTGGCGAGCGTCTCGGCCGCCTCGCGTGCCGATGCGGCGGCCCGACCGTCGTCGCGGTCGGTCCGCGTCAGCACCGCGAGATTCGCGAAAGGCGGAAACACGAAGGCCTTCCGCGCCGGAAGCTCGGCGGCGTAGAAGCCGTCGTAGTCGCCATCGGCCGCGCACCGGAGCGCGTAGTGCTCGGGGTTGCTCGTCTGGACGACCACGCGCGAAGGCCTTCCGTCGCGACCTGCCCGGCCCGCGACCTGCGCCACGAGTGAGAAGGTGTTCTCGGCCGAGCGGTAGTCGGGAAAGTGCAGGGGCAGGTCGGCGTCGACGACACCTACGCACGTCACCGCCGGAAGGTCGAGGCCCCGCGTCACCAGCTGTGTGCCGACCAGGATGTCGGCCCGCCGCTCGCTGAAGGTCTCCCACACCGTGAAGTACGAGTCGGGCCCTCGGGCGATGTCGCTGTCGAGGCGCAGGACGCGCGCGGACGGCCAGATTCTCTTGACCAGGCCCTCGAGCTTCTGCGTGCCCATGCCAAGCCCGCGGATGTTGCGTGAACCGCAGAAGTCACAGACCGATGGCATCGCCCGTGCGTAGCCGCAGTAATGGCAAACAAGACCGTCGATCTCGGCATGTTGCACCAGGGCGACCGAGCACCCCAAGCACTGCACCGACCGCCCGCAGTCGCGGCACATCACGTACGTGGCCAGCCCGCGGCGATTGAGATACAGGATCGTTTGCTCTTCGTCCTCCAGGGTGCGCGTCACCGCCTCGACCAGCCGTCGCGACAGGGGTAGGCGGTTGCCCTCGGCTGCCTCGTCGCGCATGTCCACCAACTCGACTTCGGCGTTGTGACCGCGAACGCGTTTGGTGAGGCGGGCCAGGGCGATCTCACCCTTGGAGGCTTCGAAGTAGGTGGCCACGCTCGGCGTCGCCGAGCCGGCGATGAGTCGCGCGCCTGTGATCGACGCCAGGCGCCGGGCCACCCAGCCCGCGTCGTAGCGCGGCGTGCGGTCTTGCTTATAGGCGGACGATCCCTCTTCGTCGAGACAGATCAACCCCAGGCGGGGAATCGGCGCAAAGACTGCCGAACGGCTGCCCAGGACGACCTGCGCCTCGCCTCGCCTCGTCCGCCACCACTGCTGCGCTCGCTCGAGCTCGGTCAGCTGCGTGTGCAGCACCGCGATCGGCGCGTCCAGCCGCGCGCGCACACGCTGCACCAACTGAGGCGTCAGCGAGATCTCGGGCACTAGGAGCAGGACGCGCAGCCCCTCGCTCAACGCGCGCTCGGCCGCGGCCAGATAGACCTCGGTCTTGCCGCTGGCGATGACGCCGTGGAGCAGCGTGAGCTCGTTTGCGCCCACCACCTCGAGGGCCGCCTGTTGTTCTTCCGTGAGAGCGACGGTTCCGCGCGCCGGCGCCGGGCCCGTCGCGAGCTCGAGGAGGCGAGTGTGCCGGCGTTGCCTGGTCGAAGTCTCCGACCCGGCCTTGCCGGTACCGCGAACGCGCGGCGGCAGCATCGCCCGGATGCACTCGATCAGCGGCACCCAGTAGTGGTCGGCGACCAGGCGCGCGAGGGCGACCTGGTGCGGCAGCAAGAGTGGATCCGCGCCGGCGCCGGAGATCGGCCTGGTCTCGACCTCCGGCTCTTCGGTGCCCAGCGAGACCACGAACCCGTATGTGCTGCGACGTCCGAACGGCACCGTGACGCGGTGCCCCGGCACGATGTCGATGCCTTCGGGCACCGCGTAGGTGTAGGTCTCGCGAGAAATCCCGCGGGCGGCTTCCACCGCCACTTCCGCGTAGAGGGCCAACCTACCTCGTCATCTTGGGGAGTACCAAATCGAGGATCCGGTCCGCCATCTCGCGCTTGGTCGCCTTCTCCAGCTCGTGTCGGGAACCGTCGGCGAACAGGAGCACGCCGGCGTTGTACTCGCTGCCGAAACCGATGTCGCGCCGCGAGATGTCGTTGGCGACGATGGCGTGCAGGCCCTTTCTCTTCATCTTCTCGACACCCTTGGCATCGAGGTCCGAGTCTTCCGCCGCGAAGCCGACACGAAACAAGCCGGCCAGCGATTCGTCGCCGGCGAGCGACGCGACCAGGTCGGGGATCGGCTCAAGCTCGAGGTTCAAGCTTGGCGTCTCCTCGCGCCGGATCTTGTGCCGCGCCTCTCTCGAAGGCCTGAAGTCGCCGACCGCGGCCGCCATCAGCAGGAGGTCCGCGTCGCGCAGCTGGGTGCGCAGCTCGGCCAGCATCTCCTCCGCTGTGTCGACGTGCTGGACCTCGACGCCATGGTGCGGCGCATGCGAGGCCGCGCTCACGAGGGTCACCTTTGCCCCGCGGTCGGCAGCCGCGGCCGCGAGCGCGAAGCCCATCTTCCCGCTCGAGTAGTTGCTGATGAAGCGCACAGGGTCGATCGGTTCGCGCGTCCCACCCGCGGTGACCACGACGCGGCGTCCGGCGAAGTCGTAGCGCGAGCGCGCCGCGTGGACCAGGGCGTTGAAGATCGACCGCGCACCTGCGAGGCGCCCGGTTCCGGTGTGACCGCTGGCCAGGTGTCCCGACTCCGGCTCGACGATGGTCACACCGCGACGTCGCAGCACGGCGAGGTTTTCCTGGACCGCGGGCTTCGACCACATCGCGTCGTTCATCGCCGGCGCGACCACGACGGGACACCGGGCGGCGAGCAGGGTCGCGGTCACGATGTCATCGGAGCGTCCGGACGCGATCCGGCCGATCACGTTCGCGGTGGCCGGCGCGACCAGGATGAGTTGGGCCCAGTCGCCGAGGAAGACGTGGGGCTCAGGCGTCGGGCCGCCGCCCCAGAGCCCGGTCTGCACCTGGTGCCCGGTGACCCCGTCGAACGTCGGCGGGCCGACAAAGCGCGTGGCGGACGGGGTCATGGCCACGCGCACCTCGCTGCCCGACTGCACCAGCGCGGACGCGAGGTCGACGACCTTGTAGGCGGCGACGCCGCCCGAGACCAGCAGCGCGATACGCAGGCCTCGCAGCTCGTCCGGTACTGGCGTTGGATCCAGCGGCATTGCGGCCTAAGTTTGCCCCGCTCGGGCCTGGCGGATGATCTCGAGGATCTCGCTGACCGCGCGGTCGACGTCGTCGTTGGTCACCACGTGCTGGTAGTGCCTCGCGTACTCCATCTCCTTGATGGCGATCTTGCGGCGGGAGGCGAGGTCCTGCGGCGATTCGCTGCCGCGGCCCTCCTGGCGCCGCTCCAGCTCCTGCTCCGAGGGCGCGACGACGAAGATGAAGATGCCGTCCGGGACGAGGCGCCTGACCTGCTCTGCACCCTGGACGTCGATCTTGAGCAGCACGTCGCGTCCGCTGTCGCGGATCTTCTCGACGCGTTCGCGGAAGGTGCCGTACAGGTGGCCGTTGTAGGTTGCGTGCTCGAGGAAGGCGCCTTTGCGGATCATGTCCTCGAACTGCTCTCGCGTGAGGAAGGTGTAGTTCTGGTCGGGTTTCTCGTCTCGGCGTGGCTGTCGCGTCGTGCCGGAGACCGAGTACTGGACGTTGGGGTCCAGCTCGAGCACGCGCCGGATGAGCGTGTCCTTCCCCACCCCCGACGGGCCGGAGATGACGATCAGCAGGCCGCGTTTCACGGGAGCGACTTCCAGAAGCCGTCGAAGTCCGCGGGCGGCGGCGCCTCGAAGCTCATCTCGGCGCCGATGCGCGGGTGACGAAGGCGCAAGCGCCACGCGTGCAGCATCGGCCGTTGAAGGTCTTGCTCGCGGCCGCCGTACTCGCTGTCACCCGCGACAGGATGGCCGAGCGCCGCAAGGTGGACGCGGATCTGGTGCGTGCGCCCGGTGTCGAGGTCACAGCGCAAAAGGGTATGGGTTCGCTTCCTCTCCACGACTCCGTAGCGAGTGCGCGCAAAACGGCCGCCCGCGACCACGGCCATGCGCTTGCGATCCCGCGGGTGGCGGCCGATCGGGCCCTCGAGCTCCCCGGCATCGTCCTTGAGGCTTCCGCGGACGATGGCGAGATAGGTCCGGCTCAGCGAACGGTCCTTAAGCTGCGCCGACAGCGTGCGGTGGCTCGCGTCATTGCGTGCGACCACGATGAGCCCCGATGTGCCCTTGTCGAGTCGATGCACGATCCCCGGCCGCGGCTCTCCGCCCATCGCCGACCAGCTGCCGCCCCGGCCAAGCAGCGCATGCACCAGGGTTCCCGTGTAGTGCCCCGGGGCCGGATGGACGACCATCCCCGCAGGCTTGTCGATGACAGCGATGTCGTCGTCTTCGTAGAGGACGTCCAGCGGGATCGCCTCCGCGACCGTCTGGACTACAAACGCATCGGGCATCTCCACGTCGATGACGTCTCCCGGGGCCACGTGGTCGGCTGGATCGGCGGGTTGACCGTTCACCCTCACGAGGTGACCCTTGACAAGTCGCGCCGCGGCCGAGCGGCTCAGGTCCGGTGCATGCTCGGCGAGGAAGCGGTCCAGCCTCGGCGCCGCGGCGGTCGCCGTTACGCGGAAGGTCTTCGTAAGAAGTAGGCGGCGATCAGCAGCAAGACGCCAATCGTGATCGCCGAGTCGGCCACGTTGAACACCGGCCAGAAGTGGAAATTGATGAAGTCGGTGACGGTGCCGTAGACGATGCGGTCGAAGCCGTTGCCGACCGTACCGCCCATGATCAAGCCCAGCGCGCCAAAGCTCCACTGGTCGCCGGGGTTGCGGATGACGTAGATCGCCAGCCCGACGGCGACCACAACTGACGCGATCAGGAACAACCCGGCGCCGGCCGGCAGGACGCCGAAGGCGGCGCCTGAGTTCCGCACATTGGTGAGGCCGACCAGGTGACCGATCACCGGCACCTCGGTGCCGTATGGGATCTCCGTCGCGACCAGGCTCTTCGTCACGCGGTCGAAGATGAAGACGACGATCGCGACCCCCGCGAAGATGATGCGGGCCGCGGTCACGCCAGAGTCCGCGTCGAGAGATTTGGCGGATAGGCGGCGCAGATGCAAGGCGGCGCCGAGCACGCGAGGCAGCGCATTAGACATGCGCGACCGAGCGCGCGCAGAAGCCAACGCCGCAGATGCGCTGCATAGACGCTAAAGATCCGACGCGGATCTCTGCGCGGGACCACGAGTTCAGTCTCGCTTGAGTCCGATCCAGAGCTGCTCTCCTTCAACCATCATCTGCTCGCCGTCGAACCCATCGTCACGTCCCGGCTCCAGCGTTACGGACAGTGTCTCTGACTTGATGTAGTCGGCGTGACGCTGCAGCGCCCGTACCAGCATGCCGTCTGCGTCGTAGCGGGTGTCGATTCGGTCCTCCACGTTGAAGCCGAGTCGCTTTCGGCGGTCCTGGATCCTGCGGACGATCTCGCGCGCCAGCCCTTCGAGTTTCAGGTCCTCGGTGATCACTGTGTCGAGCTGTACGTCGGGTGCGCCAAAGCTGACGCTCTTGACGTTCAGCTCATCCCGGACGATGGCGGTGATGTCGTCTGGCAGCGGATCGCCTGGCAGCGCTATTCCTGCCAGCGGCTGCCTCACCCTGAGTCGCGCGGCGTCGCGGGCCGCGAGGCCGGCCTCCACTGCCTGCCTCGCGCGAGCCATGTCGGCCTCGACCTGCGCATCCAGGGCGCCGACCGAGTCCGGAAAATCGGCGAGGTGCACCGACTTTCCTTCCGACAGGTTGCGGTAGATGGCGTCCGAGACAAAAGGCGCGAACGGCGCCGTCAACGCCGTCACGGTCCGCAGCGTCTCGTAAAGCGTCTGGTAAGCCGCAAGCTGGTCGCGCCTCGACTGCGCCTTCCAGAACCGAGGCCGTGATCGCCGGATGTACCAGTTCGAGAGGTCGTCGACGAATCGCTGGATGCGCCGCGCCGGTTCGACCGCGTCATAGGCATCGAGTCCCGCGTTCACCGCGCTTACCAGGCCGGACAGCTTCGAGAGGAGCCAGCGATCGAGCACATGCCGCTCCGAAGGCGGCACCGAATCTTGCGACGGATCGAAGTTGTCGAGCCGCGCATACAGGACGAAAAACTTGTAGCACTCCCACAACGGGATGAAGAACTGCTGCACAGTCTCGCGCAGAGCGGCGTCGCCGGTGCGGTAGTTCTCCCCGACCTGGGTCGACGTGTAGAAGTACCAACGGACGGCGTCTGAGCCGAAGGTGTCGAAGAGGTAGTTGGGGTCGAGCACATTGCCACGCGATTTCGAAGCCTTCTTGCCCTTCGGGTCGACGACGAGGCCGAGGCAGATCACGTTGCGATACGAGTTCTGCTTGAACAGCAGGGTGGAGATCGCGAGCAGCGTGTAGAACCAACCGCGCGTCTGGTCGACCGCCTCGGCGATGAAGTCAGCCGGAAACGTTTGCTCGAACAGCTCTTTGCCTTGCAGCGGGTAGCCGCGCTGCGCGAACGGCATTGATCCCGAGTCGAACCAGGTGTCGAGCACCTCGGGCACCCGGTGCATGACGCCTGAGCACTTCTCGCAGGGCAGGGTGACCTCGTCGATGTACGGCCGATGAAGGTCCACGTCGTCGTTCAGGCCGAGCTCGGCCGCCGAGCTCACTATCCGCTGCTCGCCGCAGTCTTCGCAGATCCAGATTGGAACCGGCGTGCCCCAATAGCGGCTGCGTGAGAACTGCCAGTCGATGTTGTTCTTCAGCCAGTCGCCCATCCGGCCTGTCTTGATGTGCTCCGGAACCCAGTTCGTCGCGTTGTTGTTCGCGATGAGCTCCTCCCGGCGTGCCGTGGTGCGGATATACCAGGCGTCGAGGGCGTAGTAGATGAGCGGTGTCCCGCAGCGCCAGCAGAACGGATACGTGTGGAGAATGGTCTCCGCCTTGTAGACGAGTCCGCGCTCCTTGAGGTCGTCCATGATCACCGGGTCGGCTTCTTTCACGTGGAGCCCCGCGAACTTCTCCACGAAGGGCAGGAACTTGCCGTCGAGGCCGACCGTGTGCTTGAACGGGATTCGCTTCTCCTGGCAGAGGCGAAGGTCATCAACGCCGTAGAGGGCGGACGTATGCACGACGCCGGTGCCTTCGTCGGTGGAGACGAAGTCCGCGTCGACCACGTAGTGCGCGCGGCCGTCCTCGGGCACCGAGTACGGGTAGAGCGGCTCGTACTCGAGGCCGACGAGGTCGCGTCCCTTCATGCGCTCGACCACGTCCGGCGGCTCCTTGAGCACGCTCAGCACCGCCTCGGCCAGGATGAGGTACTCGTCGCCCTCCTTGACCTTGATGTAGTCGATGTCGTTGTCGACCGCTAGCGCAACGTTTCCGGGCAGCGTCCAGGGCGTGGTCGTCCAGGCGAGGATCGATGTCTTGGGATCCTTCTTCAGGCGAAAGCGGATATAGACGCTCGGGTCGGGCACGTCGTCGCGGTAACCCAGGGACAGCTCGTGGCTCGACAGCGGTGTTGCGCAGCGCGAGCAGTAGGGAGCGACGCGGAAGCCCTTATAGATGAGCTCCTGCTTCCACATCTCGCTCAGCGCCCACCACACGGACTGGATGTAGTCGGAGGTCAGCGTCCAGTACGCGTGGTCGTAGTCCTGCCAGAAAGCCATCCGCTCGCTGAAGGCCCGCCAGTCCTCGACGTACTCGTACACGCTCTGCCGGCAGAGCTCGTTGAACTTCTCGACGCCGATCTCGTTCTCGATCTCGAACTTGCCCGAGATCTTGAGCTTCTTCTCGACCTCGATCTCCACGGGCAATCCGTGCGTGTCCCATCCCGCCTTGCGCTCGACGAAGAAGCCCTTCATCGTCTTGTAGCGTCCGAACAGGTCCTTGAACGCGCGGGCGAGGATGTGATGGGTCGCCGGCTTGCCGTTGGCGGTCGGCGGGCCTTCGTAGAAGACAAAGCGCGGCTTGCCTTCACGCAGGTCCAGTGAGCGCTGGAAGGTGTTTTCCTCCTTCCAGAGCGCCATGAGCTGCTTTTCAAGGTCAGGGAAGCTGACCCGCTGGTCGACTTTCTCGAACACTTTCACTCCACAGAGAAACGGGTTTCCGGTCTCTGGGACGAGTCTGTGCGACCCGCGGTACCACCCAGATTCCCGAGGCAACCACCTCGGACCCTCACTGGTTGCGGCTCGGAAGTGATCTCGACTCCGTCATCGGCCGCCCGGTTCTCAGCTCGTCCGGGCTCTCTGTTGGCCGCTCAAGCGGGTCTACCTGTCTCCGTCAGCGCCGCAGGGACTCGATTCTACCTAGTAGACATTGCGCAGGATGATGATCAGGAAGTAGGTGCCGAGCATGACCACCATTGGCGAGAGGTCGATGCCGGACATCGGAGGCAGCCAGCGCCGCACCGGCGCCAGGATCGGTTCGGTCACCCGGTAGGCAAAGCGCGTGACCGCGTTGGTGGGATACGGGCTGATCCACGAAAAAATCACGCGAATCAACATCACGATGATGAAGACGTAGAGCAGGTTGGTCAGGACCTGGGCGATCAGAAACATCAGGGTCGCGGTCCAAAGAGAACCTGGCCGAGACGCAACATCGTGCTGCCGGCCTTTACCGCCGCTTCGAAGTCCCCGCTCATGCCCATGGAAAGGATAGGGAGCGCCCTCCCGAGGCGCTGCTGAGCGTCCTCTCTCAGCCTTCGCAGCTCCTCGAAGGCGGGCGTGGGGTCGCCGCTGGCAGGGCCCATCGCCATCAGCCCTTGCAGGTCCAGCATCTCGGCGACGACGTCGATTAGCCCCGGCGCCTCTGCTGCGTCGACGCCGGTCTTCTGCTTCTCACGGGCGACGTTGACCTCGATCAGGACGGCCTGCGCCGAGTCCACGGCTGCGACAGCCTCCGCAACACGGCGCGAGTCGATGGACTGCAGGAGGACGAAGCGCCCAGCGGTCATGCGGACCTTGTTGGTCTGGAGGTGGCCGATGAGGTGCCACCGGGCACCCTCCACCTCGTTCATCTTGCGGACCGCCTCCTGGACCCGGTTCTCGCCCAGGTCTTTCAGGCCCGCGTCTGTCGCCTGCCGGCAGACGTCCGGGCCGAATGCCTTGGTGACCGCGACGATGGTGATCTCGTCAGGGTTGCGACCCGCCGCCTCGATTCGTGCTCGGACTGCGCGGAGGTTCTCGGCGACAGTCACCGGAGGGCGACGATCGCGCCGAATCGCTTGCCGTCCGGATGGCGGCGGTGCGAGGGAAACAGGTAGCTCTCCTTGGTGCACATCCCGATGTCGTAAACCGCCTTCACACCGGCGGCTTTGAGCTGCGCCGTGTTGGCGGCGGCCAGGTCGAGGACCCAACGTCCGCCTGAGCTCGGGCCCACGAAGCGAGCGTCGAACTTTGCCGCCACCTCGTCGCCGACCTCGTAGCAGCGGCCGCAGATCCCGGGCCCGATGCCGGCACGAATGAACTGGCACCCGTACTCGTCGCGCATGAAGGCGGCCGCGGCCCCCGCGACGCCCGCCGCCGTGCCGCGCCACCCCGCGTGGACGAGGCCTGCGACGCGCTTCTCGGGGTCCCAGAGCACGATCGGGTAGCAGTCCGCAAACGTGGCGAAGAGAGTCATGCTCCGTCGATCGGTGACGAGCGCGTCGACGTCATCAACGGCGCCGGGCGCGTCTGCGCGGGCGACGTCTGCGCCGTGGACCGCCCCGATCGTGGTCAGCTCGGCGCCGTCGAGGTCGAGCGAGTGGAGAAAAGCCCGCCTCGCCGCGAGCACGGGAGCAGGATCTGGCGCGTGCTTCAACCCGACCGAGCCGACGGCCATCGTCGAGAAGCCGTGGACGAGGCCTGGCTCATCGGCAAGCTCCGGCACCATCAGCACCGCGGGCGTCGTCCTCACTGCGTCATCAGGTTAAGGAACGCCGCCCGCGGGGGCGTATCCCGCGTTAGTCCGGACTAACCCACATTTTCGTCGCGTCAACATCCGCGATAGTTCGGACTATCGCAAGTTGGGGTGCTACGAACGCCGCGAGCTCAGTACCTGCTCGATCTCCCGTTTGACCTGCTGGAGGTCCATGAACTCCCGGTAGACGGAGGCGAAGCGGATGTACGCGACCTCGTCCAGGTCCCGCAGCCGCTCCATCACCATCTCGCCAATCTCCCCGCTCGGGATCTCGACCCGCCCCGACCGCCGCAGCTCCGCCTCGATGTCGTCGACGATGGCGCGCAGACGCTCGGGCGAGATGTCGCGCTTCTCGGTCGCCTTCTTAAGGCCGGTGAACAGCTTCTGGGGGTCGAAGTCCTCGCGCCGCCCGTCCTTCTTGATGACGAAGAACGGGACGGTCTCAATCCGCTCGTAGGTGGTGAAGCGCTGCCCGCACTGCAGGCATTCGCGCCTGCGGCGAATCGCCTCCCCGACCTCCGAGTCGCGGGAGTCGACCACCTTCAGGTCGTGGTGACCGCAGTACGGGCAACGCAACGAACAACTCCTCTTTGACTACATCCGGTTGCGCAGGAACGCGGGGATGTTGATGTCGCCGAGCTCTTCGAGCCCGAACTCGGGCCGGTCGATCGTACGACGGCTCGTCTCCTGCCTCGCTTCCTGCTGGGTCTTGCCGCCGAACCCGGTGGCGATGACCGTGATCTTGATCTCGCCCGCCATGGTGTCATCGCGGACGACGCCGAAGATGATGTTGGCGCCCGGGTCGGCCGCCGCGCGCACGATCTCCGCGGCCTTCTGGACCTCCTGCAGCGTGATGTCCTTGCCGGCCGTGACATTGAAGAGGATGCCCTTGGCGCCGTCGATCGACGTCTCGAGCAGCGGGCTGGAGACGGCTTGCTTGGCGGCGTCCTCGGCGCGCGAGTCGCCGGCGCCATGGCCGATGCCCATGAGCGCTTCGCCGGCGTTCTCCATGATCGCCTTCACGTCGGCGAAGTCGAGGTTGATGACGCCAGGCTGAGTGACCAGGTCGGAGATGCCCTGCACGCCCTGGCGGAGGACGTCGTCGGCCATCCGGAAGGCCTCCTCGAGGGTGGTCTTGGAGGAAGCGACCTGGGCCAGCCGGTCGTTCGGAATGACGATCAGCGCGTCGACCTGGCCGCGCAGGGCTTTGATGCCCTCTTCCGCGGTGTCGTTGCGGATGCGGCCCTCGAAGCCGAAGGGCCGCGTGACCACGCCGATGGTCAACGCCCCGGCTTCCTTGGCCAGCTCGGCCACGATGGCCGCCGAGCCGGTGCCCGTCCCGCCGCCCATGCCGGCGGTGATGAAGACCATGTCCGACTCCTGGACCACGGCCGACAGCTCGGTCCTGCTCTCGTCCGCGGCGTCGCGGCCGCGCGTCCAGTCGCCCCCGGCGCCCAGGCCGCGCGTGATCTTGTTTCCGATCTGGACTTTGACGTCGGCCTGGCAGCGCTCGAGCGCCTGCTTGTCGGTGTTGACAGCGATGAACTGGACCTTGAGCGCTTTCGAGATCATGCGATTGACGGCATTGCCGCCGCCGCCACCGCAGCCGACGACTTTGATCCGCGCTCGTCCCTCGTGCAGCTCGCTCTCTTTCATGACGATCAGGTGATCCTCCTTCGAATGTGCTTTGGCCATGGCGAGCTCAAGTTGGTTCTTGGTGTGTTCTCTAGAAAAAATCGCGCAGCCACCTCACTGTTTTTTGATACGTGTTACCGAACGTGACGGGCTGGCGCGCGTTGCCGTAAGTCGCGCGTGCTTTCGCCCCCCACTTGACCAGCCCACCCGCGACGGCGAACGACGGTCCGTGCGCCTTGTCGGCGAGGCCCGCGAGGCCGAGCGGTTGGCCGAGACGGGCCGACGTGTCGAACACCGCCTGGGCCGCGTCCATGGTGCCCATCAGCCGCGACCCGCCGCCGGCGACCACGACGCCTGCCGGCAGCAGCTGATCGAACCCGGTCTTGCGGACCTCTTCACGGGCCATCTTGAAGATCTCGACCATGCGGGGCCCGATGATCTCGGCCAGGAAGCGGCGGGGCAGGGCCTGGATCCGATCGCCGCCGACCTGCCGGACCTCGACCTTCTCACCGTGGTCGATCACGTCCGCCAGCGCGTGCCCGTAGTTGAGCTTGAGGCTCTCCGCTTCGTCAAGCGTGGTGCGGAGGCCGATCGCGATGTCGCTCGTGACGTGGTTGCCGCCCACCGGGAGCACCGCCAGGTGGCGCGCCGAGCCTTCGTTGTAGACGACGACGTTGGTCGTCCCGGCGCCGATCTCGACCAGGCAGACGCCGAGCTCGATCTCCTGCGCCGTCAGGACTCCCTCGCCGCCGGCGAGGCCTGCGCAAACCACGTCCTCGACATCGAAGCCCGCTCCGTGCACGCACTTGATGACGTTCTGGACCGCTGTCTGGGCGCCGGTGACGATGTTGGTCTCGACCTCGAGCCGGCGGCCGGTCATACCGACCGCGTCCCGGACGCCGTCCTGACCGTCGACGGTGTAAGCGCGCGGAATCACGTGGATGACCTGGCGGTCAGACGCGATGCTGACCGCCCGGCTCGCCTCGACCACGCGCTGCACGTCGTCGTCGCCTATCTCGTGGTCGGGGTGCGCAACCGCGACGACGCCGGTTGAGTTCTGGCTCCAGAGATGCGTGCCACCAAGGGAGACGACGACCGACTCGATGCGCTGGCCCGCCATGCGCTCGGACGCGACCGTGGCTGCCTGGATGGAGGCGATCGTCTTCTCGAGGTTGACGACCACGCCTCTGCGCAGGCCGTCAGAGGGGCTCTCACCCACGCCGAGGATGCTCACCGGAGTCCCCGACTCGTCAGACTCTGCTATGACCACCGCGACCCGGCTGGTGCCCAGGTCGAGACCGACGGTTTTCTTCCGCCGCGACAAAACTGTGCTGAAACGCCTCCTGGAACGTGGGGATGTTGAGGGCGGGTTGCGGGAAGTATATCGGCTGTCCGGGCCTTGCGGGGCCAGATTTTGTATGTCAAGGCCGGCCGGGGTCTAGGACTTGTGGTCGGCTACCTCTGAGTAAGCTCTCAGCCGGCTCGCAGTCGGGGCCCAGCCGCGGACCGGATCGTGCATTGCCGTGGAGCGGGCGGCACTCGCGGTGGTCAGGGAACCAAATGTGGAGATCGTGGTTCCCGTCTACAACGAAGAGCGCGACCTCGAGCGCAGCGTCCGGCGGCTGCGGGCCTACCTTGACGCCTGCTTCCCGTTCCGCGCCACCGTCACCATCGCCGACAACGCCAGCACCGACGCCACGCAAGAGATCGGCGAGCGGCTCGCCGCAGCGATTCCGGGCGTGCTCTACATGCGGCTCAGCGACAAAGGACGCGGTCGCGCGCTCGCGGCGGCCTGGCTCATCAGCCGCGCGGACGTCCTCGCCTACATGGACGTCGACCTCTCGACTGATCTCCTCGCGCTGCTGCCCCTGGTCGCGCCGTTGGTCAGCGGGCACAGCGACGTCGCGATCGGCAGCCGTCTCGCGCCGGGCGCGCGCGTCCGCCGCGGTTGGAAGCGCGAGCTCCTGTCGCGTTGTTACAACGCGCTCCTCCGCGTCGCCCTCGGCGCGCGGTTCAAAGACGCGCAGTGCGGTTTCAAGGCGATCCGTGCCGAGACCGCACGCCGACTCGTTCCGCACGTCGAGAACCGCTCCTGGTTTTTCGATACCGAGCTCTTGATGCTCGCCCAGCATGCCGGCCTCCGCATCGTCGAGATCCCGGTCGACTGGGACGACGACGCCGACTCGCGCGTGAAGATCATCCCGACCGCCATGGAGGACCTTCGCGGTGTGTGGCGCTTGATGGGCGCATTTCGCGCAAAACGCGTGCATCGAGAGCCATTGATAGGCCCGTTTGGCGCCAAGAGCGCCGACTGACCAATTACTTGCACGGGTTCGGCGACGGTGACGGTGAGGGACGCGGAGTCGCCCCCGGCGATGGCGACGGTGCCACGGGCTGGCGCGATTTGTATCCGACCGCGGGCTCGGACGGGTTCATCACGTTGACGTAGAGAAGGTCGGAGGAGCCGTAGTCGACGAGCCCTTTGCCCGAGATTGACTTCAGTGCCGCCAGCTTGTCGCGCAGGCTCGCGAACTGCTCCGGTGTCAGGACGCGGCCAAAGTAGACCTTCCAACCGCGCTTGGCGATCATCGTCAGCTCGCCGCACGAGTCGAAGATGAAGCCGGAGACATCCTGACCCACAAGGGTGGGCATGACGTTGCGGATGTTGACCACCGCGGTGACCAGCTGAGGGTCAAGAGGCCGATCCCCGGCGCGCGGATCGTTGCCCGCCGGACCCTGGACGTCGACCAGGCCGCCGGCGGTGCCGGCCGGGCCCAGCACGACGCCCTGGCTCGACAGCCAGAACAGGTTCTTCGATGGGCCCGCGTGGTAGGCCGCCACCGGTTCCCACTCGCTGACCTGGATCACCACCGAACCCGGAAGTTGGGGCTGCACGGTGGCGGCGCGGACCCAGACCTGGTTCAGGAGGTGGTTGTGGGCGGCCTCGCCGTCGACAGCGATCACCGACGAGCTGCTCGAGATCCCGGCCGCACGGGCAACTTCGGCCGCCGTGAGGTGATGGGCGCCGATGACCTGGACGCTGCTGACGCCGAGGGCGGGCCCGAACCACAACCAGATCAGCAGCGCGGCCTCCAGGCCGGCGCCGAGGATCGCCAGAGCACGCCAGCCCCACGCCACGTCGGGCTCGCGCAGGGCTTTCTCGGAGCGCGTCCAAAGCTGGCCGCGCAGAGGCTCGGTACGCTCGACGCCTCGTGGCCATCGGGCACGCGGAAGGAGGGAGCTCCGGCGGCGGACCTTCACAGCGCGGTGGGCCCCACGTGGTGCTTGAACCGGCCGACGGCGTGATCGACCAGGCGCACGCACAGCTCGTCAAACTCGATGCCCGCGGCTCGGGCCGCATCGGGCAGCAGGGAAAGCTCAGTCAGGCCGGGCACTGTGTTGACCTCGAGCATCCACGGCGTCCCCTGCCCGTCGACGATGATGTCGACCCGCGCCATGCCGGAGCACCCGAGCTCGGTGAACGCCCGCGCGGCCGCCTCTGACGAGGCCTGCCGCGCCGCTTCGGAGATGCGGGCAGGGATGATGTGATGCGACTTGCCGGCGGTGTACTTCGCGTCGTAGTCGTAGACCGGGTTCTCGCTCACGATCTCGAGCGTCGGCAGCACCTGCAGATCTGGCGTCGCCAGCACGCCGACTGTGATCTCCGTGCCCACGGCGAAACGCTGCACCAGCACGCGGCGGTCGTAGCGTCCCGCCAGCACCAGTCCGCTCGCCACGTCGTCCGCATTCTTCGCGATCGTCAGGCCGATGGTCGAGCCCTCACGCACCGGTTTGATGACCAGCGGTAGTCCGAACCTCGCGACCAGCCGCTCCACGACGTCGGCGGCGACACCCTCTTTGATCTCGAGCTCCTCAAACTCGGGGACGTGAAGGCCGATACCGGCCATGACTCTTCCCGCCCGTGCCTTGTCCATGCACAGCGCCGACGCAAGCACGCCGGAACCCGTGTACGGCAGACCGAGCAGCTCGAGCATCCCCTGCACGGTGCCGTCCTCGCCCAAGCGGCCGTGCAGTGCGTTGAAGATGCACTCGAAGCCGCCGTCGCGCAGCGTGTCCCACGTGTTCGTGTCGAGGTCGACCCGGGTGACGTCGTGTCCGCGCCCGGCGAGCGCCTTCGCGACCTGCTCGCCCGAGCGCATCGAGACCTCGCGCTCGGCCGACTTCCCCCCTCTCAGGACGGCGAGCTTCAACTCCAGCGACCCACCATCTCGACCTCAGGCTCGAGCTGAGCGCCGAAGCGGCGCTTCACCTCGGCCATCACGCGCTCGATGAGCCGCCTCACGTCCGCCGCCTTCGCGCCGCCCTCGTTGATGATGAAGTTGCCGTGGAGCTCGGAGACCACGGCCGCACCCTGCCGCGCCCCCTTCAACCCCGCCGCCTGGACGAGCCTTCCCGCCGAGTCGCCGGGTGGGTTCTTGAACACGCTGCCGCAGTTCTTGGTCTTGATGGGCTGCGTCTCGTTGCGCTCTTTGGTGAGCCTGGCCATCATCTGCCTCGCCTCCTCGCCGTCGCCGCGCGCGAGCTGCACGGTGGCCGAGACGACCAGCGCACCCTTCAGGTCGCCGTCGCGCAGGGCCGACGTGCGGTAGCCGAACTTGAGGGCGGGCGCTGTCCACGTCTGCTTGCCCTTGCCGGGCACGAACCCCTCGACTTCGACGAGGACCTCGCGGATCTCCTTGCCCCA
>DASXSD010000258.1:0-9438 GCA_036506195.1 Candidatus Dormiibacterota bacterium
TCCTCGACGGGCCGGCCGACCAGGTATCCCTGGGCAGCATCGCACCCGGCCTCGACAAGGACGGACTCTGCCATCCGATCCTGCAGCCCTTCGGCTACCACGCGAAGGCCGAGGTTGTGGCCGAGGCTGACCGCCGATCGAACGATCGCGGCCGAATCCGGGTCGGACGCCAGTGCGGAGACGAATGAGCGGTCGATCTTGATCTCGTTCACGGGCAGCCGCATCAGCGACAGCAGCGACGAGTAGCCGGTGCCGAAGTCGTCGAGAGACAGGCGGACACCTATGTCATGCAGGCGGTGGAGAGCTTTCGCGGCGGCGGCCGCCATCGCCACGCCTTCTGTGATCTCCAGCGTGAGCCGGCTGGGGTCGACTTTGAAGTTGCCCAGCGCGCGCGAAACCATCTCTTCCAGTGAGTGGTCCTCGATGTTTCGCGGCGAGACGTTCACGGACACCGAGATGTCGAGGCCATCGGCCAGCCACTTGCAGAGCTGCGCAAGCGCGGTGTCGAGGACCCAGGCCGTCAGCGGATGGATGATCCCGGTCTCCTCCGCCATCGGAATGAAGCGATCGGGCGGCATGATGCCTTCGCGTGGATGGTTCCAGCGCACGAGCGCTTCGACCGACTCGATCGCGCCTGTGGCCAGGGTGACCTGAGGCTGGTAGTGCAGGACCAGCTCGCCCTGGGGGATCGACCGGCGGAGCTCGCCGGCAAGTCCTGATCGCCGCAGCGACTGCGCCTCTTGCTCGGGGTGGTACATCGCGAAACCGCCGCCCGACCGTTTCGCGACGTACATCGCCACGTCCGCGCGGCGCAGGAGCGTGCTCGGGTCGTCGCCGTGCACGGGGTATATCGCGATGCCGATCGACGCACCCGTCTCCACCATCTGGTCGCCGATCGAGAACGGACCCTCCAGCGAGGCCAGGATCTTGCGGGCTGTCCCGGCAACATCCTCGGGATGCTTGGCGTCGGTGGTCAGGACTGCGAATTCGTCGCCGCCGAGCCGAGCCACGGTGTCGGTCGCGCGCAGCACGCCGCGAAGGCGAGCGGTCACCTCCTGCAGCAGGCTGTCGCCGCGGTCGTGTCCCAGCGCGTCGTTGATGTCCTTGAAGCGATCGAGGTCGAGCAGCAGGACGCCGAACATCTTCTGATTGCGGCGCGCGCCCAGCAGTGCCTGGCGGAGCCGGTCGCCGAAGAGGCTGCGGTTGGGGAGGCCGGTCAGCGCGTCGTGGAGAGCCTGGTATTCGAGGGCGTCGGTGTGCGCTTTGCGCTCGGAGATGTCGCGCAGCGTCGCGATGAACAGGTGGCGCGAGCCGACCTGCATCGAGCTGACGACGAACTCGAGCGGGAAGAGGCTTCCGTTCTTGCGTTTGCCCATCGTCTCGTGGGCGCCGCTGACGGGGATGTCGATCGAGAGCCTGCGCTGCAGGTAGTTGTCGAAGGCGCTGCGGTGCGTCGTCGCGATCAGGATGTCGGCCTGCCTGCCGACCAGCTCCTGTTCCGAGTAGCCGAACAGCTTGATGACCGCGGGATTGGCCGACTCGATGATGCCGGCGCTGTCGATCGTGGCCAGCCCGTCGGACACGTTGTCGAGGACGGACCGCATCCGCTTTTCGCTTTCCTGCAGCGCGACCTCCGCCCGTTTGCGCTCGACGAACTCGCCGATCTGAGAGCCGACGTCACTCATCACCGCGACCAGGCCATCGTCCAGGTCGCGCGCGGCCCACGTATGCAGCGAGATCATGCCGACCACGCGGCGGCCGCTGCGCACGGGAAAGCCGACGATGCCATGCAGGCCGACCGCGACCGCGGCCGCGGAACGCGCGGACGCCTCCTCCGCGAGGTCCGCCATCGCGACCGGCCTGCCCGACTCCCAGACCCGACCAGCCATTCCCTCCCCGCGTCTGTAAACCGCGGACGCCGCGGTGGCCTCGAACGCCGCCGTGTCACGCCCTGGCCGCTTCCAGGACGTCACGAAGTGCATCGCCTCCCGGTCGATGTCCACCTCCCAGTACTCGGCGAGCTCCCAGTCGAGCGTCCGGCACAGCCCCTCGAGCACTCCGGCGGCCGCCTTCTCCCAACCGGGCGATGTGACGAGCGCCTGCGTGACCGCGAAACGCGCGGCCTGCAGAACCTCCGCCCGCTTGCGGTCGCGGATGTCGACGGTGACGATCTGGAAGTACAGCGGTCGCTGGTCGGGTCCGCGCAGGAGTCGCATCGTCAGGTCCGCCCAGACATGCGTGCCATCCTTGCGGGTGTAGCGTTTTTCGATTCGCCGCCCTTCCTCTTCACCGGCGAGCATGCTGTGCATCGCGTCCTGCAAAGCCGCGACATCGTCGGGATGCGTGATGTCGAGCATCGACAACGTGCGAAGCTCTTCGTCGCTGTAGCCGACGAGCTCGCAGAACGCCGGATTGACGGTCGTGATGTGGCCGTCGAGCGTCGTGAAGGCCATGCCCGCCTGCGCCTGCTGGAAAAGCGTGCGAAAGCGCGTTTCCATGTCACGCTCGGATTCCTCCGCGCGGAGCCGCTCACTGATATCGCTGACCAGCGTCAGCAGCTGGTTGCGTCGCGTGCTGACGCGATGAATCGCAACCTCGACCTGGACGAGCCGGCCTGACTTCGTGATGAGTGCCGAGGTGTAGCGAGCGGGCGCATCAGCACCGGCCAGCCTTGTCGCAAGGTTGGCGGCCAGCTGCTCACGGTCCTCGGCGGGTGCCAGGTCGATCAGCGAGGGCAGGGCGGCCAGCTCTTGGCGCGTGTAGCCCGTGAGCTCCACGTAGGCATCGTTGCCGGCGACGAAGCGTCCGTTCTCGGTGATGACCAGGCCTTCACCGAGGTCGCTGAGGGTGGCCAGAAGCGAGCTCTGTCGCTCGACCTGTGCGCCGAGGTCTCGCTGCACGGAGCGACTGGTCAAGAACGCGAGCAGCCCGATCCCGACGAGCAGCAGGGTCCAGATGACGATCGCGCTTATGGAGACCATCAGCTGGGTGATCGCGTACGCCCAGAGCAGGCCGAGCGTGACGATGGCGACGCCGAAGATGTAGCCGAAGTGACGCGAGTGCAGGCCGGCCTCGAACTGCAGCAAAACGACGGCGAAGCTCACTGCAGCGAGGGGCGGCAGGTCGTCGCCAAGCCATCTACCCGCCACCCCCAGGACGAGGACGGCGAGGACCGCCGCCGCGGCCATGATCAAGAGCTGTGCGACCAGGCTGGTCGCGTACCTCGAGGTCCTCACCGCCACCGCGATCCCCGCCAGGAGGACGCCCAGCCCGATCAGGATCACCTCCAGTCGGAGCTCGGCCGTCGGGAGGTGCGCCTCCCAGATCCGGTAGGCGACCCCCGCGATGACGGCGGCGGCGGCCAGGCCGTTGATCAGGGGCAGGTGCCAGCGCCGCGGCTGGGGCGGCAGGCCGACGGCGGCCCACGCCGCACCGAACAGTGGATCGGCGGCCGGAGCCCGGGACGCTGTCAACTCATTGGCCAAAATTTCGTTGAACGATAGCGTTCGGGACCCGAGTTCGCCCTCAGATCAAGGGCGGGCGCCTATTTTCCGGTCTTGGCCTGTGGCCTCTGCGGAACGGTCCGCTTGAGCGGGGGCCGGCGGCCGGCGTGCAGGGGGTTGACCTTCTCGCCGTCGCCGTCCTTGCCGGTGCGGCTGGCCCGGCCGGCCGTGGCGTGGAGGGTGCGCAGCTTCGCCAGGCGCTCCTTTTTGGCCGCCAGGGCGGTCTTCAGGGCGTCGGAAAGCTGGGTGTCGTTCATGGGGACCACCCGGAGCCGGGCTTCCAGCTCGAGGACTTCGACTTCAGCCCTTGTCAGTTCGAGATCGATGGTTTTTGACACTTCGTTCCTCTTCTAGTACGGATCAAAGCTACTGAACCAGATAACTACCCCGCAAGAGGCCGGGTTATGCCCCGCCACCTGCAGGAAGCTGATCCCGACGTCGGCAAGCACCGGCGCGAAGCTGCAAAAAAGCCGCCATCGCGGCGGCCTGCTTCCCTCTCACGACTTCGCTACGCACCGAACGCGAGGCTGAAGTCTAGTCGCTCCCGCGCAAATTCACTCAGTCAAGCGAGATCACGTCGCGCAGCTTCTCGAAGAATCCCCTGGAGACCTTTTCGGGCTTCCCGGTCAGGCCCCCGACCTTGCGCAACAGCGCCTTCTGCTCCGGGTCCAGGTCCTTCGGGATCACCACCTGGACGACCACGTACTGGTCGCCTCGCCGGCCACCGCGAACGTCCGGCATGCCCCTGCCCTGCAGCCGGAACGACTGCCCGTGCTGGGTGCCTGCGGGGATCGCGATCTCGACCGGCCCTTCCAGGGTTGGAATCTCGATCCGGTCGCCGAGCGCGGCCTGGACCATGTTGACTCGCAGCTCGAAGACGACGTCCTGCTCATGGCGCGCCAGCTGCGCGTGCGGCCTGACGCGAAGCACGACGTACAGGTCTCCGGGGGGACCGCCACGGACGCCGGCCTCGCCTTCGCCACTGATCCGGATCTGGGAGCCGGTGTCGACTCCGGCCGGGATCTTCACGGCCAGCCGCTTGGTCCTCTGGAGCCGGCCCTGGCCGCGGCACTCGGCGCATGGGTTCTTCAGGATGCGGCCCGCGCCGCCGCAGGTCGGGCACGCGGCCATGGTCACCACCTGGCCGAAGAACGACTGGGCGGCGCGCCGGACCTGGCCGGAACCCCCGCACCCCGGACAGGTCTCCTGGCCGCTGCCGGGCTCCGCCCCGCTCCCGGTACAGTGCTCACACGCGGCGAGACGCTGGATGTCGATGTGCTTCTCCAGGCCGGTGAAGGATTCCTCGAACGTGATCGTCAGGTCGTAACGAAGATCGTCGCCACGGTTGGACCGCTCGCGGCGAGCCCTGGCCCCGAACCCCCCGCCGAAAAACGTGTCGAAGATGTCAGCGAACGGCATATCGGAGAAGTCGACCGCCGGTCCACCCGAGCCGACTGCGGCGTGCCCGAACAGGTCGTAGCTCCGGCGCCGGTCAGGGTCCGAAAGCACTGCGTACGCCTCGCTCGCCTCCTTGAAACGCGCATGCGCGCCCGCGTCGTCTGGATTGCGATCGGGGTGAGAGTCCATGGCGATCTTGCGAAAGGCTCGCTTGAGCTCGTCCGGCGACGCCTGCCGTCCGACGCCCAGCACCTCGTAGTAGTCGCGCTTGACGGCCACTAGCTCTTATTCAGGTTCGTTATGGGCGGCGAGAGGTGGTCGCGAGACCTTGACCAGGGCGGGTCTGACGACGCGGTCGCGCAGTCGATACCCGCGCCGCAGCTCGGAGACGACGGTGTCCTCCGGATGCTCGGCCGACTCTTCGTGCGCGACGGCTTCGTGCAGCTTGGGGTCGAAGCGCGCGCCGACCGACTCGATCGGCTGCAAGCCGTGCGTGCTCAGCGACTCCTCGAGCTTGCGGACGCTGAGCTCCAGGCCCTTGACCCATGACTGGTCGATGCCTTCCGGCTGGTGGTCGAGGACGTTGTGCAGGTCGTCCAGCACCGGCAGCAAGCGGCCGATCAGCTCCGCCGAAGCGTGCTGGATCGTCTCCAGCTGCTCCTGCCGCATGCGCTTCTTGTAGTTGTCGAAGTCGGCCGCGAGGCGGAGGTACTTGTCCTTCGCTTCGGCGAGCGCCGACTCGAGCTCTGCGATCTTGCCTTCCATCAGCGTCACGCTCGCCTGCTTGAGGGCGTCCCCTTCAGACGGGTCGTGTGGATGCTTTCGCGTGGTCATCGAAGCCTAGATACCGCGGGTGGCCCCGAGATCAAACCCCAAGCTCGGCCATCCGGTCGCTGGCGCCTCGGGCCACGGCCTGCAGCCGGGAAACCGTCTGGCTGTACGCCATCCGCGTGGGCCCGATCACGCCCAGCACGCCTTTCAGCCGGTCGGTGGGCCCATAGGTGGTGAGCACGACCGCGCAGCCCTGGAGCTGGCTCGAAGTGTTTTCCGACCCGATCACGATCTGCAGGTCCGAGTCGCCGATCAGCTGCCGGAGCAAGACAGTCAGGTAGCGGGTCTCCTCGAGCACCTCCAGCACCTGGTGCACGCGCGACGACTCGGCGAACTCGGGCTGTCGCAGGAGGTTGCGCACGCCGTCGTGGACGACCAGGTTCTCGGTTCCCTTCTCGTAGAGGTCGAGGACGGCGATGACCCTGCCGAGCAGCTCCTTCTCGAGACCGAGGGGCGCCCCGTCGTAGCGCCTGCGGGCTTCGTCGCTGGCCCGGCCGCTCAGCGCCTCGTTGAGGCCCGACGTGAGGGCCGTCAGGTCGGCCTGGGTCGCCGGCTCGGTCGTGTTCACCACCTGCTGCCGGAGCAGGTTGCCCTCGAGAAGCAGGATGAGCAGCACCTCTTGCGGCTCCAGGGAGACGAGGTCGACATGCTTGATCCGCGCTTGCGACCCCTGCGGGGCGCTCGCGACCGACGCGTTCTGGGTGACCGCGGCCACCGTCATCGCCACCCGCTCGACCATCCCCTCCACGTCGGCGGGCGCCGACTGGAGCTCGTCGCGGATGTAGGCCCTCACGCGGTCGGGGATGGGCTCCAGGTCCATCAGGAAGTCGACGAAGTAGCGGTATCCGGAGTCGGTAGGCACCCGGCCTGCCGAGGTGTGGGGCTGCGTCAGGTAGCCGAGATCGGCGAGCTCGGCGAGCTCGCTGCGGATCGTCGCCGACGACAGGTTGACGAAGTAGCGCGAGTGCAGGGCCTGGGAGCCGACGGGCACGGCGCTCGTGGTGAACTCGTGGACCACGGCCCGGAGGATCGCCTGCTTCCTGTTCTCCATCTCAGTTTCAGCACTCTCGGCCGGAGAGTGCTAACAACAGTACAGGGTGGGGCTAACTCCCGGGACCCTTGGGCTTGGGCGCCGGCGCCTGCGCCGGCAGGGGCGCCGCGCAGTTGCCGTCCTTGCCCAGGTCGCTCTTGGCGATGCCGCTGACGTAGGCGCCGCCCTTCTTGGAGTGCGCCGCCTGAGAGACGTAGAAACCGTGGTTGCACGGGTGCCCGGCCTTGTTTTTCTCGCCGGGGTTGGGCTGCGGGCTCGCCTGGGCGGCCGCCGGCGCCCGCTGCACTGACCCTTGCCGGGAGACGAGGACGGCGGCGAAGGCGACGTCGGCGAGCACGAGCAAGGCGATGATCGCCACCAGGACGGTCATCGCGCCTGTGAGCCGTGGAAATCGGGCCTGTGCCATCGCCTCTGATCGCCTAACGGGCGGGAACCGAAAACCAGTCGCTCACAGGGGGGGTAGCCCGGCAGCGCGGGCTTTGCCCGCGCCGGGCGACAGGGGGCTTCCCCTCACAGGGGGGTAGCCTGCAGCGCGGGCTTTGCCCGCGCCGGGCGACAGGGGGCCCCCTCAAAGGACGGCCAGCGCGATCTGGTTGTGCAGGTCCATGCCCCGGCGCGTGGGCGCGATGCGCCCGTCGAGCCGCTTGATCAGGCCGGCTCGCTGCAGCCGGTCCAGCTCCCCGTCGAATCCGCGCGGGGCGGCCATGCCCTCCGCCGTCCGCAGCCCGAGCATCAACGACTCGGCGACGGTCTTGCGCCGGTCCAGCTCTTCCCCATCAGCCCTCGTCGATGGCGCCGCGGCGATGTACTCACGCGGGCGCGCCACGTTCCACCATCGCGCCGCGGTTTCGCCGTCGGTCGCGTAGGAGTGCGCGCCGGCGCCGGCGCCGTAGACCGGCCGGCAGCGCCAGTACGCCTGGTTGTGGCGCGACTCGAACCCCGGACGTGACCAGTTGGAGACCTCGTACCGGCGATAGCCTGCCGCCTCCAGCTCCATGCATGCCGCATCGAGCTGGTCCCACTGGAGGTCAGAAGGCACCTCCGGCACCTTGCCCTCGGCGCGCCGCCGGTGCAGCAGCGTGCCTTCCTCGAAGGAGAGGCAGTAGGTCGAGACGTGCTCTGGCCCCATCGCGATCGCCCGGCGCAACGTGTCTCGCCACGTCTGCATGCTCTGGTAAGGAACGGCGTAGATGAGGTCGACGCTGATGTTTGACATCCCCATCGCCCTGGCGAGGGCGAAGGCGTTTGTCGCCTGGGCCGCGTCGGTCTTGCGCTCCAGGACCGCAAGGGCGCGAGGATCGAACCCCTGGACGCCGAGACTGAGGCGATTGACACCGCCCTCGAGCCAGGCCTCGACCCTTGCCTGATCCGTGCTCGCGGGGTTCGCCTCGAGCGTGACCTCGGCGTCGGGCGCGATGTTGAAAGTGCGGCGGATGAACTGCAGCAGCCTCGCCGCCTCCGCGGCCGGCAGCAGGCTTGGGGTCCCACCGCCGAAGTAGACAGTATCCAGCTGCTGAAAAGGAAACCGCTCGCGGGCAAAGACGAGCTCTCTTTCGAGCGCGTCGATGTAGTCGGGGATCAGGCGGTCCATGCCGGCGTACGCGTTGAAATCGCAGTAGCCGCACTTGTGTTTGCAGAACGGGATGTGGACATAGAGGTGACGGAAGGCCTGCACGCTCATTTCGCTTTGAGGTCCAGGACCGTCGCCCTGCTGAGGTCCAGAAGCCGCGCCGGTTCGATCGCGAAGACGGAATCGGGCCGGCCGGCGGCCGCCCACACCACCGCATGACCGAGAAGGTCGCGGTCCATGAACACCCTGACGTCGGTCGCGTGCCCGAACGGTGGCACGCCGCCGATCGAGTAGCCCGTGGCGTTGCGCGCGATGCCGGCGTCGGCCTTGGCCACCGGCCGGCCCGCAACCTTCGCCAGCTTCGCCTCGTCGAGCCGGTTGGCTCCGCTGACCAGCACCACGACCGGCCTGCCACCGGCGACGAACACCAGGGATTTGACGATCTGGCCGAGCTCGCACCCCACCGCTCGCGCGGCGTCGGTCGCGGTCCGCGTTCCCTCGGGAAACGACCTCACGGTAACTCCGTGGTCAGTGGTCGCGAGCCAGTTTTCGAAGCGGTTCACGTCCCTACACATTAGGTTTGTTCTGTGCGAGTGGTGGTCACCGGCGCTGCTGGATTCATCGGCTCCCACCTCTGCGAGCGCCTGCTCGCCGATGGTCACGAGGTCGTCGGCATCGACTCGTTCACCGATTTCTACGAGCGCCCGCGCAAGGAACGCAACCTCGAGGAGGCACTGGAGCACGCCAACTTCGTGCTCGAGGAGCTCGACATGGTCCACGGCTACCTGCGCAAGGTGCTTCGCGGCGCCAATGTCGTGTTCCACCTCGCCGGTCTGGACGGCGTCAGCCCGAGCTGGGGGGACCACTTCGACCGCTACGTGCAGGACAACATCGTGGCCACCCAGCGACTCCTCGAGGCGCTCCGCAACGCGGAGGTGGAGCGGCTGGTGTTCGCGTCGAGCTCGTCGGTCTACGGCGACGCGGAGATGTTCCCGACCAGGGAGACGGCGCTGCCCCGCCCGGTGTCGCCCTTTGGCATGACGAAGCTCGCCGCCGAGCACCTCGCGTTCGTGTACATGCGCAGC
>DASXSD010000259.1:0-3145 GCA_036506195.1 Candidatus Dormiibacterota bacterium
CCAAGCTTCCGGCTCGGAAAGATCTTCGGCATCGAGGTCGGATTCAACTGGAGCCTGATCTTCATCTTCGCCCTGGTCGCGTGGATGCTCGCGACCACCATCTTCCCCGTCGACGCACCCGGCCACCCGCCGCTCGTGTACTGGGCCGTGGCCGCGGTCGGTGGCGTCCTTTTCTACGTCTGCCTTCTCGCGCACGAGCTGTCGCATGCGCTGGTGGCGAGGCGCAACGGGGTCAAGGTGGCGGGCATCACGTTGTGGCTGTTCGGCGGTGTCTCGAGGCTGGAGGGCGAGCCACCGAGCGCGCGCTCGGAGGCGCTGATCGCGGGCGTCGGACCGCTGACGAGCTTCGTGGTCGCGGCCGTCGCCTTTGGTCTTGCCGCCGCGAGCTCCGCCAATCTGCTCGTCTCCGACCTCTTCAGCTGGCTGACCTTCGTCAACATCGTGCTGGGCCTCTTCAACCTGGTACCCGCCTTTCCGCTCGACGGGGGCAGGCTGCTCAGCTCGTTGTTGTGGTGGCGATCAGGCAGCAGGCAGCGCGGCGTCCACAACGCGGTCCGCGTCGGCCGCGTGTTCGCGTTCCTGATGATCGCCGCGGGGGTGCTCGAGCTGTTCCTCGGCGAGGTGGCAAGCGGCATCTGGATCGCGTTTCTCGGGTGGTTCTTGCTGTCGGCCGCCGCGTCGGAAGAGGCCGGGGCCAACATCCGGACCCTCCTCCGCACCGTCCCGGTGTCGGCGGCGATGACATCGCCGGTGGTGACGCTCCCCGACTGGGTGACGGTCGAGCAGTTCCTGGAGTCGGTCGCTCCCAACCACAGCTTCACCACGTACCCGATCCACGAGCCGTCCGGCAAGCTGACCGGCGTCGTCAGGCTTGGCGACCTGGTCCGACTACCCGCGGCAGAGCGGGCAGAGAAGCATCTGATCGACGTCGCCCGACCGATTGCCGAGGTGCCCACCACGAATCCTCGCGAAGACCTCTCGTCGTTGATCTACCGCGTCGGACTCGGCATCGAGCAGCGGGTGCTCGTCTTCGACGACGGCAACCTGGTCGGCATCGTCTCGCCCGCCGATGTCGCCCGCGTGCTGACGCTCAAGCAGTCGCAGGCGAACGCACCGAAGTAGCCCCTCCGTCGGCTTCGCCGACACCTCCCCACACGGTGGGGAGGAGTTTGTCCTTCCCTTATTTCTTGCGGACGGCCTTCTCTATCTCGTCGCTCAGGTCGCGAAACGTTTCCGCGACCGCGGATCCGAACGATCGCGCAGTCTCCTTCGTGCGCTGGCGGACCTGCGGGTCCTTGGTCGCGGTCTCCAGCGACCTGAACACGCCCTCGGCCGCCTTGCGCAGCTGCTCCAGCGATTCGTTCAGCTCGGCCCTGTGGCGGTCGTTGGCGTCAGACGCGCGATAGTGGCGCTTCAGCTCACCTGCCAGGTCCTTGATTTCGCTCTCGAACCGGTCCCAGGCCTTCTCGGTCTCCTCGTAGGGCATCGACAATCCTCCTTGGGGTCTTACCCCAAGTTACCCGCTTTAGAGGATGACCGTGCTGATGCTCCGCCTTGGTGCAACCTCGGTTTCGCGGATCGCGGCCGCGATTCTCTGCAGGGCCACGGCGTAGGCGGCAAGTCGAAGCGAGACGTCGCGTTCGTTCGCGAACGCGGTCACCGCGTCGAACGCGCGCCGCATGATCACGGCGAGGCGCGCCTCGACCTCCTCCAGCAGCCAGCGCTCGGAGTGGAGGTCCTGGACCCACTCGAAATAGCTGACGACCACGCCGCCCGCGTTGACCAGGATGTCCGGCAGCACGTGCACGTCGCGTTCCGCGAGCACTGCATCC
Organism: Candidatus Dormiibacterota bacterium; assembly: GCA_036506195.1. Classification (GTDB taxonomy): domain Bacteria; phylum Chloroflexota; class Dormibacteria; order Dormibacterales; family Dormibacteraceae; genus 40CM-4-65-16. The sequence continues at coordinate 1,833 of DASXSD010000259.1, forward strand.
GCCTCCGGTGTCGTCGGCCCGTTCGCGAGCTCCACGATCCACCGCGCCCGGACCCGCTCGGCGTTCGCAGCCGTGATCTGTCCCTCCAGCGCAGCCGGGATCAGGATGTCGACGTCCTCGTACAGCGGCGCGTCGGCCCGCTTCCTTTCGTAATCGGTCAGGTCGCAGAAGTGGGCGTTGCGCTCCTTGTAGGCGGCCAGGTCACGGGCCGGCAGACCCGAGGGAGACACGAGCGCGGCCGTGGAATCCGAGGCCGCGACGATCGTCGCGCCCGCCTCCTCCAGGAGCAGCGCTGCGTTGGCGCCGGCGTTGCCGAAACCCTGGATGGCCACGCGCTTGCCCCGAAGATCCTCGCCCGCCGCGTGCAGGGCGGCCTCGAGCACGTCGAAGCCGCCTCGCGCTGTCGCCTTGTCGCGACCGAGCGAGCCGCCGTGCTCGACGGTCTTGCCCGTGACCACGGCAGGATCCGCCACTCCCGAGAGACGGCCGTACTCGTCGGCAAGCCAGTCCATGATCCGGGCATCGGTGTTGACGTCGGGCGCCGGGATGTCGACCAGCGGACCGATGAACCGCCAGATGCGCTCCGTATAAGCCCGGGTCAGACCTTCCAGCTCATGGAGCGACAGGACCTGGGGATCGACCGTGATGCCGCCCTTGCCGCCGCCCATCGGGATGTTGACGACGGCGGTCTTGATGCTCATCCAGCCGGCGAGAGCCATGACCTCGTCGAGGCTCACGTTCGGGTGGTAGCGAATCCCGCCTTTGTAAGGGCCTCGGGCGGAGCTGTGCTGGACCCGGTATCCGGTCAGCAGCTCGCGGCGGCCGTCGTCGCGGGTGAGCGGGATCGAGACCTGGTGGATGCGTTCCGGCGTCTTGATCCTCTGCAGGAGCCAGGGGTCCGTGATTCCGGCCACGGCGGACGCGGCGTCGACCGTGGCGCAGAAAAGCGCGTAGGCGCCCTCTTCGGCCATTGAAGCCTCCTCTTCGCGGATAGCTGCTCACATCATGCACCGGCGGACCCGGTACCAGCACAATCGAAGGCCATGCCTGCGATGTCGGCGGGCCTGCTGCTCTACCGGCTGCGGCACGGCAAGCCCGAAGTCCTCCTCGTCCACCCTGGCGGCCCCTTCTGGAAGCGCAAGGACGACGGCGCATGGTCGCTGCCCAAGGGTGAGATCGAACCGGGCGAGGCGCCGCTGGACGTGGCCCGCCGCGAGTTCGAAGAGGAGCTCGGCCACCCGCCGCCCGACGGGCCGGCGCTCGGGCTCGGCTCCGTGCGCCAGGCGGGGGGCAAAGTGGTCGAGGCCTGGGCC
>DASXSD010000260.1:0-6596 GCA_036506195.1 Candidatus Dormiibacterota bacterium
TTTCAGCAGTCGAGGCTGGCGCGAGCGCGTACGTGCTGAAGTCTGGACCCGCTTCCGAGGTGATCGACGCGGTCCGCAAGGTGGCGCAGGGCCAGACCCTGATCTCGCCCACGGCGATCGCGCAGCTGGTCAGCCGTGGTAAAGACCGCGAGCACATGCGCGAAAGCCTGGGTCCGCGTGAGCGCGAGGTCCTGCAGCTGATGGCAGACGGGGTGAAGACCCGGGAGATCGCGAGGCGGTTGGGAATCAGCTACTCGACCGTGCGCACCCACGTGCGGTCGATCAGCGCCAAGCTTGGCAGTCACTCCGCGGTCAAGACCGTCATCACCGCTCGCGAGCTGGAGCTGGTGAACTAGCTTTCTCGGGGGCCCGGGCCGCCTGAACCTAGCTCGCCAGGACGTTGACCTCCACGCGCCGGGTCCGCGGACCGTCCCACTCGCACAGGAAGATCGCCTGCCACTGACCCAGGGCCAGCTGGCCGTCCCGTACCGGCGCCGAGCATGAGGGGCCGACGAGCACGGTCTTGATGTGCGAGTCGGAGTTGCCTTCGGCGTGCTCAAAGGCTGCCTCTTTCGGCACCAGCTCGCCGAGGTGAGACTCGATGTCATTCGCGACGTCGGGGTCCGCGCCCTCGTTGATGGTCACCCCCGCGGTCGTGTGCGGAACGAAGACGAGGCAAAGGCCGTCTGCTACCTGCGCGCGCTCCACCGCCTCCGCCACCCGTTGTGTGATGTCCACGAGTTGGGCGCGGCGCCTGGTCTTCACCTCGAACGTCGTCCAGCTCACGTTGGCGTCACCAGCGCGATCGCGACTAACGGCGCGCGGGAAGCTGCTCGAGGACCTTCAGCGATTCCCTGATGAAAGCAGGAATATCGGACGGCTGCCGGGAGGTGACCAGGTTGCGATCGACAACCACCTCCTGGTCCACCACGTTGGCGCCCGCCTTCTTCAGGTCGCCCTGGACGGTCTTCCAGGCGGTCATCCGATGATTCCTGTACTCGTCGGCCGTCAGCAGGAGCTGGGGTCCGTGGCAGATCGCGAACACCGGTTTGCCGGATTGCATGAAGGCCTTGACGAACGCCACCGCCTCGTCATGGGCCCGCAGCTTGTCCGGGCTCGATCCGCCTGGGATGAGCAGGGCGTCGAAGGCGTCCGGCCTCACGTCCTGGAAGGACTTGTCGACCGTGGCCTCCTCCTTGCCTTTGGAGCCCATCAGGCGCGTGCCGGCTTCGGTCCCGACGATCGTGACCTCATGCCCCGCCTGCCGAAACTGTTCGTAGGGCTCCTTGAACTCGAAGTCCTCGAACATGGGGCCGAGTACACAGGCAATTCGCATGCTGGACCTCCCTTGGAATTTGGGTTTCAAATCTCACGTTACGAGGTAGATCAAATGCGCATGCAACTCCAATCTTCCGTCTCCGTCTGGCTCGACGCTGCTGACGACGAAGCGCGAGCGAACTCGCAGGAGGACTCTCCGGCCCTCGCGGACGTGCTGTTGGGCCTCGAACAGCGCCCCCAGCCGGCGCCCGAGCCAGGGGAGGCCGACGCCGACGCCCTTGGCGCCTACCTGCGCGAGATCGGGCGCGGCTCGCTGCTGACCAAGGAGCAAGAGGTCGAGCTCGCCAAGCAGATCGAGAAGGGCTCCGACGCCGCCCGGCGCCGGATGACCGAGTCAAACCTTCGCCTGGTGGTCTCGATCGCCAAGAAGTACCAGGGCCGCGGCATGCCGCTGCTGGACCTGATCCAGGAGGGCAACGTCGGCCTGATGCGGGCGGTCGACAAGTTCGACCACCGCCGCGGCTTCAAGTTCTCGACCTACGCCACGTGGTGGATCCGGCAGGCCGTTCTGCGCTCGATCGGCGACCAGGCGCGGACAATCCGGCTCCCCATCCACATCGGCGACCAGACGAACAAGCTGGTCCGCGTCTCCGACCGCCTGCGCGACTCGCTCGGCCGCCAGGCGACCGACGAGGAGATCGGCGAGGAGCTGGGCGTGAGCGCGCTCGAGGTCGAGGCCCTGCGCCAGACCGCACGCGACACCGTGTCCCTGGAGACCCCGATTGGGGAGGAGGGTGAGACGCAGCTCGGTCACCTGATCGAGGACGTCAACGCCGAGTCGCCCGCCAAAGCGGCGCTAGAGGCCGACTTGAAAGACCAGGTCGACGATGTGCTGCGCGTGCTTCGGCCGCGCGAGCGGCGCGTCATCCAGCTGCGCTTCGGGCTCGGCGACGGTCACCAGCGGGCGCTCGACGAGGTCGCGCGCCGGCTCGGGACGAGCCGGGAGACGGTCCGCCAGCTGGAGCGTGCAGCCCTGGACAAGCTGCGCCGGACCGGGCAGGCCGCACGGCTGCGGCCGTACGCCTCGAGCTAACTTCTCCCCACCTCGTGGGGGGTGGCGCCCACAATGAGCCGACCGTGATCGGCCTCGCATCCTACGTCGCCTTTCTTGGGGTTTCGCTGCTGGTCATCTGCACGCCGGGGCAAGACACTGCGCTGACCATCCGCAACACGCTGCTGGGGAAGCGTCGCGCCGGTTTGGCCACCGCCGCCGGCGTGGCGGCCGGGCAGGCCACGTGGAGCCTGGCCACCAGCGCCGGGCTGGCCGTCGTCCTGGCCGCGTCGGCGCCGCTCTTTTTCGCGATCCGGCTTGCGGGCGCCGCCTACCTGGTGTACCTCGGCGTGCGCTCGCTTGCGAAAGCAATCAAACGCCCCTCGGGCAGCTCTCCTCCGGCCCTTCGGGCCACCTCCCCACACGTTGGGGAGGAGTTGTTGTCTGCTCGGTCGGCCTTTCTGCAGGGCTACATCAGCAACCTGTCGAACGCGAAGATGATTGCCTTCTTCATCAGCCTTCTGCCCCCGTTCGGGGGCCCGCACCCGAGCTTCCTTCTGCTCCTGGTTCTCGGCTTGAACTTCTGCCTGCTGACGTTGCTCTGGCTGGTCGGCTACGCCTTCGCGGTCGACCGCGTGAGCCGGTGGCTGCGGATCGATCGGGTCCGGCGGGCGATCGACGCCCTCCTGGGGGCAGTGCTGGTGGGTCTTGGTCTGCGCGTCGGCGCGCAAGCCCTCGCGCGCTGAGCCTCGCGCGTCCTTATCTATGCAGAGCGGCGACCACTCAGGGCGCCTAAAGATGCCTAGACTTACCGCGCAATCGGGCGGGTTTGAGGACGAGGAGGAAAGCCATGCCAAAGGCCAGGCAGCTGACGCTTTGGGTCGCCGACCAGCCGGGGATGCTGGGTGACATCGCAGGCGCGCTCGGCGCCAAGAAGACGAACATCGTCGCCCTGATGGGCGCCACCGAGGGTGGTCGCGGGGCGGTGCGCATGGTGGTCGACAAGCCGGCGACGGCGCGCAAAGTGTTCACCGCCAACGGCTGGCAGTTCACCGAGGAGGAGGTGCTGACGGTCACCCTCTCCGACACGCCGGGCACCCTCGGCAAGGTTGCGGCCAAGCTCGGCCGGGCGGGCGTGAACATCGACTACATCTACGCCGGCTCGGCGGGCAGCGCCCGCAAGCTGAACGCCTACATGGGCGTTTCCGACCTCAAGTCGGCGCTGAGAGCGGCCCGCTAAGTCTGCTTTGTGCTTTGGCCGGCCTCGGCACTGTTGCCGGCGCCGGGGATAGTGCTTTGGCCGGCCACGGCACTTTTAACGACCTTGACAGATCACTCCGGGCGGCTGTATTCTACCGATCAGTTAATTAGCTGATGGGAAAAATACAGTGGCCAACGACCAGCTGAGCGTCACCTTCGCAGCCCTCGCCGACCCCACCCGGCGAGCGATCCTGGCCCGTCTCGCACAGGGCGAGGCCTCGGTCACGGAACTGGCCAAGCCGTTCGACCTGAGCCTGCCCGGCATCTCCAAACATCTGAAAGTGCTGCAGCGCGCCGGCCTGGTCACCCAGGGCCGCAACGCGCAGTGGCGGCCGTGCCGCCTGGAGCCCGGACGCCTCCGCGAGGCATCCGATTGGGTGGGTGAGTACAGGCAGTTCTGGGACGAGCGAGTCCAGCGCCTGGACGCCGTATTGCAGGATTTGATGAAGGAGAGAAAGAGCGATGAGCAGCAAGGAGACCACGATGCCTAAGACCGAGTACGTCATCGAGCCCGGCAAGCAGGAGATCATCTCGTCGACCGTCTTCGATGCGCCTCGCGAGCTGGTGTTCAAGGCCTACACCGACCCCAAGCTCGTGGCGCAGTGGTTTGGCCCGCGCAGGTACGAGACGAAGATCTACAAGTTCGAACCACACGCCGGCGGCTCGTGGCGCATGAGCAACATCGGGTCGGACGGCGTCGAACACGCCTTCCGCGGCGTCAACCACGACGTAGTGGCGCCCGAGCGGATCTGCGCGACGTTCGAGTACGAGGGCGTGCCCGGCCATGTGTTGCTGCAGACGACGACGTTCGAGCCTCTTGGCAACAAGACTCGCGTGGCCGAGCAGAGCGTCTTCCAGTCCGTGATGGACCGCGACGGCATGGTCGCCTCGGGCATGCAGGAAGGGGCTGACGAGTCAATGGAGCGGCTGGCCGAGCTGCTCGAGAAGATGAAGTCGGGTAAGTGAGCAGAGGCATCGAGCAGCTGAGAGCGCTCCTCGGCGACTGGGTCGCCGACAGCAAGGCTTTCTCGGAGGGTCGCGGTCACACGATCGTGACCCTCACCGAGGACGGCAAGTTCATGCGCATCCACTCGGTCGAGGAGGATCAGCGCTTTCCGGAAAGCCTGATGATCATCGGGGCCGACGAGGCCAGCGACTACTGCACCGTCCTCTACTACGACTCACGGGGTGTGTATCGGGTATACCGGACGCGTCTCGCCGGGGGCGAGTGGACGATCTGGCGCGATGCGCCGGGGTTCAACCAGCGATACATCGGCAAGCTGAGTGAAGACGGCCGCAGCATCACCGGCCGATGGGAGATGTCAGAAGATGGCAAGAGTTGGAAGGTCGACTTCGACCTCAACTACACGAAAGTCGCCGGCGGCCACGCCTGAGGCCTATATAGCCTCCCAGCCCAGAGCCGCGCAGCCATACCTGCGCCAGCTTCGAGCCGCAATCAAGGAGGTCGCGCCGGACGCGAAGGAGAGGATCAGCTACGGGATCGTCGGCTACTTCTACCCGACCAGGCTCGTTTACTTCGGCGGCGCCGCCAAACATGTGGCGCTTTACCCCGCGGGCGACGCGAAGGGCCTCGAGAAGTACCTGTACGGCGCGTCGACGTTGCGCTTTCCCCTGGATGAGCCTCTGCCGCTGGCGAAGATCAAGGCGCTGGTCAGAGCCCGGGTCAGGGAGCGCGACGCCGGGCCGGCGAAACAAAAGCCGGCACGCGCTCGCCCTTCTGCGAGTGCTCGATGAGGCGGGCCAGCCGGCGCTTGCGCGTGTCGTTCTGCTTCGCGCTCATCACCCAGAAGGCGACAGTCCTCCGGTAGGAGGGTGCCTGCGCCTCGAAGAACTTCCACGCGCGCTTGTGCTTGCGCAGCTCGGCCTCGGTCGCCGCGTCGAATCCGCGCGAGCGGTTCTCGTAGGAGTAGATACGTGAGCGCGCCTCGTCCCGCTTCTCGTAAGCCGCGCGGCCGGCGGGATGCACGAGTCCAAGCTTTTCCAGCTCGCGGTAGCGCTTGATGTTGACGTCGCTCCAGATGCTGCGCTTGCGGCGTGGCGTGATCCGCTGCGCGGAGCGGTCGTCGCCGAGCGAGTAGCGCACGCTGTCGATCCAACCGAAGCACAGCTCCTGGTCGACCACGTCCTGCCACATCACCGACTGCCGGCCGCTGCGCTTGAGGTGATAGCCAAGCCACAGCTCAGTCGCCATGGCGTGGTTGGCTTCGAACCACGCTCGCAACTCGGCCGGGGTTGCGAAGAACTGCACATCTTTGGGCTTCGGCATGTCGCCACAATCTACCCGTGGCCAACGATCGCGACCGCTACTACAACGAGCTCGCCGGCTCGAGTCTGTACCGGCTGTTGGGAATCGCGGACGGCGCTTGTGACAGCCTGAACGGGTGCCTGGATCAATAGAATTGCCCGCTGTGGTGGATGACCAGCTGCAGCCGCGCGGCGCTCTGTCGGGGCGGGTGGCGGTCGTCGTCGGCGGAGGGAGCGGGATCGGGCGTACGGCGGCCAAGGCCCTGGCCCGCCAGGGCGCGCGAATCGTGGTCGCCGACTTCGACGGCGAGCGCATGGAGCGCACCGTCGACGAGATCCTCCGCCTGGGCAGCGCCGACGCCGCCATCGCGCTGGCCACCGACGTGCGGAGCGACTCTTCGGTTCGCTCCCTGGCCTCCGATTCGATCAAGGCGATGGGCCAGGTCGACATCCTGGTCAACATGGCCGGCGTACTCCTCAAGGGCCCCCTGGAGCGCATCAAGCCGGGCGACTGGAAGTGGATGCTGGACACCAACCTCCTGGGCGCGGTGCGCACGAGCATGGCTTTCCTCCCGCATCTCACGGGGCGCGGCTCGGGCCACATCGTCAACACGGTCAGCGCCGGCGCGCTGGCGCCGCGCGACCCGCTGACTATCGCGTACGACACCGGCCAGGTCGCGCTCGCCTCGTTCACGAAGAGCCTGGCGGCGGCTGCCGGCGGCACGGGTGTCCACGTCTCCCT
>DASXSD010000261.1:0-5227 GCA_036506195.1 Candidatus Dormiibacterota bacterium
GCCGGCGAGCATGCGGCAGAACTCATCGTCGTCGATGCGGTGCGACCTTTCCACCTTGCCGTTGAGGCGCGGCGTTGACGGCTTGATGTAGACGTGCCGGATGCCGCGGTCGTCGAGCGTTCTCAGGCTCTCCACCCAAAGGCGGGTCAAGTGGGTCGTCGCCATCCCCGCCGTGGCGCTCCCATACTGGTGGCAGTGTCCCTACCCGCTGCAATGAGGAGGTCGCGATGGCTGTGACGCTGAGATACCTGCTCGTCGAGGATGCGCCGCCCGCGGTAACCATCACGCTGAACCGGCCGGACCAGTTGAACGCCCTCTCGACCGGGCTGATGGAGGAGCTCACCGCCGAGCTGCAACGGCAGGGCGCCCGGCCGGAGGTCCGCGCGATCGTGATCAAAGGCGCAGGCCGAGCCTTTTCCGCCGGGCACGACCTGAAGGAGATGATGGACGCCACCCTCGACGAGGAGCGTTCGATCTTCGCCGTCTGCAACAGGATGATGGCGGCGGTGCAGTCGGTGCCGGTGCCTGTGATCGCAGCCCCGCACGGGATCGCCACAGCGGCTGGATGCCAGCTCGTCGCGACCTGCGACCTCGCCATCGCTGCCGACGATTGCCGCTTCGCGACCTCCGGCGTCAAGTACGGACTTTTCTGCTCCACGCCCGGGGTGGCGGTCGGCCGCAACGTGAGCCGCAAGCACGCGCTGGAGATGCTCTTGACAGGCCGGTTCATCGACGCTGCGACCGCCGAGCGATGGGGTCTCATCAACCGCGCGGTGCCGCGCGCTCAGCTCGACCGGGAGGTCAGCTCGCTTGTGCAGGAGCTTTCGCAGCTCAGCCACTACGCGCTGAAGATCGGCAAGGAAGGCTTTTACCGGCAGATCGAGGCGACCCAGGCTGACGCGTACGAGATGATGGCCGAGGCGATCTCCTGCAACGCCGTCGCGCCCGACGGCCGCGAAGGCATGGCGGCCTTTGTCGAGAAGCGCAAACCGCTCTGGACTTCCGAGCCGATCCGCTAGCTGTTCTGAGGTTCGCGCGGGAGATGGCGAGGGAGGTTGGTGCAGCTTGAACGAGCAGCCTGTTGAAGTGATTCCGCCGACCCCGCCGGCCGGTCAGAAGACCTTTCGTAAGGTGGAGATGGGATTGGTGGTCGCCGGTTAGGACCTGTCGAGAAACCGCTCTCGTCAACTTGCCCGCGCGCCGCGAGCGTTCGCTCTCCCCAGTCCTTGATTTCAAAACAGCAGTCTCACCCCGGGGGCTCCAAGCCGGGAGGTTGAGCTTCTGGGTAAGGTAAGCGGAAGGGTTAATACGTGATCTTTGAAGACGAGCCGACCGTGGCTTGGACCGCGATGGCGTATCGCGCGCCAGTGATCGGGGCGGACGGAACCGATCTTGGAACGGCGGAGTCCCTCCTCGGCGATGAGAAAGAGGACATCTTCCACGGGATAGTGCTGAAATGGCGCGAGCACGGCAGTCTTCTCGAGGTGCCCGCCGGACGGATCAAGAGGATCACCGAAAAGCACGTCGTCACCGACCTCGCGCCCGGTGAGATGGCTTCGTTGTCTGCTTACAAGGAAGAACGCTGGTACCACATCGGCTGGGGTGGGCTCTTCCGCAAGCACCCCGAGTGGGACGAGACTAGGAACCCCTGACTGGACCGGTGCCAAAACGTAGGGCCTCGCGGTTCAAGTCGAATCTGGCGAGTCCCACGAAATCTAGGGCGATTCACGTTTCCCCGACTTGAACTGGCCAAGCTGATTAGTCCAATGCGCCACCAAAAAGCGACCGCGCGACGACAATGTTTTGAATCTCACTGGTCCCGTCCAGGTACTCGGCCATCTTCGCCGCCGCCAGGTGTCTCCCGAGTGTCGAATCAACCAGAAAACCGCGGGCTCCCATGGCTTGCATGCACGTCACCAAACCGCTGACAGCAGCGTCGGTTGCAAACTTCTTGGCCTGTGCAGCCTCTACGGTTGCCGAGAGATTCTGGTCCGCGGCGGCAGCTGCGCGATATACCAACAGGCGCGCGGCTTCGCGCTGGGTTGCCACATTCGCCAGCTCCCACTGGAGACCCTGGAAACTTCCAACGGGGCGCCCGAACGCCGTTCGCTCTGATACGTAGCCAATCGCTCGCTCGAGGCCGGCCTTCAAGATTCCGCAGCATTGCGCCCCGACGAAGATTCTTGCCGCCGTGATTCCTTGCAACGCCACTTTGAATCCGTCACCAGGTGGCGATATGAGGTCATCAGCCGGCACTCGGCAGTTCTGAAGCAAAAGTCCAGCAGTGCCCATAGCGTGGCCGCCCATCAGCTGGTAAGGCTCGGTCACAGTCAGGCCTTCGGACTTTCGCTCTACAAGGAATGCTGCGATTCCTCGCGACCGGGCTGTGGTGTCTGTCTGGGCCCAGACAGCGAAGAGATCAGCCCCCGCCGCATTGGTAACCCACGCTTTCTCCCCGTTCAGAACCCAATCGCTCCCAACGCGCTCGGCCTTGCACTGAATGGCACCCGCATCGCTCCCCATAGCCGGCTCCGTCAAGCAAAAAGCGGCAACCGAATCTCCAGACAGAAGACGAGGAAGCCACCTGTCTCGAGCAGCTTTGGTGCCGCGCCGGCTGACCAAGCTCGCGATGTTGTTGTGGACATCAAGCGAGAATGCGTGAGCCAGGCATCCTTCGGCGATCTCCTCATACACGCGAGCCGCGGCCACAGCGCTCAACCCGCGGCCTCCATGCGTCGTCGCCACCTGCAGGCCGAGAAGTTGATATTGGCTCGCCAGACGGAGCGTCGATATTGCGGTTTCCCGCCGAAGCTCTATGCCGTCCGCAAATGGGGTGACGTGTACGTCGCGGAATGTGCGGGCAGCTTGTACGGCCTGCTTCTCGTCCGGCGTGAGAGCGCCGTCCACATCAACCAGAACACCGGTGTGGGCAGCCATTCCCTAAACCCGTCACTCCTGCTTCCAGAACTTGCCGACCTGCGTCTTGGAAATCGAGTCAAAAATCGTACTGCTGGAAGACCAGTTCGGAGCTTTGATCACGAAAGGTTTGACACAGAACGGGTGGCGGACTACGTTTTAACGGACGCTGCGCTCCAGGGGGGACTGATGCGCATGTCTGGCACCCGTCCCTGGCAGGGAAGCATGGCGATCCGGAGGTGCACATGCAAACGGTAGAGCCAGCCGTCGCCACGACCAGGCATCCGCTCGACCCGCTCACGTCTGAGGAGGTCCAGGCGGCGTCGACTATCCTCAAGAAGGACCGCGGCCTTGACGCCGGCCACCGCTTTGTCTACGTGATGCTGAACGAGCCGGCCAAGAAGGACGTTCTCGCCTGGAAGCCCGGCAATGGGACCCAGGTCGACCGGCAGGCGTTCATCGTCGTCCGCGACCGAACGAGGCGCAAGACCTTCGAGGCGGTAGTCTCGCTCACCCAGCAAAGGGTCGTCGGCTGGGAGGAGATCAAGGGCGTCCAGCCCTCGATCATGCTCGAAGAGTTCATGACCGTGGACGAGGTCGTCCGTAAGGACCCGCGCTGGCAGGCGGCCCTGCGCCGGCGTGGGGTGAATGACTTCGAGATGGCCATCACAGACGCCTGGTCGTGCGGTTACTACTCGGAAATCGACGGCCCTGAAAAGGGGCGGTTCTGCCGGCCGCTGACGTGGATCCGTCCCGGCCCGGGCGAGCACGTGTATGCGCGGCCCATCGAGGGGCTGATCGTCAAGTTCGACCTGGACAAGATGGAGGTCATCGAGGTTGAGGACCACGGGGTGGTGCCGGTCCCGGCCAAGAAGGCCAACTACACGGCCGACAGGATCTCGGACCCGGAGAACGTGCCCTACTTTCCGGACGGCGTACGCAAGGACCTGAAACCGCTCGATATCGCGCAGCCTGAGGGCACCAGCTTCCAGGTCGCGGGGTACCAGGTCACCTGGCAGAAATGGAGCTTTCGGATCGGATTCAATCCGCGCGAAGGCATGGTGCTCTACACCGTCAGCTACAACGACCGCGGTCAGGAGCGACCGATCCTCTATCGGGCCTCGCTGGCCGAGATGTTCATCCCCTATGGCGATCCCGCCCCCAATCACTACCGCAAGAACGTGTTCGACATGGGCGAGTACGGCGTCGGCATGATGTGTAACAGCCTGGAGCTCGGCTGCGACTGTCTCGGCGAGATCCGTTACTTCGACGGCATCGTCAACGATAACGACGGCGGGCCAATGGCCATCAGCAACGCGATCTGCCTTCACGAAGAGGACTTCGGCATGCTCTGGAAGCACAAGGACTTCCGGACTGAGGAGACCGAGGTCCGCCGTTCACGCCGGCTCGTGTTGTCGACCGTCGCCACCATAGGCAACTACGAATACGGCTACTTCTGGTATTTCTACCAGGACGGCGGCATCGGCTACGAAGTCAAGATGACGGGCGTGATGTCCAACGGCGCGGTGCCGGAGGGTGTCGTCCCAAAGCACGGTGCGCTGGTCGCCCCGGGCGTCTACGGCCCGCACCATCAGCACTTTTTCAGCATCCGGTTGGACATGATGGTGGACGGCCTCCGCAACACTGTCTACGAGTGCGACAGCGAAGGCCTGCCACCGGGGCCTGACAACCCACACGGCAACGCCTGGATCGTGAAAGAGACGCCGTTCAAGCGTGAGTCGCAGGCGCAGAGCATCATCAACCCGCTGGCCGCCCGCTACTGGAAGATCGCCAACAACGGTAAACAGAACGCGGTGGGTCAGCCCGTGGCCTACAAGCTGATGCCGGGCGACAACGTGCTGCCCTTCTACCAGCCCGACGCCTACCCGATTCAGCGAGCACAGTTCACGACCAAGCACCTGTGGGTGACCAAGTACGACCCCGACGAGATGTTCGCCGCGGGCGACTACCCGAACCAGCACCCCGGAGGCGCCGGCCTGCCGGAATTCGTGAAGAGCGACAGCAAGCTGGAGAACGAAGACGTGGTCCTCTGGTACACCATGGGCGCGCATCACGCGGTGCGCCCCGAAGAATGGCCCGTGATGCCCGTGAAGTACATCGGATTTCACCTTTTGCCACATGGCTTCTTCGACGGGAACCCGGCATTGGACGTGCCGCCGTCACACTCGGCGCACCACGTCCACCACAACGGGCACTAGGAGGGAAACGGAAATGACCGACGTCGTCACGCCATCGGGGTCTGTCATCCCAACAGCGGCCCCACCGGGCGGTGGAGGGGGGCTGCGTAGAA
>DASXSD010000262.1:0-22625 GCA_036506195.1 Candidatus Dormiibacterota bacterium
TACGACGAGGAGGGTTGGGTGGCGCTCTGTCTCGAAGACATCGAGGGCCACCACCCCGCGGAGCCCTGGACGGACGCCGAGCTCGACCAGGTCCTCGGGGCCTTGAAGGAAATGGCGAGATCGTTGACGCCATCGCCGATCTCCACCGACCAGACCGCGGCGGATGCCTTCGCGCGGACGATCAACGGCTGGCAGGCAGCGCTGGCGCGCGGCGAAGAGCGCCTCGACGAATGGTGCATCAGAAACCTGGATCGGCTCGCCAGGCTCGAGGCTCAGGCGCCTGGTTCCGCGCTGGGTGACACGCTGCTGAACTTCGATGTCCGGGCCGACAACCTGCTGATCGCGGGCGACAGCGTCTACGTCCTCGACTGGCCGTGGGCGCGGACAGGAGCATGGTGGCTGGACATCGCATGCATGTCGCCGAGCGTGGCGATGCAGGGCGGACCATCACCCGAAGAAATCCTGAGCCGCGTCGACCTGACGGGTGTGCGTCGCGAGTCTGTGGATGCGGTCGTGTGCGCGCTGGCGGGGTATTTCGTGGTCCGCTCCCTGGAGCCGCCGCCGCCGGGCCTGCCCACGGTGCGCGCGTTCCAGGCAGCGCAGGGACGCCACGCGACCGCCTGGTTGCGCGAACGGCTCGGATGGGTTTAAGTTGTTCTTGGTTCAGGCTGCGGTTTCACTGGGGGGATTGTGAATTGCTGAAGAAGGCCTTATGGATTTCCGCGCTTGCGAGCGCGCTGGCGGTGATCACGTCGTCGACGGCAGTCGCACTGGCGGTCGTCGTCAAGGTATCCGGCCCATCACCGCTCAGCGCATGCACTTCCCTGGACGCGATCCAGTCAGGGCGAGTGTTTCTCGACGCAGAGGTGGAGCCGTTCATCGGGGTCAATCCAGCCAATCCGGCGAACTGGGTCACGATGTGGCACCAGGACCGCTGGTCGAACGGCGGCGCCCACGGCATCGGCGTCGGTGTGACGACCACCGGCGGCACGACGTGGACGGAGTCGACGCTGCCTGTGAGCAAGTGCGCTCCCGGGACGCCGGCCAGCCTGCAGTACCTCCGGGCGTCCGACCCCTGGGTCTCGTTCGGTCCTGACGGAACCGCGTACGCATCCGCGCTCTCGTTCAACCAGGGCTCCTCTGCCGACCCGGCGCTCGGCATCTGGGCCAATGCCGTGGCCGCGGTGCGCTCCACCAACGGTGGCGCCACCTGGGACCACGCCCAACCCATCCCGGGCTCTGTGTTCGGGACCGCCCAGGCGTTCGGCGACAAGAACTCGACGACCGCCAACCCTGTGATCGCGGGCACGGCCTACACGGTGTGGGACACCCTGATCCTGGCGACCGACAGGCCCGACGACAACCCGCACGCGCAGGCTTACAGCGGTGACGCGTATTTCTCCAAGACGACCGATGGCGGCATCACGTGGAGCCAGGCCAAGGTCATCATCAAGACGGCGAACCGGCAGCAGACGATCGGCAACATCATCGTCGTCGACCCTCTGCACCCGAACACGCTGTACGACTTCGCCGACCTGATCGTGCCGCCGAACACGCCCTTCCAGGGCACACGCAGCAAGGCCGTGCTCGTCGTCGTCAAGTCCACCGATGGAGGCAACACGTGGACGGCCCCCAAGGTCATTGCGCCGTTCAACAGCCTCGGCGTCCACGACCCGAACACATGTGAGTCGCTGCGCGTGGGCGACGGTCTCGAAGAGGTCGCGATCGACCCGACAACGGGCAAGCTCTACGTCGTGTGGGAGAGCTCGACCCGCTATCAGAAGCAGCTGAAGCAGAGCAGCTGCGCGTGGGACGACGAGATCCTGCTCTCCAGCTCGAGTGACGGCGGCGCCACCTGGACCGCGCCATCCGTGGTCCACAAGCTCGCCTCGGGCCTGCCGACATTCACGCCCATGGTCGCGGTGAACGGGGGACGCGTGGCGGTGACGTTCTACGACAACAGCAACCTCTTGCCTGGTCAGACCGCGAACCTGCCGACGGACTACTGGGTCAAGTACTCGACAGACGGCGGCGTGACCTTCGGCAACGCGGAGCACATCGCAGGCTCGTTCGACGCCCGGACGGCGCCGGTCGCCCGCGGCTACTTCCTGGGCGACTACGAAGGCCTCATGCCGTCCGGCGCGGGCTTCGCGGCCGTCTTCGTCATGACCAACTGCGTCGCGCCGTACCCGACGAGCAATCCGCTGTGCGCCCCTGCGAGCAGCAACCTCGCACCGACGACTAACACCAATCCGACCGATGTCTTCGTCGCGCTGCTCACCTGATAGGTGGCACCTTCTTAGTGAGGGGCGGGCGCAGAGCCCGCCCCTCCTCATCCGTAGCGGCCGAGCGGCACCGCCCCGCCCAGCTTGAATCCCTCCCTCGTGATTTCGAATCGATGCATCACGGGCTGGTGCGCCATGGCGCGCGTTTTGAGGACCGTCAGCGCGCGCGACAGCTGAGATTCCTCCTGGACGTATTGCAGCAGGACCACGTTGTCGGCGAGGTGCGAGATCGCGGTGTCCGAGATACGCCGCAGCTGGAACAGTTCCGGGACCTCCATGGTAAGCATCAAACTCACTCCGGCGCGGGTGCAATGCTGGACCAGGGAGAACATCCACTCCCGGAATCGGACCACATCGCCCGCGGCCGAGATGAGATCGGTCAGGCTGTCGATCACGACCCGCTTGGCCTTCTTGGCGCTGACCAGGTCCATGAGTTCGTACACCCACTCGTCGATGTAGAGCTCGACCGGGCCGCGGCTCATGACCGTCACGTTCTCGTCGTCGATCGACCAACCAAAGCTGCCAACGATCCGGGCCAGTTGGCTTGTGCTTTCCTGGAAGGTGGCCAGGATGCCGGGTTCGCCCACGGCCGCACCGTGATACAGGAAGTGCAGTCCCATCAGTGTCTTGCCGACTCCTGACGGACCGACGATGAGCGTCGCCGTGCCTGACCAGTAGCCTTCTCCACGAAGCAGCTCGTCCAAGGCGGCGATACCGCTCGCGCTGCGCGCCGCGCTCAGCTCATAGCGATCCTGGGTTTCGATATCGGCGAGACGTGGATACACCGCGAGCCCCTCGTCGGTGATTCGATACACATGCTCACCGGACAGAAATCCGCTCCCGCGAAGCTTCAACACCTGGAGCAGGCGGAGCTCTCGCTCCGCGACTTGCTTGATGTCGAGCGCGATGATCCCGTCGGCGACAGCAAACTCAGCTTCCTCGACGGCTTGCGCACGCGAGTAAGGAGCGTTCCAGATCGAGGTCGAGGCGCTGGCGGTCAGCCGGCGTGTCATGCCGTACAGAAACTGCCGGAAGGTGGTCGAGTCCTTCGCCACCGCGTGAAAAGCCCTGAAGCTGTCGATGACGACGATTGACGGTTTGATCTCCTTCAGATGCTGGTCGACCGTGGCGATCACGTCATCGAGACCTTGCTCCCCGAGAACCTGGCCAATGTCCGCGTACACGATTCGGCCATCCTGCAGCGCTGTTGGGTCGAAGAACTTCAGCGCTTCGGCGTAACGCAGAATCTTGTCGAGTGGCTCGGAAAGAGTGGACAGGTAGAGCGCAGGCTGCTCCGGCGTGGCGTTGTGAAAAGCGAACTGCTGGCTCAGGATCGTCTTTCCGCTGCCGGGAACGCCGACGATCAGGTTGATCGCGTTCTTGAGTAGACCACCGTGAAGGATCGCGTCGAGATGCTTGTTGCCGCTGGGCAGGCGGTCGGTCAAGTTGTGACGCGGCGTTTTCGTGCCGGGTGCACCAGAGCGCTCGTGCCGAGAAGATCCCGAATGGTCGACGCAAGTAGCAGTGGTTCAAGGGGCTTGCGCATGAAGGCGGCGGCGCCGAGCTGCAGGGCCTCCTCCGCGCTGTCGATGGACGAAACCGCGAGTATTCGTGCCTTGTCCTGAGCCGCAAACTGCCCAAGCAACCGGAAGCCGGCACCACCAGAGATCAACAGGTCGATCAGCACCACGTCAGGTGAGTGTTCGTCGAAATAGAGCTTTGCCTGGGTCGCGTTGAGTGCCACCGCCACCTCGCAACCCTCGGTGCGGAGGAAGTATTCGGCAAGGCTCGCCGCATACTCGTCTCGCTCGGCGATCAGAACCAACGGCCTGCGCCCGACCGGCTCTCCCGAGCTCGCCGGCAGCTGACCTCGACTGAGGTCTCGAGCCAGCAGCCGATGGGCATCCGCCGCGCTCATCCCTGACTCGATCTGTTCCTTGATGTACCGGAGCTGCTCGACCTGGCTTCGCGAGTAGAGCCTCTGGGAGCCTTCGCTCCGCACGGGGGTTACCACCTCGTATCGCTCTTCCCATGCGCGGAGGGTCGAAGCCGGAACGTCGAGCATGCGGGCCACGGCGCCGATACTGAATACGGCTCGGTCGTTCTGTTCAGCCACTAGCCTGACGATAGTCTACGCAATTTTGTTCTTTGCGGATCCATGTGCAAGGTCTTGCATAACTATTGCGTAGATAGTAGGCTAATCATGTGCCCGATGGAGGCCAAAGTTCCGCAGATGTTCAAGTAGACCCGATGCCGGGCAACCGTGCGCCCTTCGCGGTGCTGGTGGACGATGACGCCGCGATCGCGGACATGTACCGGCTCGGCCTCGAATACGCAGGTTTCAGGGTCAAGGTTCTCGAGGGGCCTGGGCCACTCTTTCGAGCACTGTCCGACGAAGTGCCGGACATCCTGGTGCTGGACTGGCAGCTCCCTGGGATGAGCGGCGTCGAGACGCTCGAGCTGCTTCGTCAGGATGACCGGACAGCCAGAGTGCCGGTTTTCATGCTGAGCAACTTTCTCGGCGACCAGGACGGAGCCGTGGACAGGGTTTTCGCAGCGGGGGCGCTCGCGTGGCTGCGCAAGTCGGTCACGCCACCGTCGGTTCTGGCGGAGCGTTTGGCGCAAGCCCTGGTGAGAGCTCGGAAGGGACGAGCGTAAGCCGGCGCGCGGTGGGGGGTCAGTCGACGACTGCCCGCCGCGCAACCGGCTCGAGCTCCTCGACGATGTCGAGCGCGGTCGCCTGGCTGATCCAGTACTCGACGTCGCTGACCGACGGCGCTCCCGCGAGCCCGATGGCTTCGAGCAGCTTGCTGTGCAGCGTCTTGGCGTTCTGTGCGCGGAGGTCCTTCATGGTGACGATTCCCAGGCGTCGCATGAGCGGGATCCAGCGGTCCATGCCGGAGACCTCGAGCAGCGTGCATTGGTGGGCGAACTCGAGCAGACGGTCGGGGCTGACGCCAGTCCTTCGGGCGAGCCTCTGACGGTCGATGTCGAGCGAGGCGCGATGCAGAAGGTGGTTCGTGTGATGGATGCCCACGGAGCGCAGCCGCCGCACATCATCGTCGGTGATCCCGTAGAGGTATTCCAGCGTCCGGTACATCAAGGCACAGGATAAGCGTCGGGTATAATTCGGCGAACCCGCCCCATTCAATGGAGTAAACACACCCTGAACCAGACCGGACTGGAGACCCGAGAAGAGACTTCCCGGGCCGAGTTTGGCCTCGAGATAGGGATCGGAAGGCGCGCCCGGCGTGCCTACGGCTTCGACGAGGTCGCCCTCGTGCCCGGCGGCGTGACGCTCAATCCCGATGAGGTCGACATCTCGTTTGTGATGGGCGAAAGCTTCAATCTGCCACTTCCCTTCTGGGGCTCGGCGATGGACGGCGTGGTGGACGTCGACTTCGCAATCGCGATGGGCCGGCTGGGCGGCGTCGCGGTCCTGAACCTCGACGGTGTGCACACGCGCTATGAAGATTCAGGTCCCGTCGTCCGGAAGATCGCGGAGGCGGACAGGTCGACTGTCAACGCAGTCCTCAGGGAGGCCTACCGGGAGCCGGTCAAGCCGAAGCTGATCAGCGAGCGCATCAAGGCGATCAAGGACGCGGGCGTCCCGTGCGCCGTCTCCACGGTGCCGGCCCGCGCGGAGGAACGGGCCGAGGTCGTGCAGCAGGCCGGTGCCGACGTGTATCTCGTCCAGGGCACCGTGCTCACTGCCCGACACTCCTCTCGCTCGTACCACCAGCTGTCGTTCGACGAGCTGGTGCGCGCGTGCGACATCCCGGTCGTGGTCGGCAACTGCGTGCAGTACGACACCGCGCTCGAGCTGATGGAGACCGGCATCGCCGGCATCCTGGTCGGCGTCGGACCTGGCGCCGCGTGCACCACGCGCGGTGTGCTGGGCGTCGGCGTCCCGCAGGTCACCGCCACCGCCGACGTGGCCGCCGCTCGCGACGAGCACATGCGGCGAGGCGGCATGCGCGTGGCAGTGATCACGGATGGCGGCATGCGTATCGGGGCGGACGTCTGCAAGGCTTTCGCCGCCGGCGCGGATGCGGTGATGATCGGCACGCCGCTGGCGGGCGCCGTGGAGTCGGCCTCAAAAGGCTTCAACTGGGGCATGGCGACCCCCGACCCGAACCTGCCGCGGGGGACGCGGATCCACGTCGGCACCAAGTCGACGCTGCGCGAGATCCTCCTCGGACCGGCGCGGGTCGACGACGGCACGCAGAACTTCGCGGGCGCGTTGCGGTCGGCGCTCGGCGTGTGCGGCGCGCGTGACATCGCCGAGTTCCAGCACGTGGAGATGGTGATTGCGCCGTCGATCGTCTCCGAGGGCAAGGTGTTCCAGCAGGCCCAGCACGTGGGGATGGGCAAGAGCTGAATACCACCGCCGCGATCCGGCGGGAAGAGGCAAAAACCTCGGCGCGTCAACAAACAGTCCTAGTCCTCGACTTCGGATCCCAGTTCAGCCAGCTCATCGCACGCCGCGTGCGGGAGGCCAACGTCTACTGCGAGCTGCTGCCCGGTACGACGCCGTGGCCAGAGCTGGCGAAGCGGCAGCCGGCGGGCCTGATCCTCAGCGGCGGACCGTCGAGCGTCTACGACGCCGGCGCCCCCCAGGTCGATCCCGACGCCCTGCGGGCGGGTGTCCCGGTCCTCGGCATCTGCTATGGCATGCAGCTGATCGCCCACCACCTGGGTGGCAAGGTCGATCCCGGGCACGCGCGCGAGTACGGGCCTGCGCTGCTGTCCGTTCGCGAGCCCGGCGGCATCTTCCGCGGCCTGCAGGGCGAGCTGCCGGTCTGGATGAGCCACGGCGACCACGTGAGCGAGATGCCTCCGGGGTTCCAGCTCCTGGCCACGAGCGGGAACTCACCGGTGGCGGCGTTCACGGACGGCCACGGGATCTTTGGCATCCAGTTCCACCCCGAGGTCGTGCACACGCCGAGCGGCCGCGAGGTCCTGCGCAACTTCCTGTTCACCGTTTGCCACTGCACGCCGTCGTGGACGGCAGGATCGTTCATCGCCGAGGCGACCGAGAGCATCCAATCGCAGGTCGGCGCCGGGCGCGTCATCTGCGCGCTTTCGGGTGGCGTCGACTCCGCTGTCGCGGCGACCCTGGTCCATCGCGCGGTTGGTGATCAGCTGACCTGCGTTTTCGTGAACAACGGCTTGCTGCGCAAGGAGGAACCCGAGCGAGTGCTCGACGTGATGCACGGCAACCTCGACATGAGCATCCGCTACGTCGACGCGACCGAGCGCTTCCTCGCCGCGCTCCGTGGGGTCATCGACCCAGAGCAGAAGCGGCGCATCGTCGGCCGCGAGTTCATCTCCGTCTTCGAGGCCGAGGCTTCGAGCCTGGGTCACATCGACTTCCTGGCCCAGGGCACGCTCTACCCGGACGTCATCGAGTCAACCGCGCCCGACGTCGCGGCCACGGCGTCCAAGATCAAGACCCACCACAACGTCGGTGGGCTGCCGCCGGGCCTGCGCTTCCAGCTCATCGAGCCACTGCGCTATCTCTTCAAGGACGAGGTGCGAGCCGTCGGGCTCGAGCTTGGGATGCCTGAGGAGATGGTGTACCGCCAACCGTTCCCAGGACCAGGCCTTTCCATCCGCTGTCTGGGGGAGGTGACGGCGGAGCGCCTCGAGATCCTCCGCAACGCCGACTGGGTTGTCGTGGACGAGATCAAGCGCAACGGCCTCTACCGCCAGGTCTGGCAGTCCTTCGCCGTCCTGACTCCGCTGGAAACCGTGGGTGTGATGGGCGACTACCGCACGTACGCCAACGTGGTCGCCGTGCGCGTGGTGACGAGCGAGGACGCGATGACCGCGGACTGGGCGCGAATTCCGTACGAGGTCCTCGCGCGCATCAGCAACCGGATCGTCAACGAGGTCAAGGGCGTGAACCGCGTGGTTTTCGACATCACATCGAAACCACCGGGCACGATTGAGTGGGAGTAGAACTCCCGGATTCCGCACGTTTTCGCCCAGACGTGCGACACGCGTGAAAGTCTTGGTCGTCGGCTCGGGCGCGCGTGAGCATGCGCTCGTCTGGAAATGCGTGCAGTCGGAGCTCGTGGAGCGTGTCTACTGCGCCCCTGGCAACGGCGGTACCGGCGGCATGGCGCGCAACATCGGCCTCGGCGCCGCCGACGTCGTCGGCCTAGTCAAGTTCGCCAAGCGGGAACGCCTCGGACTGATCGTGCTGGGTCCCGAAGCCTCGGTCGACGCCGGCGTCGGGGATGCGCTGCGCGACGCGGGCTTCCCCGTCTTCGGCCCCGACCGCGGCGCCGGCCGGATCGAGTCGAGCAAGTCTTTCGCCAAGGCGCTGATGAAACGATCCGGCATCCCGACCGCGGACTTCGAGGTGTTCACGCAGCCGGCGCCTGCCAAGGCGTGGGCGCGCAAACGCGACGGCCGCGTGGCGGTGAAAGCGGACGGCCTCGCACGCGGCAAGGGTGTCATCGTCTGTGACACCGTCGAGGAGTCCGACGACGCGATCGACGGAATGCTGGTCCAGGAGCGATTCGGACGCAGCGGGAAGAAGATCGTGGTCGAGGAGCGCCTTCAAGGCCCGGAGCTCTCGCTGCTGGCGGTGACCGATGGAGAAGAAGTCGTCCCGCTGGCGCCGGCACGGGACTACAAGCGCGCCCTGGAGGGCGACCGCGGCGCGAACACTGGCGGCATGGGCGCGTATTCGCCGCCAAAGGACGTCGACGACGCGCTGGTGAAAGAGATCGTCGACTGCGTGCTCCGGCCGGCGGTGAAGGAGCTCGCGGATTCCGGCGACGCCTTTCGCGGGGTGCTGTACGCGGGCATGATGCTGACGTCAGACGGCGTCCGCGCGCTCGAGTTCAACGCCCGCTTCGGCGACCCTGAGGCGCAGGTGGTCCTGCCGCGACTGCAGAGTGACTTCGTGGCCCTGGCCCTGGCCGCGGCCAGAGGCAGCCTCGCCGGCCACCCCGACCTGCGCTGGGACTCCCGGGCGTGCGTCGGCATCGTGGTCGCCTCCGGCCACTACCCGGATGACGCGGCGATGAAGGTCGGCCGGCGCATCCGCGGCCTGACCGAGATCCCGTCCGGAGCGCTGATCTTCCATGCCGGCACGAGATACGAGCCGGGGGTCGGACTGGTCACCGACGGAGGCCGGGTCGTGACCTCGGTCGCCCTGGGCGAGACGGTCGCTGCGGCCAGGGAGAAAGCCCTCGCCGGGGCACGGCAGGTACGATTCGAAGGGGCTTTCTTCCGCTCGGACATCGCTCAGGAGGCCGTTGATTGACGCCCGTTGTTGGAATCATCCTCGGCTCGAAGTCGGACCTTCCGCTCATGGAGTCATGCGTCAAAGTCCTCGATGAGCTCGGTTTGACGCACGAGCTGAAGGTCTGCTCGGCGCACCGAAACCCGCGTGGAGTGATGGAGTGGGCGACGAGCGCGCGTGAGCGCGGCCTCAAGGTCGTGATCGCCGCCGCCGGCGGCGCAGCGCATCTCCCAGGGGTGGTCGCCGCCTGGACCGACCTGCCCGTGATCGGCGTGCCCGTGCCGACGCAGCACCTGCAGGGCCTCGACTCGTTGTACTCCATCGTCCAGATGCCGGCCGGTGTCCCGGTGGCGACTGTCGCGATCGGCGAGGCAGGGGCGAAGAATGCCGCCTGGCTGGCAGCGCGGATCATCGGCCTGCAGGACGGTGAGGTCGAGCAGCGGCACGGCGAGAAGCGCGCTGCGCTGGCCACCGCCTAGATAGAGAGTGGCGAAGAAGAAAGCCCGCATCCGCCTCGTCGACACGACGTTTCGCGACGCGCAGCAGTCGCTGCTCGGCGGCTACCTGAGCACCGACGAGATACTCCCCATCGCCGCCAAGATGGACTCCATCGGCTTCGCCGCGATGGAGGCGTTCGGCGGCGCCACCTTCGAGACGCAGCTGCGCATCCACGAGGACCCCTGGGAATACCTGCGCAAGCTCAACAAGGCGACGCCCAACACACCGATCCAGGCGCTGATCCGGGGCCAGAACCTCGTCTCCAAGCGCAACTTCGCCGACGACGTGGTCGAGCTGTTCGTCAAGCACGCCGCGAGATGCGGCGTCGATGTGTTCCGCGTCTTCGACCCACTGAATGACCTTCGCAACATGGAGGCGTCCATCTCGGCGGCGCTCAAGGCCAAAAAAAAGGTGCAGGGCGCCCTGAGCTACGCGATCTCACCCGCGCATAACCTCGAGCTGTGGGGCTCGCTCGCGAAAGGCCTCGTGAACATGGGCTGCGAGGAGATCGTGATCAAGGACACCTCGGGGCTGCTGAGCCCGCAGGCCACGTGGGAGCTCGTGACCGCTCTGAAGCACGTGGTGAAGGTGCCGATCGACGTCCACTCTCACTGCTCGAGCGGAATGGCGCCGATGGCCTACATGGCGGCGGTGGAGGCGGGCGCCGAGATCCTCGATGTAGCGATGTCGCCACTCGCGTGGGGAGCCTCGCAGCCGGCGGCCGAAAGTGTCGTGGCCGCCCTCGAAGGTGGCGAGTACGACACCGGCCTCGAGCTCGACAAGATGTGGGAGGTCCAGCATGATGTCGAGGAGCTGAAGCGACGCCACATCGAGCACCTGAGCCCGGTCGCCGACCGCGTCGACGCCAGCATCCTCCGCTACCACATGCCGGGGTTGATGATCGATGACGTCTACCGACAGCTCGATGCCCACAGCGCGACCGACCGGCTGAACGAAGTGCTCGACGAGGCGAATCATGTTCGCCGGCACATCGGCTATCCCCCGCTGGTGGCGCCGATCCGGCAGATGATCGCGACCCAGGCGGTTTACAACGTGATCGGCGGCGAACGCTACGCGACGGTGACGCAGGAGCTGAAGGACTACCTGCAGGGACTTTACGGTCGACCGCCGGCGCCGGTGGACCCGGAGCTGCGCCGGCTGGTGATCGGCCGCGAGGAGCCCATCACGATCCGCCCCGCGGATCTGCTCGAGCCGCAGGTCGACGGTGCGCGCGAGCAGGTGAAAAAGTCAGGCCACGAGCCCGGCGATGACGCCGTGCTCATCCAGCTCATGTTTCCAGGCCTCGCGGCCGACTACATGCGAGGTCCGCAGCCGGTGAGCGCGGACGGCGCCAAACCGGCACTGGCGGCCGCCGCTCCCAAAGAGGCGCCGCCGCCTCCCGCGCCACCGCCGGAGCCACCACCACCGGCGCCGGCGCAGTCGGCGGAGTTCGACGTCGAGGTCGACGGCGAGGTCTTCAAGGTGAGAGTCAGCGGTGGCGGACTCGCCGTGGTGCCGGCCGGCGCCGCGACCACTGCGGGCGGCAATGCCGGACCGCCTCCGCCGCCAAAGATCACCGAAGGCACTGTGATCGCACCCATGCAGGGGCTCATCGTCAAGATCCCCGTCAAGTCCGGCGACGATGTGAAGCTGGGCGATGTCGTTGCGGTGCTGGAGGCGATGAAGATGCAGAACGACATCGTCACCACCGTCGGCGGCAAGGTCAATGCGATCTACGTCAAGGAAGGCCAGGTCGTGACCCCGAATCAGCCGCTGCTCGCGATCGGTTGAAGACAAAGCTCTTCAAGAAAGTCCTGGTCGCGAACCGCGGCGAGATCGCGATTCGCGTCATGCGAGCATGTCGCGAGCTCGATATCAGGACGGCGGCCATCTACTCGGACGCGGACCGGAGCGCGATCCACGTCCGCTACGCCGACGAGGCGCACCACGTAGGCGGCGCGCCGCCCACCGAGTCCTACCTGCAGCTGGACAAGATCGTCAAAACCGCCCACGACTGTGGCGCCGACGCAATTCATCCCGGGTACGGGTTCCTCGCCGAGAAAGCCGCATTCCCCGACGCCTGCGAGGCGGCTGGGATCAAGTTCATAGGTCCGCCTGGCTCCGCGATGCGCGTGCTCGGTTCCAAGCTCGCCGCGCGCCAGCTTGCCGCCAGGCACGGTGTCCCCGTGACGCCAGGCAGCGGCGCGGTCGACCCGGCCAACGCGCTCGAGGAAGCACGCAAGATCGGTTTCCCCGTGATGCTCAAGCCGTCAGGCGGCGGCGGGGGCATCGGCATGAAGGTCGTCGAGTCCCCCTCCCAGCTGATCGCGGCGATCGAGAGCACCGCGCAGGCGGCGCAGTCAGCGTTCGGCGACCCGACCGTCTACCTGGAGCGCTACGTGCGCCATCCGCGCCACATCGAGATCCAGGTGATCTGTGACGGCCACGGCAACGCGGTGCACCTGGGCGAGCGCGAGTGCTCCATCCAGCGCCGGCACCAGAAGATCATGGAAGAGACGCCGTCCCCCGCCGTCACGCTCGAGATCCGCGCCGCGATGGGAGACGCGGCGATCCGTGCCGCGAGGGCGGCCGGCTACGTCAACGCTGGCACCGTGGAGTTCATCTTCAGCGGCGGCGAGTTCTACTTCCTCGAGGTCAACGCCCGACTGCAGGTCGAGCATCCGATCACGGAGGCGGTGACCGGGATCGACCTTGTCAAGGAGCAGATCCGCGTCGCGGCCGGGCTGGAGCTGGGCTTCCGCCAGGAGGACGTCTCGTGGAGCGGCCACGCCATCGAGATGCGCATCAACGCGGAGGATCCGCTGCGTAAGTTCATCCCGAACCCGAGGCGCATCTCGCGTTGGGTCGCGCCGGCGGGCCCCGGCGTGCGGGTGGATTCAGGTTTTGGGCCGGGGTCTGATGTGCCGCCGAACTACGACTCGCTCCTCGCTAAGCTGATCGTCCACGGCACCGACCGCGCCGAGGCAATTGCGCGGGCAAGTCGCGCGTTGCGCGAGTTCGTCGTCGTGGGGCCGGCGACAACGATCCCCTATCACCGCGCGATCCTCGAGAGCCCCGACTTTCGGGCCGGCAACCTGAGCACGCGGTTCATCGAGGACCATCCGCAGCTCATCGAGGAGGCGCAGAAGCTGGCCGCCGACGTGTCCCCGTTCGACTATGGACCCGATCCAAGGCACGTGGCGGCGGCCGCCGCCGCCGTTGCCTCGGTGGTGCGGCAATAGGAACGCTCGGCCACCCGACAGGCGGCAGGCCCTTCGCGGTGGCGGGGACCAACACGCGCGGCACGTCGGGCACTTTCACGCTGCGCGATGACGTCATCCGATTCCCGGATGGCGCCGAAGCCCTGTACACGGTCGTCGAGAATCCAGACTCGGCTTTCGTGGTGCCTTACTTCGACAACCGCGACACCGTGCTCGTCCGCCAGTGGCGCCACGCCTGGGACATCTCGTCGTGGGAGGTCCCGGCCGGCACATGCGCTGACGGCGAGGATGCAGTCGAATGCGCTCGTCGCGAGCTCGCTGAGGAGACTGGGCTCATCGCCTCGCGCTACACGTCGCTCGGGGTCGTCCACGGCGCCGCGTTCCTGACCGGGCGTGCCCATCTGTTCCTGGCCGAAGGGCTGAGCGAGGCCGCGCGCAACCCCGAGACCTACGAGCAGGACATGGAGGTGCTCCGTCTTCCCTTCGTGGAGGCGTTGAACGCGGCCCTCGAAGGCCAGATCGTGCACTCGGGCTCGGTCACGGCGCTGTGCCGCGCCGCCCGAGCGCTGAAGCTTGTCTAGGCGGCCGGAGGAGTCGCGGCCGGGGAGGGAAGCGCGGGCACCTCGTCCTTCTTGTTGCCGTGCTTCTTGTCCGTGGGGCCGATGAGATCGAGAGCGTACTCGGCTGGGACGTTCTTTCCCTGCACGTCACGCACCGACGTCTTGACCACCAGCCGATACTGCGCGCCCTCCTTCAGACCAAGACCGCTCAGCGTCACGGTTCGGCTCGCGTATGACACCGTGGCGTCCACCTGCTTGCCCTTGGAGTCGACCAGGTAGACGCCGTCGGTCACGGTTCCCGGGTCGAGATCGCTGTCGAACGTCACCTTCACGATGTCGGGCTCGACGTCGACGTTCACCACCTCGGCGCCGTTGCCGAGGTCGCGGCGCGAGCCCGCGGTCGCCTGGTCGATCACGAACTGCCCGCCGGTGGAATCGCGGGCCAGGGTCAGCGTCTCCTCGGAGTCGCTGACGTCGATCTTCGCGTGGGTCAGGACGAGACGGACCACGAACAACGCGGAGTCCGGGTCGGTCGCGATGACCTCCTGCGCGAGCACGTAGTAGCGGGTGAATTTCGGGTCGCCGCGGATCAAGAGGTTGAGACTGCCGGTCCCATAAGCCTTCTTTCCGTTGTCGCTCAGGAACGTCCCGGCGTTGGCCGCGTCGCCGTCGAGGCGCGCCTTCATGAAGGCGTTGACGACGGTCGCCGCCTGCTCCAGGGTGGTCGGCAGTGGGGGCAGCGCCGGGGCCGCGGCAATCCAGAGCGCGCCGCCGCGTGTGAACGCAAACGCCGTCCCGTTCGGCGCCCACGCGGGCGTGTGGTAGGTGCCGTTGCCCAGCCTGGTCAGGCTCGACCCGTCCGGCCGGACCTGGTAGAGGTCGGTGTCGGAACCGAGCAGGATCGCGTCCTGCGTCGACCAGCTGGCTTCGGCGTGTGGAAGGGTCGCCCGCGTCGCGCCCTGCATGTCGGCCACGACCACCTGGTTCTCCGTCGCGTAGAGCAGCTCACGGCCGCTTGGCGACCAGCCCGCAAACGTCGCGTTCGCCTGCCCGACCTGGACGCTCTTGCCGCTGGCGAGGTCGAGCAGGAAGAGGCCTCCATCCTCGCGGTAAGCCGCGTGCGCTCCGTCCGGCGCGATGGAGACGACCGCGCTGGAACCGGTCTTCGGAAGCGCGGCGATCTGCTCGATCGACCCGTCGCCTGTGATGCTGTCGATTCCGTCCGCGTCCGTCCACAGCAGTCTGTCTTTGGCCCAGCCGACGAGCGCGGGCGTGGTGGTGGGCGACACCTCGGCCGTCTGGCCCGACGCGAAGATGAGGACCTCGATCTTGCCGCTGCGGACGTAGGCAAGACGGTCTCCCGCCGCCGAGATCGCCAGCGCGCTGACGCCGTCGGCCGCGATCACCGTCACGGTGCCACCGCTCGCCGGCACGACCTTCAGCGCACCGTTGCCGTCGATGGCGTAGAAGGTGGCCGAGTCGGCCGACCACTGTCCGTTCAGCGCGCTCGCACCGGCCAGCGTGGTGAGCTGCTTCTCACCCAGCGCGTTGGATGGCGTGGCGCGTGGCGTCGGGCTGGGCGTCGGAGTGGCGGGCGGCTGGGTGACGAACGTGATCGTCTGCGGGGACGACAGCTGCTTGCCCGAGGCGGTCTTCGCCCCCGGACCGATGGTGACCTTGTACTGCGTGTTGGGCGCCAGGTTGCGGCTCGTCGGCTGGACCGCGAGCGTGTTCGCCTCCCAGGAGAAGGTCACGACTGTCGCGGGCGCGATCTGAACCGCGCGCTCGGTGGACGGATGGTCCATGGGCTGGTTGAAGGAGACCAGGATCGGCTGGTGGAGCTCGACGTTGCGGTCGCCGTCGATGCTGCTGTGGATGGCGATCGTGTTCGCACCCGGCGGCTGCAGGCCGAACATGAGGACCACCGACGCGATCAGGAGCACGCCCGCCGCGGCGGCCGCCCAGGCCAGGCGAGGCCCAGGCGGTGCGAAGACGCGGCGCCACCATGAGTCCCGGCCCTCGCTCATCGCCCACGCCTCCTTCATCAGCTGCCGGCGCAGGCCGGTGCGGAAGGCGTCGTCGAGCGGCGGATCGGAGATGCGTGCCGAGCTCAAGACGGACGCGATGTGGCGAAGGTCCTCCTCCTGCAGGACCTCTTCGAGCTCGGGGTCGTGGAAGGAGTTCATTCGACCGGCCTCAGGCTCGATGCCTCATCGCGCAAGCGAGTGACGCCGCGGTGGATTAGCAGCTTCACGGCTCCGGGCGACTTTCCCATCGCCACGGCGATGTCCTCGATCTTCATGTCTTCCTGGAACTTGAGGACCAGGGCTGTGCGCTGCTGGTGTGGAAGCGCCTCGACCAGCGCCCAGATCCTGCGCAGCTCGTCGCGGTGCACGGCGACGTCTTCCAGCGCCGGTCCCGCCACCGACAGGTCGTGGAAATCGTCGAGCGTCTGGGTCGGTCGCAGGGTCCGGTAGCGGTCGGCGATCGCGTTGACCGCGATCTGGTAGAGCCAGGCAGCAAAAGGCCGCCCCGTGTCCTGGTAACGGGGCATGGCCTTCAGAGCCTTCATGAAGACTTCCGAAGTGACGTCCTCCGCCGCGGTTTGTTCCCTCACTCTTGAATACACGAACCGGTAGATCTGCTGAAAGTGCCGGTCATAGAGCGCACCAAACTGGCGTGGGTCCCGCCTGGCCAACTCGACGAGCTGTCGCTCGTCGTCGCGCGACGGGTCGCTCACCGGCCGTTCAGCCTGTGCCGCTTCAAACGGGCGGCCTTCGAACGTGGTTACGAGTTCGCGGCATGCCGAGTTCTCGATTATCGAGCCCGCCGCTTAACAGCACCCGGATCGGGTCGATGGGCACCAAATCTTGTGCCCAAGCAGGGCCTGGTAACAAGATCTAGATCAGCCGGTGGCCGATATAATTCGTGCGGACCCCGACCATTGATTGGGAATCGCCCTTCTTGATCGAGCGATACTCGCCGCCCGCCATGCGGGCGGTCTGGTCAGACCAGCACAAATTCGAGCTCTGGCTGCGCATCGAGGTCCTGGCCTGCGAGGCGTGGGCGACGCTCGGCCGGATCCCCGAGTCCGTATTGCCGAAGATCCGCAAGGGCACGTTTGACGCAACGAGGATCGCCGATGTCGAGTCACGAGTCGGCCACGACGTGATCGCCTTCCTGACCGTCTTGAACGAGTCGATCGGCCAGCCCGAGGCCCGTTACGTGCACCTCGGCATGACCAGCCAGGATCTCAACGACACGGCGATGGCCGTCCAGATGGCGGAGTCGGCGCGGCTGATCGGACACGAGCTGGCGAAGCTGCGGGAGACGGCCGCCGACCTGGCGATCAAGCACCGGCGCACCCTGATGGCGGGTCGCACGCACGGGATCGTCGCCGAGCCCATCACCTTTGGCTTCAAGGTGGCGGGCTGGGTGGCCGAGCTCGACCGCTCCATCGCGCGTCTCGAGCAGGCAGCCGACGAAGCAGCCGTGGGCCGCGTCAGCGGCGCGGTCGGCACACACGCGACGATCGATCCCCGGGTCGAAGAGCATGTGTGCCGCGAGCTGGGACTGAAGGTCGACGCGGTGTCCACGCAGGTGGTGGCTCGCGACCGTCACTCTGGCTTCATGTCCGCGCTGGCGATCGTGGCCGGCACTCTGGAGCGTATCGCGACTGAGATCCGGCACCTGCAGCGGAGCGAAATCAGCGAGGTCTTCGAACCGTTTGGCAAAGAGCAGAAGGGAAGCTCGGCGATGCCTCACAAACGCAACCCAGTGCTCACCGAGCGAGTGTGCGGTTTGGCCCGCGTCGTGCGCGGCCAGCTTGTCACCGCCCTCGAGAACACGGCTCTGTGGCATGAGCGCGACATCAGCCACTCCTCGGCCGAGCGCGTCATCTTTCCCGACGCCTGCGCCACGGTCGACTACATGGCGATCGAGATGAACAAGGTGCTGCGCGGGCTCGAAGTGCGGCCGGAGCGCATGCTCGCCAACCTCGAGTACGCGGGCGGCGTCGTCTTCTCGCAGCGAGTGCTGCTTGCGCTCGTCGAGAGCGGCATGTCGCGCGAGGACGCTTACCCGGTCGTGCAGAGGGCGGCCATGCAGGCGATGGAGGAGACCGGCCCGGGATTCAGGGCGATCCTCGAGAAGGACGACGAGGTCAAAAGGCGTATCGGCGGCCGGCTGGAGCGGGTCTTCGACCCCTGGGCCGGCCTCGAGCACACCGACCTCGCCTTCGAGCGCCTGGGGCTGGGAGTCACCACCAAGTGATAGCTGGACCGCCCCTGACCGACACCGAGCTCCCGCTCAAGCTGTTCGCGCGGGGCAAGGTGCGCGACACATATGAGCTCAACGACAAAGAGCTCCTGATGGTCGCCACCGACCGCATATCGGCGTTCGACCACGTCCTTCCGAACGGCATCCCCGACCGGGGCAAGGTGCTGACGCAGCTCTCCATCTTCTGGTTCTCGCAGACGGACACCTTCCAGCCGAACCACCTGATCTCGGGCATGGTGCCTGACCTGCCCGCCGTCCTCAAGAACTTTCGCGAGGAGCTCGCCGGCCGCTTCATGATCGTGCGCAAGGCCAAGCGAATCGACTTCGAGTGCGTGGTGCGAGGGTATCTCGCGGGCAGCGCGTGGAAGGAGTACGAGGAGTCGCAAACCCTGGCCGGCGAGAAGATGCCGCCCGGCCTCCGCCAGAGCGAAAAGCTCGAGTACCCGATCTTCTCCCCGGCGACCAAGGCGGAGTCGGGCCACGATGAGAACATCACGTTCGAGCGCATGCAGAAGGAGCTGGGCGACGACCTGGCGAGCAAGCTGCGCAGCGCAAGCATCGAGCTGTACAAGTACGCGTCGGAATTCGCGGCACGTCGCGGCCTGATCCTGGCGGACACGAAGTTCGAGTTCGGGCAGATCGGCGACGACGTGATCCTCATCGACGAGCTGTTGACCCCGGACAGCTCGCGCTATTGGGACGTCGCCACCTACCGGGTCGGCACCTCGCCCGAGTCGTATGACAAGCAGTTCGTGCGCGACTGGCTGACGCGGTCGGGCTGGGACAAGGAGTCAGAGCCGCCGGCGCTGCCCGAGGACGTCGTCACCCAGACCCGCCTTCGTTACCTGACCGCCTACCAGCGCCTGGTGGGCAAGCCGCTGTTCCCGCCCAAGCCGAGGAACGAGACGTGATTCGAGCCAAGGTGATCGTCACGCCCAAGCCGGTGGTCAACGACCCGCAAGGCCTGACCGTGAAGCAGGGCCTCGCGTCGCTGGGCTTTCGGGAAGTGTCCGACGTGCGCGTCGGCAAGTACATCGAGGTCAACCTCGAGACCTCGAGCGAGCACGAGGCCCGCGAGCGCGTGGAGGCGATGTGCCGCCAGCTCCTCGCCAACCACGTGATCGAAGACTTCCGCTTCGACATCGAACCGGAGCGCAAGCGGCGTTGAAATTCGGGGTTGTGGTCTTTCCCGGCACGTGGTCGGATCGCGACTGCGGCTGGGTGATCGACCATGTCCTCGGCCACGAGCTCACCTATCTGTGGCACAAGGACTCCGACCTCAAAGGCTGCGACTGCGTGATCCTGCCCGGCGGCTTTGCTTACGGTGACTACCTGCGCACCGGGGCTATCGCGCGCTTCGCGCCCGTGATGGACAGAGTCGGCGAGTTTGCCGACCGCGGCGGCCTAGTCTGGGGGATCTGCAACGGCTTCCAGGTGCTCTGCGAGGCGGGGCTCCTCCCGGGCGCGCTGATCCGCAACGCATCGCTCGAATTTCGATGCGAGTGGACGCATCTCAGCGTCGAACGGACAGACATCCCCTACACGTCCAGGTGTCAGGAGCGCGAGGTGCTTCGAGTCCCGATCGCGCACGGCGAGGGCAGCTACTTCGCCGACCCCGCCACGCTGTCGCGGATGGAGCAGCGCGGACAGGTCGTCTTCCGGTACTGCGACGCGGAGGGACGTGTCTTGCCGAGCGCAAACCCGAACGGCTCGCTGCACAACATCGCCGGCATCGTCAACGCGCGCGGCAACGTCCTCGGCATGATGCCGCACCCCGAGCGGTGCTCCGAGGCGGAGCTTGGCGGCACAGACGGGATCAAGCTGTTCCAGTCGGTCGCGGAGAGCGCGATCAAGGTGCTTGTGTCTTGAGCATCAAGTCTGTGGACGAGCGACGACTGCGGGAAGTCGCCCTCACCCCTGATGAGTACAGGGTCATCGTCGAGCAGCTGAAACGAGCCCCGAACGAGGTCGAGCTCGGCATGCTCGGCGTGCTCTGGTCGGAGCACTGTTCCTACAAGAGCTCGAAGGCGCTGCTGCGCCGCCTTCCCTCGACCGGCCCCGGCGTCCTGCAGGGCCCTGGTGAGAACGCGGGCGCGGTCGACATCGGCGAGGGCTGGGCCGCGGTCTTCAAGATCGAGTCGCACAACCATCCGTCCGCGATCGAGCCCTACCAGGGCGCGGCCACCGGCGTCGGCGGCATCATCCGCGACGTCATCGCGATGGGCGCCCGGCCGGTGGCGCTCCTCGATTCGCTGCGCTTCGGTCCCCTGCCCGATTCCAGCCACCACTTCGATGGCGTGGTCGCGGGAATCGGCGGCTACGGGAACTGCATCGGCATCCCGACCGTCGGCGGAGAGGTCTATTTCGAGGACTGCTACGCAAACAACCCGCTCGTCAACGCGATGTGCGTCGGCCTCGTCCGCAAGGACCAGCTGATGCGCGCGCGGGCCGAGGGCACCGGTAACAGCCTGCTGCTCGTGGGCGCCGACACCGGTCGGGACGGCATCCACGGGGCGTCGTTCGCCTCCCTCGAGCTGGACGAGAACAGCTCGGAGCGAAGACCAGCCGTGCAGGTCGGCAACCCGTTCCTGGAGAAGTGCCTGCTCGAGGCATGCATGGACCTCGCGCACACCGACGCCGTGGTCGCGATCCAGGACCTTGGGGCCGCCGGTCTGACCTCGGCGGTGGCCGAGTGCGCGGGCAGGGTGCAGGGAGCGGGCTCGCGGATCGACGTCGCGTTGGTGCCGCGGCGCGAGCGCGGCATGACATCGTACGACGTGATGCTCTCCGAATCCCAGGAGAGGATGCTGGTCGTCGTCCGGCGTGGACGCGAGCGCGAGGTCGAGAGCATCTTCGAGGCCTGGGACCTGACCTCGGCCGTGATCGGCGAGGTCACGGACGATGGGCACCTCACCGTGCTCGACGGCGACGACGAGGTGGCGCGCGTGCCTGTTCGTCTCCTCACCGAGGGCGCGCCCATGCGACGCCTGGTCGGATTCGCGCCCGAGCCCCCGTACGGATTGGAGGTCGAAGAGCTTCCGCCCCTGGCCGACCCAGGCGCCACGCTCCTGCAGCTGATGGCGAGTCCGAACCTGAGCAGCAAGCGGGGTGTGTTCCGGCGCTACGACCACATGGTCGGCGACTCGACGGTGATCCCTCCCGGGGGCGACGCCGCGATGCTTCGCGTCAAGGGCACCCGCCTCGGCCTCGCCGTGACCACGGATTGCAACGCGCGCTACTGCCACCTCGACCCGCACCTCGGAGCGCAGCTCGCGGTCGCGGAGGCGGCGCGCAACATCATCGCCACCGGCGCCCGGCCGCTCGCTGTCACCGATTGCCTCAACTTCGCGAACCCCGACAGGCCGGAGGTCTACTGGGAGCTCGAGGAGGCCGTGGCCGGCCTCGCCTACGCGTGCCGCACTCTCGAGCTGCCGGTGGTCAGCGGCAATGTCAGCCTCTACAACGATTCCAGCGGCGACTCGCCGATCTACCCGACCCCGGTCGTCGGCATGGTCGGAGTGATCGACGACTACGCCAGGCGGCTCGGCGCTGGGCTTCGCGCGGAGGGCGACTTTGTGCTCCTGATCGGATCGAGCCACAACGACCTCGGTGGCAGCGAGTACCTGAAGGTCGTGCACGGTCATGTCGCCGGCCGTCCGCCGTCGCTCGACCTCACGCGCGAGAAAGCCGTGAACCGGGTGATCACGTCCGCCGCGCAGAGCGGATACCTCCACTCGGCGCACGACTGCGCCGAGGGCGGGATGCTCGTCGCGCTGGCGGAGTGCTGCCTGCTCGGCGGCATCGGCGTGCGATGCCCGGCGCTGCGGCCCGAACCTCCGCTGCGCCTGGACGCCGCGTTCTTTGGCGAGTCGCCGAGCCGCTACATCGTGAGCGTGGCGTCGCGAGCCATGCCCGAGATGCAGTCGCTCGCCCGTCGCCATAACGTGGAGCTGTCGCTGCTGGGTCTCGCGGGTGGCGACTTAATCGAGTTCGAAGGCCAGATGAAGCTGTCGCTCGCAGAACTGCGTGACGCATGGGAGGTCATGGTCACCTAGCCATGTGTGGCGTCTTCGGGATCTGCGCCAAGCACGGGGTCGACGTCGCCAATCTCACCTACTTCGGGCTGTTCGCGCTTCAGCATCGGGGCCAGGAGTCGGCAGGGATCGCTGTCTCCGACGGCTCGACGGTGCGCATCCGCCGTGACATGGGCCTGGTCGCGCAGGTCTTCTCTCCCGCTCAGATCAAAGACCTCGGCGAAGGCTCGATGATCGCGCTGGGTCACACGCGCTACTCGACGACCGGATCGAGCCGCGCCGAGAACGCCCACCCGGTCCCGTTCCACCACCCGATGCTCGGACCGGGCGCGATCGCTCACAACGGAAACCTCCTGAACGCCGACTCGCTGCGCACCCAGCTCGCCGAGCGCGGCATCGCGTTCGAGACCGCGCTTGACACCGAGGTCATGGCCCGCCTCATCGAGAACACGCACGGCCGGACCTGGGAGGAGGTGGTCCGGCGGGCC
>DASXSD010000263.1:0-2979 GCA_036506195.1 Candidatus Dormiibacterota bacterium
GACGCGGACCTTGCGCGGCGGCGCATCGAGGAGGAGTCGGTTCGCATGTCGGCGCTCGTCGACGACATGCTGCTCATCGCCCGACTCGACCAGGGCAGGCCGCTGGAGGCCCGGCCGGTCGACCTGCAGGTCATCGCGCGCGACGCCGCCGCCGACGCCCGCGCGGTGGCTCCGCAGCGCGAGATCACGCTCGACGCGCCGGACACGGTCATCGTCGCCGGCGACGACACCCGGCTCCGGCAGGTGGTCAGCAACCTGGTCCGCAACGCCCTCGTGCACACCCCGCCAGCGACCCCGGTCGAGATCGCCGTCACCACCGTCAACGGGACCGCGCATCTCTCGGTCGCGGACCACGGGTCGGGGCTGCGGGCCGAGGACCGCGACCGCATCTTCGAACCGTTCTACCGCGCCGACTCGAGTCGAAGCCGGGACAGCGGCGGGGCTGGACTTGGGCTGTCGATCGTGAACGCGGTCGTCGTCGCCCACGGCGGACGGATCCAGGTCAAGGAGACCAACGGCGGCGGGGCGACCTTCGACGTGGAGCTGCCGCTCGCGCACTGAGCGAACTCCAAGGATGGTCCCAGCCGCGTCTCAGGCTGCGGCCTCATCTTTTGCCTTGGCGCCCGAAGCCACCTCGGGCCTTCCCCAAGACGTAGGGGCCGTACCCCTAGCGGCCCCTACACCCACCTCTCACGTCAACTTCCACTTGATGCCCGAGAGCACGGGCTTGGCCGCGGTCACGTAGGCCTTGAGGTTGTCCTGTCGCGTGATCACCATGACGACGTAGTAGACGCTGCCGCTGGCGTTCGCCCCGGCGAAGAGCGAGGCCGCCGCCGGGATCGAGTGACCGCCTGAGGTCAGCGTGAAGCACAGCGACCACGAGAACCCGCGCGCGCCGTTGAAGGTGCTGCTGACCACTGACGATCCCGGGCAGAGCCTGGTGTCCGGGTAATTCGACTTGAAGTAAGCGTCGATCGTGTTCTTGTTGTCAGCCGCGGTCTGGGCGGGGCTGGATGCTCCGCTGGCCGCGGTCACCGACCCCGCGCCGTTCGCATCGATGAGCGCGATGGCCTCGCTGTCCTTGCTCGCGACCGACCAGCCGGCGGGCACGGTCATGGTCACTCCGTCATTCGATTCGGTCGCCACACCCGATGCGTTGGTGGATGGGCTGGGAATCGGCGACGCGACCGGGCTCGGCGTGGTCGCGGGGCTCGGACTGGGTAGGTCCGTGAGCGTCGTCCCGGACGAGTTGTTGCCGCGGCTTCCAAGGATGGCGAGCGCCGTTCCACACCCGGCCATCAGCACGATCAGCCCGACGACAGCCGCGATGATGAGCATCCACGGCGTCCGGTGGACCGGCGCCGTGGGGCCGCTCGGCGCGTAGTAAGGGCTCTGGTAACCCCCAGGGCTGGGCATCGGTGGCGCGATGTTGGGTGGCGGTCCCTGGATGGCGCCTGGCGGTGGACCAGGTGGAACAGCAGGTGGCGGCGCAGCGGCGACTCTCGCGGGAGCCGTGAGCGGCGTTCCGCACACCTGGCAGTAGAGGTTGCCATCCGGGTTCTGGGCGCCGCACCGTGCGCAGGTCATCGCCATCTTTAGGCGGACCCCGACTTCGCGCCCGCGACCGGCTTGCGCCGGCGCTTGATCGCGCCTGGCGCGGCGGTCAGCGCAACGCCGCAGTTGGGGCAGAAACCCGACGCGACGATGTGCATGTGGCAGTTCGGGCAGACCGTTTCCGCGAAGCCCATGTGCGCCGCCTCTTCGAGGAGCGCGTGGTGCAGGAGGTAGCGGATGTAGATGAGCAGGGCGCCGACGACGACCGCCTGGAACACCAGGATCAGCAGAGGGCTGACCGCTGCCTCCTTGAGCAGCAGCGTGCCCAGGGAGAACGCGACATGCGCGAGGACCGCCATCGCGACGCCGCCGATCTCACGCCCGGCCAGCCGGCCGCGCCGGTACCGCCAGATGGTCGCCACGATCATGCCCGTCGCGCTCCCCTGGACCAGTGGCTGAAACACTGCGAGCGTGGTCAGGTCGAAGATCCAGTTGCCTGGAGCCAGGTGCGGGGGCAGGTTGGTGAGCGCGCTCGAGAACGCGACCAGCGACTCGGCGACGCTGAAGCCGAGCCCGGCCGCGACGCCGAACACCAGACCGTCGACCGTCTCCGGGAACGCGGCGCGGTTCGTCATGAAGATCGCCGGCAGCGGCTTGAGGACCTCCTGCACCACCGGGACGAGCAGGCCGAGGAAAAGCAGGGTGCCGACGCTGACGACGCCGCCCTGCAGCGGGTTGCCGATGCCCGGGTAGGGGTTGAAGACGGCGCGCTCGACCAGGGTGACGATCAAGCCGACCACCGCCCCACCGCCGATCGTGAAGCCGAGGACGATCGCCGGCTCGTCTCGATAGACCTGCGCCTCGTAGAGGTAGATCAGGTAGAGGACCGGGACGAGAAACGTGGCGACGAGGATTGCCGCGGTGATCAGGCCCGAGATGTAGAGGACCGCGATCCCCGCCAGGCCCACGGCGAACGCCCAGCGAAACTCATGGATCTTCTGCTGGCCGAGGTGCGGAAACAGGGTCGTGAAGAAGGACGGCTGGGCGACGTGCTCGTGCGGATGCGCGGCGTAGTGATGCTCCCTCGACTTCGCGCCCCCCAGCTCGCCCGTGGTCTCCTGGTGGGCACCGCAACGAGTGCAGAACACGCCGTCCGGCACATCGTTGCTGCAGTGGTCGCAGCGCAATGGGCGTAAGGATATCGGCGCGTGCGCCGCTTACGCCGGTCTTACGCCTGCTTGGTCGCCTCCGTCTCGGCCGGCACCCAGCCGCGGATGAAGTGACAGGAGTAGTGCCCTGGGTGCTTGTCGAAGTAGCGCTGGTGATAGTCCTCGGCGCGCCAGAAGTCGGTGGCCGGGATGATCTCGGTGACGATCTTGCGGTCGAAGTACTTCTGCGCCTCTTCCTTTGACTTGAGCGCCGCCT
>DASXSD010000264.1:0-4314 GCA_036506195.1 Candidatus Dormiibacterota bacterium
AGACACTGACATGCGTCACCCGGGACGCTTTGTCAAGCATCAACCGAATCAGCAAATTTTCTAGTGGTGCTCGCGCAGGGAGTCGAACCCTGAACCTTGGGATTAAGAGTCCCCTGCTCTGCCAGTTGAGCTACGCGAGCGCGTTAAGAGGGATCGCCAGTCGATTCTAAGGATCTTCGGTGATTAACAGGCAGG
Organism: Candidatus Dormiibacterota bacterium; assembly: GCA_036506195.1. Lineage (GTDB taxonomy): Bacteria > Chloroflexota > Dormibacteria > Dormibacterales > Dormibacteraceae > 40CM-4-65-16. The sequence goes on from DASXSD010000264.1 coordinate 196, forward strand.
GTTCCCCCGAGCGACTTCCATTCATATCCTCGAAGCCGTGTCCGCGCGCGTCCCGCTCGATGTCGATCTCGAGGACAAGCTCCTTTACGGACTGACCCCGACTCGGCTCGTCTATCTCGTGGTCGGACTGCTCGCCGCGTTTTCGACGTGGTCGACGCATTGGGCCCCGGCATCCGTCCGCGCCGCATGTGCGGTGGCGATCGCGATCCTGGCCGCGATCGCCGCCTGGGGTCACTGGCGCGGAAGGCCGGTGGACGGCTGGCTCATCGACCTCGTCACCTACTTCGCTGCGACTTACCGACTTCGATGGACTCCTCCTCGCTTCATCCGCTGGACACGAATCCCGTGATTCGCATCGTCCACCGCGAGGCGACCGCGGTCGCCCACAACGACTCAGGTCTTGCCGTCATCGACACGAGCCCCATCGGTTTCGCCGGGGCGGCCGAGGACGATCGCCGGCGCTGGTTGAACGCGTTCCGCCGGCTTCTCGACGGCCTCGACTCATCGCTGCAGGTTGTGATCGATGTCGTGCCCGGCTGCGATGAGGAAGTTGAGGCCGGACCGCGCTGCACGCCTGACAGCTTCGAGGACATGCGCGGCGCGGACATGGAGTTCGTCGCTGCGGTCAATGGATCTCCGACTGCCCACTCGCTGACGACGCATCTCGTCATCGCCGACAAGCACGCTTCTCGAGTCGGCGCGGCCCTGACTGAAATGGGGATCGGATACAAAGTCAGCCCGCCGCCGGCCTGCTTTGCGTTCGGCCGCGAGCTGGCGTCCCGCTACCAGCACGTACGCGGCTTCAGCCGCACCTGGTACGTGGACCGCCTTCCGGGCACGGAGATCGAACCAGGCTGGCTCTTCACGCTTCTCACGCCCGGCCTTGAGATCAACCTCGCCTGGCACGCCATGCCGCTGCCCGCGGCCTGGATCGTTAACTACCTGCAGCGGCAGCTCGTGAGCATGCGGGCCAACCGGCTCCTCGACGCCGGTTCCGGCACGTCAGACCCGTCCCTGGCGGGCGGGCTTCCCAACGCCGAAGACCTGCAACGGCGGCTGGCCTCGAGCCAGGACAAGGCCTTCCACGTTTCGCTCTACCTGACTCTGACCTCGGCCACCGCAGCCGACCTCGAGCTGGGCTCGCGTCGCATCGAGTCGGCCGCCCGCGCCGTGCTTTGCGAGCTGCGGCCCTGCACCTTTCGGCAGCTGGATGGATTCCTGGCCACCCGGCCAGGCGGTCCCGACCGCCTGCAGCGCAAGCGAGTGCTGGACTCGACAACGCTGACGACCTTCTTCCCCTGGTCGCATCCCGACCTGCAGCAGGCCGGCGGCCTGTTCATCGGCACGAATCGCGCCACGGGCGCCCCGGTCCTAGTCGATCCGTTCGACCAGCGCCGTTACGCGAACGCCAACATCGCCGTCTTCGGGCATTCGGGTGCGGGAAAGACCTACCTGCTCTCGACCCTGGCCATGGGCGCCCTAGGCCGCGATGTGCAGGTCTTCATCATCGATCCCGAGCACGAATACGGCGGGCTTGCGAGGGACCTCGGCGGGGTCGACATCCAGCTCGCGCTCGGATCCGGCCACGCCTTCAACGTCTTCGATCTGCGGCAATCGGATCGGCGCGACGAGAGATGGCTTGGGCCCGCGGCGGCCGACGCCGTCGACCTTTGCGCATGTCTCTGCGGCGGCCTGGACGAATCCGAGCGCGCTGTCGTCGAAGCCGCCGTGCGACAGGCCTTCGCCGAGGTCGAGGAACCGGTGCTCCGCGACGTCGCCGGCCGCCTCCCTCCTCAGTCTCGCGTCGCGGTCATCCTCCACCGCTGGGTCCACGGAAGTCTCGGCGCCATGTTCAGCGCCCCAACCAACGTCGACCTCGAGGCGCCCATCGTCGCTTTCGGCATGCGCGAGCTGCGTGACGAGATGATCGCGCCGGTCCACTTCCTCCTTGCTGAGGCGCTGTGGGCCCGGATCAAGCGCAAGGACCGCCGCCGGATGCTGATCATCGATGAGTTGGGATTGCTGTTCGAAGACCCGACCATCCGCCGCTTCGTGGTCGGCCTGGCCCGCCGCATCCGCAAATACGACGGCTCGCTCGTCTTCGCCACGCAGAACCCCGGCGACCTGCTGACGTCGGACCATGGCTCGGTGGTGGCAACGAACCCGGCGCTGGCTTTTTTTGGCGGGCAGCGGCCAGGCGAGGCGAGGAAGCTGCAGGAAGTCTTTCAGCTCAGCCCGCAGCAGCGCGGCTCACTGGAGATCGCCCATCGGGGCGGCTTTCTCCTCGCCGCCGGCGCCGATCGCGTAGAGATCCATGTCCAGGCGCCGCCCTGGCAGGAGGAGCTCATGCGCTCAGCGCGAACTGCGGCGCGACCGCCGCCGCGACGCGTAGGCTTACGTCCCGATGGCCCGGGTCCTCCATTACCGCCTGTACGGGCTGCCGGAGCACCAGGTCGAACGCATCCACGAAGAGTTCGACCTGCTCGCAAACGCGCGAACCTGGCGCAGCGGCCGGCCGTGGGTCGCGAGCTCGCAGTCGCGTGGCCTGTTCGACATGGAGTTCTTCCGGCATCTGAAGAACGAGGAAGGCAGCAGGCTCAGCGCGGCGGGATTCTTGAAGTTGGCCGGCGACGAGACCGATGCCCTGATCATGACGATCTTCATGCGCGATCTCAGCGCCGAGCACGGGATCCGGACGGCGATTCGCGATGAAGACCATCCGCTTGCCAAGCTAAGGCACCTGGACTTCGAGTCCGGGCGCCTGCCGAGCGGCCAAACGCTCGAAGACGTGCTGGCCAAGCGCCCCGTGATCAAGAAGGTCGAGGGAGAGCGGATCTTCTTCTATCCGCCTACCTTCCGCCTGCACTCGATGAGTCCGCCGAGCCCGGAATGGGCCTACGCGTTGTGCGGCATGCGCGCTTACGCGCCGACCTTGCTCGAGGCGGAGCAAGAGGCGCTCAAGATCTTGCGAGGCTTCGGGCACCTTGGCGCTTGAGCGCGCTCTAGCCACCGAAGGTTTCATCACGTCGGCCGACGGCACGAGCCTCGCCTTTCGCGCCTGGCGGGACTCTAAGGCAACCGTCACGTTCGCCGTGATCCACGGATTGGGCGAGTACAGCGGCCGCTACGAGCGATTCGCGCAGGGCATGGCGAAACATCAAATGGCGACCTACGCGGTCGACCTGCGCGGCCACGGCAACAGCGCCGGCAAGCGAGGGCATGTCAAATCGTGGTCGCAGTGGGTCGACGACACCGCCGCCTTCGTACGCCACGTCGAGGGCCAGGTGTCCGGCGAGGTGATTCCACTCGGCCACTCGTTCGGCGGTGTGGTCCTGCTCAGTGCCGTCCGCTCCAACAAGCTGGTGCGCACCCGGCGCTTCGTGCTCTCGAGCCCGGCCCTCAAGCTCAAGGCCTCCGTGCCTGCGTGGAAGAGAACGGCGGCCGGGGTCGTCTCGAAGGTCCTTCCCGGGCTGGCCATGGACAATGAGGTTGATCCGCGCACCGTGTCGCGCGTCTCCGAGGTCGTCGATGCCTACCGCAACGACCCTCTGGTTCACCGCAAGATCTCAGCCCGGCTCTACGCCGAGTGGAGGCAGGCAGCGGCCGACAACCTGGTTCATGGCGGCGAGATCGGGATCCCCTTCCTCATCCTGGCTGGAACCGACGACCGGCTGATCGATCCCGCCGGGAGCCAGGCGTTGCACAGGAAATCGATCACCAAGAGCGAGCTGGCTCTCCTGCCCGGCCGCTACCACGAACCCTTCAACGACCTCGACAGCGACGAGGTTTTCTCCACAATTGCGGAGTGGGTGCGCAAGTGATCGAGGGAGTCCGGCTCGCGACGTCCCTGAACCTCGACCCAGGGTCCTGGCTGGCTTGGATCATCGTCGGCCTGATCGCCGGCGCCATCGCGGCCCGAGTGGTGGCGGGTCGCGGCTTCGGCTGCATCGCCGACATCGTGGTCGGCGTGGCGGGCGCCATCATCGGCGGCTTCCTGCTCAGCTCGCTGTTCGGCATGACTGGAACCGTCGGCTTTTTCGGAAGCATCGTGGTCGCCTTCATCGGAGCCGCGGCGTTGCTGGCGGTCTTGAAGCTGGTGTCGGGAGGGCGCCTCTAGCC
>DASXSD010000265.1:0-4313 GCA_036506195.1 Candidatus Dormiibacterota bacterium
ACATCACTCATGAAGCCTGCTTGAGAAGGGGCGTACGCCGGCGATGAGCTTGATGAAGCGGATGGCGCTGATCTTCCGATCCAAGGCGAACAAGGCGATCGATCGGATGGAAGACCCGCGCGAGACTCTCGATTACTCCTACCAACGTCAGCTCGAGCTGCTGCAAAACGTCCGGCGAGGTGTCGCCGATGTCGCCACCTCACGTAAGCGCATCGAGTTGCAGATCACCCAGCTCACCCAGCAGGGCGACAAGCTGGAAGGCCAGGGGCGTCAGGCGCTCGCGGCTGGTCGCGAGGACCTGGCAAGAGAGGCGTTGACTCGGCGGTCGGGGTTGGAACAGCAGATCAGCGATCTTCAAACGCAGCACGCCAATCTGCAGGCCGAGGAGGAGCGCCTCACCCTTGCCTCACAGCGGCTCCAGGCCAAGGTCGACGCCTTCCGTACCAGGAAGGAGACCCTCAAGGCCACCTACACCGCGGCCGAGGCGCAGACCAAGATCAACGAGGCATTCTCCGGTGTCTCGGAGGAGATGAGCGATGTTGGTCTCGCGATCCAGCGTGCCGAGGACAAGACCGCGCAGATGCAAGCCAGAGCGGGCGCGATTGATGAGCTCATCGCCTCTGGGGCTCTCGAGGACCCATCCGGTCTCGGCAAGGACGACATCACCGCCGAGCTGGAGCGGATGTCCAGCCAGAGCGACGTCGACCTTCAGCTGGCGAAGATGAAGCAGGAGCTGGGTGCGGCCGAGCCACGCAAAGAGCTGGAGGGGGAGGGCAAGTGATCGTCCGAATCCTCTCCGAAGGCCAGTACGAGCTGGACGACGAAGCCGTCGCCGAGCTCAACACCCTTGACGACGAGCTGACCCGCTCGATCGACGCCGGCGATGACGGGGCGTTCAGGGCCGCACTCTCCTCCCTGCTCGCCAAGGTGCGTGAGGCCGGCAAGCCGCTGCCCGTCGACTCGTTGCAGCCCAGCGACTTCGTCCTGCCCGACTCTGACGCCCACGTCGACGACGTACGCGAGATGCTCGGCGGCGAGGGCTTGGTTCCGGGCTGAATCGATCGGAAGCGTTGGCTCGGATGAGTCGCATCGCGGCGTGCCGGTGCGTGCTCGAACGGCGGTTGCGCGGCGTAAGGCGCACATGTCGCCCGCCCCTTCGGCGATCGTGATCGTCTCGTCGCAAGGGTTGGTCCTCCTGTCGCGGGCATGCTCCGAGGGGTTCATCGACCTGCGCCGTCATGAGGCACGAACTGGCCCCGCGGTGCGTTAGGAAATGTCGTGGCAGTAGTACGCATGAAGGCTGACGGTGGGCTCGTCCGGCGCATGGTGCTGACGATGTTCCTGCTCGGTCTCCTCTACGTGGTGTTCGTCGGCGTGCTCATCGGCATCGGCGTCAACTGGGCCATCGTGCTGGTCGTCGCCGTCGGCGGATTCCTCTTCCAGTACTTCTACTCTGACAAGATCGCGCTGTACTCCATGCACGGCCGGATCGTCAGCCCGGCGGAGGCGCCGGAGCTCCATGCTGTAGTCGACCGGCTCTGCGCTCTCACGGACGCACCGAAGCCGCAGGTGGCAATCGCCGAGGCGGACATGCCCAACGCGTTCGCGACCGGTCGCACTCCCAAGCGGGCAGTCCTCTGCGTGACGACCGGGCTGCTGCGGCGGCTCGAGCCGGAGGAGCTGGAGGGCGTCCTCTCACACGAGCTCGCCCATGTCGCCCACCGTGACGTAGCGGTCATGACGATCGCCTCGTTTCTCGGCGTGCTCGCCGGGGTGATCACACGAATGGCGTTGTACGTGCGGATGGGCGGTCGTGGCCGAGACAACAATGCGGCGGTGGTCTTCCTCGCAGTGGTCGTGGCAAGTGCGATCGTCTACGCGCTGAGCTTCCTGTTGATCCGCACGCTGTCCCGCTATCGCGAGCTCGCCGCAGACCGGGCTGGTGCCATCGTGACCGGACGACCGTCCGCGCTCGCCTCGGCGCTGGTCAAGGTCACCGGAGAGATGGGACGCATCCCGACCAGGGATCTGCGGCAGGCTGAAGCCTTCAACGCTTTCTTCTTCGTGCCGGCCTTCGCCCGCGGCTTCAGCCTCTCCTCGCTGTTCGCAACGCACCCGCCATTGGAGCGCCGCCTCGAGCAGCTCGGCCAGCTCGCCGCGCAGCTCGGCGGCCCGGCCTAAGCCTTCCCTCGCGGGGTTGACAGCAAGCTCGGAGTGGGCATAGCCGAGCCTCGTGGGACGCTGTACCTGGGGGACCCAAAGGGAGGCTCACCTCGTGACCACCACCGCGGAGACGCCGGCGAGCGGGTTCGCCGAGCCGGATCCAAGCGCTGTTGCCCTGCTGTTGCTCGGGCGGGGCAGCGATCCAGCGACCGAGCGGGGCGTTGAGTGCCCCGGCGATCTTCCTGCCGCGAGCGATCCCGATCTCGTCGAGCGGGCGGCCGTGGCCAAGGCCAAGCTCGACGATCAGGCTTTCGTCCTCGGTCACCATTACCAGCGCGACGAAGTGATCCAGTTCGCCGACGTCACGGGCGACTCCTTCAAGCTGGCGCAGCAGGCCGCCGCCAGGCCGGAGTCGCCGTATATCGTCTTCTGCGGTGTCCACTTCATGGCCGAGTCCGCGGACATCCTTACTGCCGACTATCAGCAAGTGATCTTGCCTGATCTCTCGGCAGGCTGCTCGATGGCGGACATGGCGCGCTATGACCAGGTCGAGGACGCGTGGGACGTCCTTGCTGACGCCGGTGTTGCCGACGGCACCATCCCGGTCTCGTACATGAACTCATCCGCGGACATCAAGTCATTCACGGGGCAGCATGGCGGCACGATCTGCACCTCGTCGAACGCGAAGCGTGCCCTCGAGTGGGCCTACGAGCAAGGCGACAAGGTCTTGTTCGTGCCCGACCAACACCTCGGCCGGAACACCGCCGTCAGGGAGATGGGCTTCGATCTCGACGACTGCGTGCTCTACGACCCGCACAAGGCGGGCGGCGGTCTCACCACCGATCAGCTACGGTCGGCGAGGATGTTCCTCTGGCGTGGGCATTGCTCGGTGCATGGCCGATTCAGCCTCGACGCCGTCCACGATGTGCGTGAGCGGATCCCCGGCGTCAACGTCCTCGTCCATCCGGAATGCCGCCAGGAGGTGGTCGGCAACGCCGACTTTGTGGGCTCGACGGAGTACATCATCCAGACGCTCGACGCCGCCCAGGCTGGATCCAAGTGGGCGGTCGGGACCGAGCTCAACCTGGTCAGGCGGCTCGCTAACAAGCACCCGGACAAGACGATCGTCTTCCTTGACCGGACCGTCTGCTTCTGCTCGACGATGAACCGTATCGACCTGCCGCACCTTGTCTGGTCTCTCGAGTCGCTCGCTGCGGGCATCGTGGTGAACCGGATCGTCGTCGACGAGGAGACGGCGCGCTATGCGAGGCTGGCCCTGGATCGGATGCTCGCGTTGCCGGGGGTCGGTGCCAAGGACTGACGGCCCTAGAGGCCAGGTGCTCCCCAGACCGGGAACCAGCGGGAGAGATCGGGCTCGATCCGGAGATCGTCGGCGAGCTGGCCGCGCACCTGAAGCTCGAGTGCATTGTCACGTTTCTCGCCGGACAACGGCGCGAACGGATAGAAGGTGCCGCGCTTGTAGAGGTAGACCAGACCAAGTGAACGATTCTCCGGATCCTTGAAAGTCACGAGCGAGCACAGCAGCGCCGGCCCGAAGCCGGCGTCCTGCAAGGACACGTTGACCGCATGGAGGTCCGTCACGAGCGCGGCGATGTCGTCGGGTTGACGCCGCACGATCAGCCAGGTGTACCCGTATGAGTCCTCGGAGACTTCGATCGGTGCGGCAGCGGGCTCGGATGTTGCCGTCGCCGACGAGGCCTCGAGCAGCTCCTTGATCTCCGCTTCGGTACGAGCGAACGCCCCGCCCTCGGCAGCTTTGAAACACACCGAACCGACACCTGTCGGAAGAAAGTCGGCGGCAACCTGAAGCGTCACCGCGGCAGAAGGAATGCCGAACAGCTGGTCGAGATTGGCCTGTTTCGGCTTCGTCCGTCCAAGCAACGCATCAAGAAACCCCATGGAGGTCACCGTACGACGGAGACGGGCCGTGCGGAGCGTGGCACCGCCGTCGCCGGGCTCCCTGCAGCCTTGCCATGCATCCAGCGGTCCTCAGGCAATCCGTCCAGGGACCTCGTTAGCGGGACACTGTGGCTCGTGCATGTGCTGGTCGCGCCGGACAAGTTCGCTGGGACCCTCACAGCCGCCCAAGCCGCTGCCGCGATGGCGGACGGCTGGCGGCGAGCTGCCCC
>DASXSD010000266.1:0-10668 GCA_036506195.1 Candidatus Dormiibacterota bacterium
GAGCGCCCCAACGCCACCAACGTCGACTTCTGGGCCTCGGTCGTGCTGACCGGTGCCGGCATCCCCAAAGAGCTCTTCACCTGCCTGTTCGCCACCTCGCGGGTGGCCGGCTGGACCGCCCATGTGCTGGAGTCGCTGTCCGACCTCCGCATCATCCGGCCCGCCTCGCGCTGGATCGGCCCAGAGCCTGGGAAGAAGCCCCTCCAGCTCGCCAAGCGGTGAGCACCAACAACAGCAAGTACGTCCCTGGGCTCGAGGGGGTGATCGGCGCCCAGACGGCCATCTCGATGGTCGACGGGGAGAACGGCCGTCTCATCTACCAGGGTTACGTCATCGCCGACCTCGCCCAGGAGATGTCGTTCGAGGAGGTCGCATTCCTCCTGTGGAACGGCCACCTGCCAAGTCGCGCCGAGCTCGACGCGCTGGCCCTGGAGCTCGCCGGTTCGCGCGCGCTGACCGAGGCGGCGACGAAGGCGTTGGAGGCGCTGCCGCCCGACACCGACCCGATGGACGTCCTCCGCAGCGTGGTCTCGATCCAGGGCGTGGAGCACCGATTGTCAAAGCCGACGGTTCCGCTGGCGATCCACGCCACCGCCTCGTTCCCGACGATCCTGGCCGTGTTCCACCGCCGGCGAGCGGGACTCGAAACCATCAAGCCGCGCTCGGACCTGGGCCACGCGGCCAACTACCTCTACATGCTCAACGGCACGGAGTCGAGCCCCAAGATAGTCAGGGCTCTCAACACCTACCTCGTGCTGCTGGCCGACCACGGCATGAACGCCTCGACGTTCACAGCGCGGGTGATCGCCTCCACCGAGTCGGACCTCACGTCCAGCCTTGTCGGCGCGATAGGAGCGCTGAAGGGACCGGCTCACGGCGGCGCGCCATCGGCCGTCATCGACCAGCTGGAGCAGATCGGCACCGCCGACAACGCTGAACCCTGGATGCGCGACGCCCGCAAGCGTGGCGTCAGGTTCATGGGTTTCGGGCACCGCGTCTACCGCGTTTACGACCCGCGAGCCCGGATCCTCAAGGAGATGTGCCGGCAGATGAACCCGAAGTTCTTCGAGCTGGCCTCGAAGGTCGAAGAGGTCGCATTGAAGATCCTGCACGAGGAGCATCCGGAGCGGCCGCAGTCGGTAAACGTCGAGTTCTACTCGGCCGGGGTCCTGCAGGCGATCGGGCTGCCCAAGGAGTTCTTCACGCCCACCTTCGCGGTCTCGCGGGTCGCGGGCTGGAGCGCTCACGTGCTCGAACAGGCCGCCCACAACCGCATAATCCGGCCGCAATCGGAATACATCGGACCGGAGCCGCGGAAGCCAGTGCCACTCGCCGAGCGGGGCTAAACCTCTTTCGCGAGCGGGACGCTCGCGCCCTGGAGAACCTCGGTCTCGCCGCACTCACCTGGTTCCTCCTGCTGGCGATCGCGTTCACCGGCTGGCAGGTGGTTGTCGTACCCCTCCGGGCCGACGTCCTCGACAACGACCTGACGCTGGTCTACATCGGCGTTCGCATCGGCCTCGAGCACGGCTGGAGCCACATCTACTCGCTGCCCCTCCAACAGGAGCTGTTCGCCCAGCTGCGGCCCCACGCTCCCTTCGGCGACGGCGCCCGCTTCATCTCTCCCCCCGTGTACGCCTGGCTGTTGCTGCCGCTCACTCTCCTCGGAGCATCCGCGGCTGTGTTCGCCTGGCTGGCCATCTCGGTCGCGGCGCTGGTTGCGGCGTGGTGGATCGCGGCGCCCGGTTCATGGCCGCGACGCGGCATCTGGCTGCTAGCCGCCATGGCGTGGTACCCCGTGCTCTACGGTCTGAGCCTCGCCCAGCCGGCACTCGTCATCGTGCTCGTGGTTGCCGTGGCGTGGTGGCTCGCCAAGTCGAACCGGCCTTACCTCGCGGGACTCGTGCTCGGTCTATCCGTGGTCAAGCCTCAGCTGACCCTGCTCCTGCCCGTCGTCCTGCTGTTCGGAGGTCGCTGGCGAATCGCAGTCACCTGGGCCGCGGTCGCCGCGGTGCTCGCGATCGTCTCCCTTGCCGCGATCGGCGTTCAGGGCCTGACCGACTACCGAGCCTTGCTGACCGAGGCGCAGCAGGTCGCCAACAACCGCTACTTCACCCTGGCCTACCTGCTCGGCCCCGGCGCGCTGAGCTACATCGCGCAGGGAGTCGTGGTCGTGGCGGCAGCCGTGGCCGGGTACGCAAATCGCCACGCGAGCGACGCTCGCATCTTCGCCCTCGGCCTCGTCGCCACCACCCTGGGCGCGACGTACTGGCACCTGCAGGACTTCACGATCCTGGTCCTGGCGGCATGGCTGTTCTTGCGCGAGAGCTCGCCGGCGTGGCAGCGGTGGTGGCTGCTGGTCATCGTCCTCGCCGGCGAGTTCGCCTGGCCGCTGACGCCGCTTCCGATCCTGGTCGGGATGACGGCCTGGTTCGCCATCCTGGCGATGCCTCGCAAAACCTCGACGGTCGCGGCCTGACCGCGTGACCGCGGCCGACGTGCGCGTGCCGTACGTGCGCTGGCTCGTGGTCGTCGCGGCGCTGCTGGTGTGCGCATTCCTCCTGTGGGTCACACGCACCTTCACCTTTTACTTCGACGAGTGGTCCTTCATCCTGACGGCGCCCGACTGGACGCCGGCCACCTACTTCGAACCGCACAACGAACACCCATCGATGCTGCTGCGCGTCGTCTACGCCGTCCTGCTCAACACCGTCGGGCTCCGCAGCTACCTGCCGTACATGGCGCTGCTGTACGTCGCCCACCTTGCCAACGCCGTCCTGCTGTTCGAGCTCGTGCGACGGCGCTCCGGCGACCTCCCGGCTCTTGCCGCCGCCCTCCTTTTGCTCGTCCTGGGGGCGGGCTGGGAGGACCTGTTCTGGGCCTGGCAGATGGCCTGGCTTGCGTCGGTTGCCCTGGGACTGGGGGCGTTGCTGCTCGTGCAGAAGTCATCAGGCCCGCGCCTCGCGGCGGCGATCGCCCTGCTCGCGGCGTCGCTGTCGTTTTCGGGCATCGGGGTGCCGTTCGCCACCGCCGTCGCCGTCCACCTCGCCCTGACCCCGGGTCGCCGCCGCGACCTCCTGGCCCTGGTCCCGCTCGGCGCGGCCCTGGTGGTGTGGTACGTGCTGTTTGGACGCTTCGCCCAGCACCCCGATCCCCAGCCCACCGCGGCCAACCTGCTGCTCGACCCGCTCTATGCCGCGTGGGGGCTCAGCCAGGGTCTCGGCGGCGTGATCGGGCTGGGCGGCTGGATTGGGCTCCCGCTGCTCGCTGCCGCGATGGCGGCCCTGGCCTGGCGATGGAAAACCCGCCCTCCTGAGGCACTCACGGTCGCCGTCGCGGCCGGCCTGCTGGCCTTCTACCTTGTTGCGGGCCTGACCCGCGCCCAGCTCGGAGTGCAGCAGTCCGGCGCTTCGCGCTACGTCTACGTGGCCGCCGTGCTGTGGCTGATCCTGCTCACCGACGCCGCTCGCGCGGTGGCCTGGCGGGGAACCTGGCGACCCGCGCTGACCGCGTGCCTCTTCCTCGCCTGCTTCAACAACGCGGTCGTGCTCTACGAGTTCGGCCTGGCCAAGACGGTGCAGATGCAGCGCGCGGTGGCCGACCTGCAGGCGCTCGCTGCCACGCGCAACGACTCATGCCTCAATGAAACCGGCAACGTCGATTTGCTGGTGATGCCGGATGTGCTGCCGCCCGCGTACTACCGCGCCGTCGACCGCTACGGCGATCCGGCGGCGGGTATGCCGGTGACGGATCGGGTCGATTTCGAGGTCGCCCGCGCCAATCTGCGCAAGGCGGGGTGTTGAGCCTCCCTAAGATTTATCGCAGTGCCCGAATTCGATTTCGACGTCGCGATCCTGGGTGGTGGGATGGGCGGTTATCCGGCCGCCATCCGCGCCTCGCAGCTTGGTCTCAAGGTTGCCCTCGTCGAGTCGGGCAAGCTCGGCGGGACCTGCCTCCACATCGGTTGCATCCCGACCAAGGCCCTTCTCGAGTCGTCGGAGCTCTACCACCGCGTCGCCACACGGGGGGCTGAGTTCGGGCTCAAGGCGGAGATCGTCGGTTACGACTACCCACGCATCGCCGAGCGCCGGGACGCCGTCGTCGGCCAACTCTACAAGGGCGTCCAGTACTTGATGAAGAAGAACAAGATCGAGGTCGTCGCCGGCAAGGGCAAGCTGCGAGACCGGAACACGATCGACGTCAACGGCAAGCAGGTCAAGGCCAGGAACCTCGTCATCGCGACGGGCTCGGTCGTCAAGACGCTGCCCGGCCTGGAGCTCGACGGCCAGTACATCATCTCGTCCGACCACGCGGTGACCTCCACGAGCGCGCCCGAGTCGATCTGCATCATCGGCGCGGGCGCCGTCGGGGTCGAGTTCGCGACCTTCTACAACCAGCTCGGCGTCAAGGTCACGCTGCTGGAGGCGCTCGACCGCCTCGTCCCGCTCGAGGACGAGGACGTCTCCAAGGAGATGCTGTCCGCTTTCAAGAAGGCCGCGATCGACTGCCGGCTCGGGGTCAAGGTCCAGGGCGCGAAGAAGGCGCGCGACGGGGTGAGCGTGGAGACCGACCAGGGCGAGATTTGGGCCAGGCAGCTGCTCGTCGCGGTCGGTCGCGCGGCCGTCTCCAAGGACCTCGGCCTGGAGCAGCTCGGCGTGCAGACGCACCCCAACGGATTCATCAAGGTCGACGAGTGGATGCGCACCTCCGCGGAAGGCGTGCACGCGATCGGCGACGTCGTTGGCGGCTATCTCCTCGCCCACGCCGCCGCCCACGAGGGCATGACGGCGGTCGAGGACATCACCGGTGAGCGGGTCGCGCCGATGGAGCAGAACCTCGTCACCCGCTGCACCTATTCGCATCCGCAGGTCGCATCCGTCGGCCTGACCGAGAAGCAGGCGCGTGACGGCGGTCACGAGGTGAAGGTCGGCAAGTTCCCGTTCTCGGCCATCGGCCGCGCCCAGATCCACGGCGAGACAGGTGGCTTCGTGAAGATCGTCGCCGACGCCAAGACAGGTCAGATGCTCGGCACCCACATCGTGGGCGCCAACGCGACCGAGCTGATCGCGGAGCCCGCCCTGACCCAGCTCTTCCAGGGCGACGCCTGGGAGCTCGGGCGCAACATCCATCCGCATCCGACGTTGAGCGAGGCCGTGATGGAGGCCGCGCTGGCCGTCGACGGCCGCGCCATCCACTTTTAAGCGCGATGGCCCAGACGACCACCACCAAGGGACCTTCTTTCAGCCCGGAGTGGCATTTCCAGGAGACGGTCGCGTGGCGCGACACCGACCTCGACGAGAACATCCTCACCGAGTGGTTCCACTACATCCTGCTCGGCCGGCAGATCGACTACCGATTCCAGGTCCTGAACCGGCAGGGCCGCGCGCCCTTCATCATCTCGTGCGCCGGTCACGAGGCGGCCCAGATCGGCATCGGCTGGCCGCTCAAGCCGAAGTACGACTGGCTGGCGCCCTACTACCGCGACGTGGTGCTTTGCATGCGCATGGGCATGACGCCGCTCGACCTGATGCTCTCGGTCCTCGCCAAGGCGAGTGACCCCGCGTCCGGCGGCAAGCAGACACCGGGACATTTCTCCGACTCGCGGCTGAACATCACCTCCGGCGGCTCGCCGGTGGCGACGCAGATGGTCCGTGGTGCGGGCGTGGCGTACGCCCTGAAGATGGACGCCACCGACAAGGTGCTCCTCACCTGCTACGGCGAGGGCGCCGGCGCCGAGGGCGACGCGCACGAGGCCTTCAACTTCGCCGCCATCTACAAGCTGCCCGAGGTCTTCGTCTGCGAGAACAACGGGTTTGCGATCTCGACGCCATTTCGCAAGGAGTACGCGATCGACTACGTGGCTCAGCGCGCGGCGGGCTACGGATTCCCCGGCGTCACTGTCGACGGTCGCGACCCGGTCACGTGTTACGTCGTGGCCAAGGAAGCGATCGCGCGGGCGCGCGCCGGCGAGGGGCCGACGCTCATCGAATGCCTGGTCGACAGGCTCGGCGCGCACTCCTCTGAGGACGACCAGCGTCGCTATCGAACGCAGGAAGAGATCGACCTGCTCGCGCAGAGCGACTGCCTCGAGCGGTTCAAGAAGGCATTGCTCGAGGAGGGAGTGCTGAACGCCAAGCAGATCGCGGAGTTCGAGCAATCCGTCAAGGACGAGGTGACCGCCGCGACCAAGGAGGGCATGGAGGCCCCCGACCCCGCGCCCGAAGACGCCTTGACCAACGTCTACGCGATCGAGGCGCCGAGGGCGATCGAGCCCGCGGCCGGCGTCGAGATGGAAGAGATGAACATGGTCGCCGCCCTGCGCTCGGCGCTGACCGAGGAGATGGAGCGCGATGACCGGGTCATGGTCATGGGCGAGGACGTTGGCAACAAGGGCGGCGTCTTCCTGGTGACGGACGGACTGCGCGCGAAATTTGGAGAGGCGAGGGTGATCGACACGCCGCTGGCCGAATCATCCATCGCGGGCGTGGCGCTCGGCCTGGCCATCGCCGGCAAGCGTCCGGTGGCCGAGATGCAGTTCACCGACTTTGCGCACATGGCCTTCAACTCGATCACCAACGAGATCGCGAAGTATCGCTATCGCAGCGACGGCGACTGGTCGGTGCCGCTGGTCGTGCGGGCGCCGATGGGCGGCCACGCGCACGGGGCGCTTTATCACTCGCAGTCGATCGAAGCCCGATTCGCGACGCCGGGCCTGAAGATCGTCATCCCTTCCACCCCCTACGAGGCCAAGGGATTGCTGCTCGCGGCGATCCGCGACCCGGACCCCGTGCTCTTTTTCGAGCACAAGCGCCTCTATCGCATGTTCAAGGAGGCGGTGCCGAAAGGCGAGTACCTGATCCCGCTCCAGGTCGCCCGGACGGCACGCGAGGGCGGCGACATCTCCGTGTTCTGTTACGGCCTGATGGTTCACTACGCCATGGAGGCGGCCAAGAACCTGGAGGCCGACGGCGTGAGCGTGGAGATCGTCGACCTGCGCACTGTCTATCCACTGGACAAAGACGCGATCATCGCCTCCGCGCGCAAGACTGGGAAGTGCCTCGTCCTCTACGAAGACAACTTCAGCGTCTCTGTCGGCTCCGAGGTGGCGGCTCTCATCGCCGACGAGGCGTGGCGCTGGCTCGACGCGCCGGTGAAGCGATTCGGCGGCCTTGACGTACCGTCGATGCCATACGCGGTGCCCATGGAGGAGTACTTCATGCCGACTCCGGACAAGATCACCAAAGTCTTGAAGGACCTCGCGGCTTACTGATGGCCGGCAAGACCACGCGCGTCGTGATGCCGCAGCTGGGCGAGTCGGTGCACGAGGGCACGATCTCGAAGTGGCTGGTGAAGCCGGGCGATAAGGTGATCGAGTTCGAGCCCATGCTCGAGGTCGACACCGACAAGGTCAACGCCGAGGTGCCGGCGCCTGTCTCCGGGATTCTGCGCGAGATCCTCGCCAAAGAGGGCGAGACAGTCCAGGCGGGGACGGAGATCGCGGTGGTGGAGATTGGCGGCGACGGGAAGGTGACGGCGACGCCGGAAGCACCGGCGCCGGCGCCGAAAACCGACGTGCCGAAGGTTGAAACAAAGGCCGAGTCCCCACCCGGGCCGCTGCGCGGCCCGACCTCCCCAGCAAGTGGGGAGGTGACGGCCGAGCCCCACCGGTATTCGCCCGGGGTGCAGATGGCCGCCTCCGACCTCAAGGTCGACCTCTCCCAGGTGACCGGCACGGGCCTCGGCGGCCGCGTCACCAAGAAGGACGTCCAGGAGTTCGCGGCCAAGGCCAAGGCCGCCCCGTCTCCGCAAGCGGCACCCGCCGCTGCCCCGGCTCAGCGCTCTGAAGGCGACGAGGTAGTCCAGCTCACCCGCGTCCGCCGACTGATCGCCGAGAACATGACGCGAGCGAAAGCGACCATCCCCCATGCCTGGCAGACGCAGGAGGTCGACATGTCGGGCGTGGTCGCCAACCGCAACGCGAACAAGGGCGCCTTCCAGAAGCAGGAGGGCTTCTCTCTGACCTACCTGCCGTACGTGATGGCCGCGGCCGTCTCGTCCCTGCGCGAGCACCGTGAGGTCAACGCGACCTTCAACGAGACCGAGCTCATCCTCCACCGCGACATCAACCTCGGCATCTCGGTGGGAATGGAGGACACGCTGCTGGTGCCGGTCGTGCGCAAGGCGGACAGCCTGTCGCTCGCGGGCCTGGCGCGTGCGGTCAACGACCTGGCGACCCGAGCCCGCAACAAGCAGCTGAAGGCGGACGAGCTGGCCGGCGCAACGTTCACAGTCAACAACTCGGGTACGTTCGGCACGCTTTTCAGCTACTCGGTGATCAACCCCGGCCAGGCCGGCATCCTGACCATGGAGGCGATCGTCGAGCGCCCCGTCGCGGTCAACGGCATGATCGGGATCAAGCCGATGATGTACCTCTGCTTCTCCTTCGACCATCGCGTGCTCGACGGGCTGCAGGCGGCGCGTTTCCTGACCTCCTGCCGCAAGTGGCTCGAAGCGGTGGGACTGGAAACCCCGGTCTATTAGGCTCAGGTTCCCTCCCCCGCTCGCCGGGGGAGGTGGCCACGGTGCCGAAGGCACCCTGGCCGGAGGGGGGCTTGCCCTCTCGTTTATCCGCCTGAATCGCCGATTCCCAGCGTTAAGGTTGACGCCGCCGAGATGTCCGCCCCGCCCAAACGCCTCGAGACAGCCAGTGTTCCGCCCCCGATCGTCCTCAAGGAGGTATACGACCTCCGGTTCGACGACAAAGATCGCGCGGCCAAGGACGCGATCTGGCGGGAGCTCGGCAAGTTCTTTCAGCGCTACGTCAAGCCGGGAGCCCGGGTCATCGACATCGCCTGCGACGTCGGCTACTTCATCCGCAACATCAAGGCTCGCGAGCGGTGGGCGACCGACATCCGTCCGGTCGAGTCTGCGCTTGGGGACGATGTGCACTTCGTCCGTGCCAGCGGGCTCGACCTGGCCGATGTCGTGCCCAACGAATACTTCGATCTCGCCTTCTTCAGCAACTACCTCGAGCACCTGCCGTCGACGGAGGCGGTCCTCCAGCAGCTACGGGTCGCCTACGCGCTGCTCAAGCCGGGCGGCCGCGTCCTGATCCTGCAGCCCAACATCCGCCTGGTCGGTGGCTCCTACTGGGACTTCATCGACCACCAGACCGCGCTCACCGAGAAGAGCCTGGCCGAGGCGGCACGAATGGCCGGCTTCGAGACGAAGCAGATCATCGCCCGCTTCCTGCCGTACACGACCAAGAGCCGGCTGCCCCAGAGCCCCGCCTTCGTCCGCGCCTACCTCGCCTTTCCGCCCGCCTGGCTGATCTTCGGCAAGCAGACGCTCTACGTGGGCGAGAAGCCGGCCAGCGGCTGAGCCGATGACGCGGCGACCTCCGCTCGCCCTGGCCGCGGCCGCTGTCGCCGCCGGCTGGGGAGCGCTCTACAGCATCGGCCGCTGGACGGTGGAGTACGTGACGGTCCCCATCCACGACGACGTCCGCTACGACTACGTGGCGGCGCAGGCAGGTCTTCGCTACGGGTGGTCGAAGGTCTACAACCTCGACATCCTCCGCCAGCTCTCAGCGGGTTTCCCCGCGCCTCAGAACACCATCCATCCGGGCGGCACGTTCATCAACCCGCCGCTCCTCGCCTGGTTGTGGACGCCGCTGGTCGTGTTCCCCGAACCGGTCGCGTACCTGATCTGGACGCTGCTGAGCCTCGGCGCGCTGGTCTGGGCCTGGTACCTGGCGGCTCCGTTCACCGGCCTCGCGAAGGTCGCGCTGCTGCTCGCGGGCCTTGCGCTGTGGCCCGTGATGGAGGCGTTCTACTTCGGCCAGCCGACGATGTTCGTGCTTGCGCTCATCGCCACCGCCTGGTGGCTGATGCGTCGCAAACGCATGCTCTGGGCGGGCATCGCCCTCGCCTTGGCGACCACGCTGAAGCCGCAGGTGGTGATCATGATCCCGGTCTGCCTGCTCGCCGCGGGCCGCGTGCGGCCTCTTGTCGCCTACGCGTTGAGCGGCGCTGTGATCGCCGCGGTCAGCGCCTTGAGCCTGGGGCCATCGGGGTTGAACGACTTCTGGCAGACGCTGAAGTGGATCCAGACCGACGCCGGCCACTCCTTCTTCACGGTGGCCTATCTCTTTGGGATGGGCAGCGCCCTCACCTATGCGGTGCTGGCCGTGTCGGGCATCGCGTGCGTGTTCGTCGCGTGGAGGCGGCGCGACGACCTTGACGTCGTCTTCGCGACCGGGCTGCTCGGCTCATTGATGGTGTCGTTCCACCTGCACCAGCCGGACTACAGCAACCTTCTCCTCGCGGGGTGGCTCGTGCTGCGCGGCGCGCCGTCGCTGGCCCACAAGGTGTGGCTCGCCGTCGGTTTCGTCACCATGCAGGTGCTCACGATGGGCCAGCCCGCCCCTCAGCTCATCTGGGATGTGGTCTGGCTCGCGATCCTTGGCTTCGGTCAGACCTTGCCGGTTTCGCTCTCGATGCCGAGGATGCTCATGAAGAAGGACGCGAAGACGGTCTGAGTTCCAAGAGCCGTCAGCACTACGGCCGGGATGACCTCGCGCATGGTGACGTCGGGGTCGAGGTTGCCGAAACCCGTCGCTGACCAGCTCGCAACCGCGACGACGAGCGTGAGCAGGCCGGCGAGGAC
>DASXSD010000267.1:0-12254 GCA_036506195.1 Candidatus Dormiibacterota bacterium
GACGAGGTCGCCAACCCGCCTGGCATGGACGAGGTCGCGTCTCTCATGTGGATCAAGCACTACGCGCAGCGCGCGGAGCACGACGTGCTGATCGTCGACTGCGCGCCGACGGGAGAGACGCTGCAGCTGCTGACCTTCCCCGACGCCGCCAAATGGTGGCTGGACAAGATCTATCCGTGGTCGAGGCGCGCGATGCGCATCGCGCGGCCTGTCCTCCAGCCGATGATGCAGATGCCGCTCCCGTCGGACGAGGTATACGCGTCGCTGAAGGACCTTCTGCTTGACCTCGAGGGCATGCGCAAGGTCTTGACCGACCCCGAAACCACGACCGTGCGCATCGTCCTGAACCTCGAGAAGATGGTCGTCAAGGAGGCGAAGCGCGCCTACACATACCTGAGCCTGTTCGGCTACGTGACAGACGCGGTCGTCGTCAACCGACTGCTCCCGGGCGAGCTGCATGACGAGCTCTTCCAGAAGTGGCAGCGCATCCACCACCGCTACCAGCGCGAGGTGGAGCAGTCGTTCGCCGGCATCCCCATCTTCAACGTTCCGCTGTTCGACCGCGAGGTCATCGGTGAAAAGATGCTGGCGCGGATGGCTCAGGCCATCTACGGCGACGACGATCCGTCGCGCCGCTTCGCCACTTCAAACCCTCAGCGCATAGATAAGGAAGGGGCGGACTATGTCCTCATCCTCAAGGTGCCGTTCGTCGAGAAGTCGGCGGTCGACCTCAGCCGCCACAACGGCGACCTCTACGTGACCGTCGGCAACTACCGCCGCGAGATCACACTGCCGCGCGTCCTGGAACGCCGTGACACCGCGGGCGCTTCGATCGAGGACGGGGAGCTTCGCGTGCGTTTCGCGTCGCGCGCCGCCAGGCCCGAGGCCACGAAAAAGTGACCCGCGACGGAGAGCGAGTCATCGAGCTCATCAACGAGCTCGGCTCGCGCGTCGGCAACGTGCTCTCGGACATGGTCCCGCCGTCGGCTCAGGTGCACCTGCTCAATGCGCAGCGTGAGCTGATCACCGCCTTGATGCTCATCTACGAGCACCGCGTGGGGCCGGCGCCGGCGTCCACGCGCGTCCGCCGCACCAGGACCAGGCGGCGGGCGACGAAGCGCGACCGCAGAATCCCGATCGAGTGAATCTCGTCAATCTCCTCATCGGGTTGCTGGTGCTGGTGCCGGCCCTGCTGATCGCGATCCCGGCCCACGAGATGGGTCACGCGGCCGCGGCCTACTTCCAGGGCGACCGCTCGGTGCGCTACTTCGGCTACTTCAATCTCGACCCACGGCGGTTCCTCGACCCCTTCGGGGTGCTCGCGGTCTTTCTCGCCCTGGTCGGATGGGGAAGACGGGTTCCGACCCAACCCAACCGCATCAACAGCGTGCGCCAGAAGGTCATCTTCGAGCTGGGCGGTCCCGCCGCCAACCTGCTGCTGGCGCTGGCGCTGGGCTTTGTGCTGCGGGTGGTGACGCGTGCCGGCCTGCCCGTGTCCTTCGACATCGGTGCCGGGTTGCTCGGCCTCGTCCTATACGCGATCGTGTTCTTGAACCTCTCGATCTTCGCCTTCCAGCTGCTGCCGATCCCTGGCCTGGACGGCTGGAACGTGATCGAGGCGATCTTCCGCGACCGCAACCCTCGCTTCTTCTACGACGTGGCCGTGCGGAAGCGCGAGGTCTGGGCCGGTTGCGTGGTCGTGCTCCTCGTTTTCCAGTTCTTCCAGGGCTTCAACCTGCTCAACGTCGTGATGACGCCGTTTTTCCAGCCCGCCAGCCTAATCTCAATAGGCGAATGCGACGGGTATCGAGTCCCCGGGCTCACCGGCCTGTATCCCTGCCTGCTGTAGGCACGCTCGTCAACGAGCCGGCGTACGCGGAGCTCGTCAGGGAGTACGGGCGGCCGCACGTGGTGGCGGCGATAAGGGAGCAGATCGCCGCCGAGCGCGAAGGCGCTGACGGCGGAGAGACGCGCCTGGCGGCGGTGTCGGCCCGCCTCCAGAACGCCGTCGCGCCCCGGCTGCGCAAGGTCATCAACGCGACCGGCGTGATCCTGCACACGAACCTGGGCCGCGCTCCGCTTTCTGCGGCCGCGATCGAGGCCCTCGGCGTCGCCGCGGGCTACAGCAACGTCGAGCTAGACCTGGAAACCGGGAAGCGAGGCGAGCGGGCGAGCCTGGTGGCGGGTTTCCTGACCGCGCTCTTCGAGTGCGAGGCGGCGCTTGCGGTCAACAACAACGCCGCCGCCGTTCTCCTCGCGCTCACCGCGCTGTGCAAGGGCAAGGAGGTCATCGTCTCGCGCGGCCAGCTGGTCGAGATCGGAGGGTCGTTCCGGATGCCGGACGTGATGCGCCTTTCGGGAGCGCGAATGGTCGAGGTCGGGACCACCAACCGCACGCGCGTGTCTGACTACGAGTCGGCCATCACCGCGCGGACGGCGGCCCTCTTACGGGTGCACACCTCCAACTTCCGCGTCACCGGATTTGTCGAAACGGCGGCGCTCGGCGAGATGGCGCAAGTGGCGACGAAGAACGGCCTGCTTCTGATCGATGATCTCGGAAGCGGCGCCGTGGACCCCATCGCCGACGAGCCAACGGTCGCCGAGTCGGTGCGCCACTGCGATGTGGTCACCTTCTCCGGCGACAAGCTGCTCGGCGGCCCGCAGGCGGGCATTGTGGTCGGCCGCGCGGACCCCATCCAGAAGATGTCGCGACACCCGTTGGCGCGTGCGCTTCGGATCGACAAGCTGACGCTGGCCGCCCTCGAGGCGACGCTGAGGCAGCGATTGAGCGGCCGCGCCGGCGAGATCCCGGTGGAGCGAATGCTCCGCGCGCCGGTCGAAGACGTCCGGCGCCGGGCCGCGATGTGGTCGGTCAAGCTCGACGAGCGCGGCGTCAAGACGGCGTTGGTCGATGGTTCTTCAGAGGTCGGCGGCGGCTCACTGCCCGAGCACGCGATCCCGACCGTCCTGCTCGCCATCAGCGGACCCGCCTCCCGGATCGCCACCGCGCTGCGCCGCGGCGCGCCGCCGGTGATCGCGCGCATCGAGAACGACCAATGCTGCCTCGACCCGCGGACCGTGCTCAAGGGCGAGGACGAGACGCTGATCGACGCCGTGGAGGCGGCCGCAAAGTCGGTCCCGAGATGAGCTTCGTCGTCGGCACCGCGGGCCACATCGATCACGGCAAATCGACCCTGGTCAACGCGCTGACAGGCATCGACCCGGACCGCCTCGAGGAGGAGAAGCGGCGCGGGATGACGATCGACCTCGGCTTCGCGCACATGACCCTGCCCAGCGGACGCGAGATCGGCATCGTGGACGTACCTGGGCACGCCCGGTTCATGCGCAACATGCTGGCCGGGGCGCATGGCCTCGACGCTGCGCTGCTCGTGGTGGCCGCCGACGAGGGCGTCATGCCCCAGACGCGAGAGCACCTGGAGGTCGTCGACCTGCTCGACGTGCGGCGCGGGATCGTGGTCGTGACCAAGGCCGACCTTGTCGACGCGGATTGGCTGGCGGCGGTCGTCGAGGAGGTGACCGGCGCGATCGCCGGCACCACGCTCGAAGGCGCCGAGATCCTTCCGGTCTCCTCTGTCAAGGGCGACGGCCTGCCGCAGCTCATTGCCTCGCTGGACGCCCTGCTCGAGGCCGCCACGTCCCGGCCTGACACGGGACGGCCTCGGCTGCCGATCGACCGCGTGTTCACGATGAGCGGCTTCGGCACCGTCGTCACCGGAACCTTGGTGGACGGCTCACTCCGCGTCGGCGACGAGATGGAGGTGATCCCGTCGGGCCGGGTGGTGCGGATCCGAGGCCTGCAGCGCCACAACGAGAAGGTCGAGTCGGTCGATCCCGGCAACCGGGTCGCGGCCAACCTGAGCGGAGTCGAGAAGAGCGAGATTGCGCGCGGCGACGTCCTTGCGCGCTCGAACACGATGGCCCCTGTGCGTCGAATCGACGCGACCCTGCGTGTTCTCGCCTCGGCCGCGCTTCCGGTGCGACACGGCGCGGAGCTCATGCTGCACACGGGCACCAGCGATGTCGCCTGCCGGGTGATTGTGCTGGACGGCGACGAGATCGCTCCCGGCGCCGACGGGTGGGTTCAGCTCTACCTCGAGCGGCCGATCGCGGCCGCGGCGCAGGACCGCTTCGTGCTGAGGGTGCCGAGCCCTGCGGTGACGGTCGCGGGAGGGATCTTCGTCGACGTCGCGCCGCGCAAGCACGCACGACACGACTCGGCCGTCGGCGAGCAGCTCGCGCGCCGCGCGGCGGGCGACGTCCTCGAGCAGGAGCTGCGCAAGTACCCACGAGGCGTGACCGTGTCGGCGCTGTTGAAGGCGACTGTCGCGCCGCAAGCAGACATCGCAAGGCTGCATGCGCGGCGGCTCGGCGAGTGGCTGTTCAGCGACGAGGCATGGAGCTCGATCGCGTCACGCGCCACGCGTGAGCTCGAGACCTATCACGGCGCTCATCCGTTGCGACCGGGAATGGCTCGCGAGGAGATGCGCAGCCGGCTCGGTGTCTCGCCCGCCTCATTTCCGTCTGTGATCGCGGGCCTTGTCGAGGACGGCAAGATGGTCGAGCGGAACGGGTCGCTCGCTTCGCCAGGTCACCGTGTCGATATAGCCTCGAATGGACCGCAGACCGAGCTCATCAAGCTGCTGGGGGCCAGTCCTTTCGCGCCTCCATCGCTGTCTGAGGCGATGCGTCAGAGCGGCGCGAGCGAGGAATTGGTGCGCGCGCTGTCTAAGCGGGGCGACATCGTCCGCGTCAGCGACGACGTCGCGTTCGTGAAGGATGCCTATGAGTCGGTGGTCGAGATCGTCAAGAAGCTGATCGCGCAGAACGGATCGATCACAGTGGCTCAGCTGCGCGACCGCATCGGCGCGAGCCGGAGGCCGGTGCTCGCCCTGCTCGAATACCTGGACGCGCAGCGCGTGACGCGCCGCGTCGGAGACTCACGCGTACTGAGGTAAAAGCATGAGAGGAAACCTGCCGGTTTCCTCTCACGCTCCCCGTAGGGGGCCCCGGCAGGTATGCCGACCCGGCCTGCGGCCGGGCAAAGCGCCGCTGCTCTCCTTCGGAGAGGTACGGCTTGTTAGAGTTCGCGAACCATGCGCATCGCGGACATGCTCAGGCGCGAGCGGCCGACGATCTCGTTCGAGTTCATGGCGCCCCGCGACGAGAGCGAGGTCGACGTCCTCGAGCGGACCGTGGCCACCCTCGCCGGCCACGCGCCGGACTGGGTCTCGGTCACGTATCGGGTTCGCACCGGCGAGAAGACGCTCGAGCTCGTGACCCGCATCAAGCGTCACTACCACATCGAAGCGATGGCTCACCTCACGTGCGCGAACACCGCGGACCGCACGCGGCAGATCCTCAACTGGATGGAACGCGAGGGAGTGGCGAACGTGCTCGCGCTGCGGGGCGATCCTCCGGTCTCCGGACAGCCGTTCGAACCGGCCGACCCACAGCTCACGCACGGGTCTGACCTCGTCTCGCTCGTGCGGCGCAGCGGCTACAGGTTTGGCGTCGGTGCCGCGTGCAGCGCGGAGAAGCATCCGGAGAGTCCCGACCTCGAGCACGAGTTCCGCTACATGAGGTTGAAGGTCGAGGCGGGCGCTGACTTCTTGATCACGCAGCTCTTCTTCGACAACCGCTTCTACTTCGACCTTGTGACGCGGGCGCGAGAAGCCGGCGTCACGGTGCCGATCGTGCCCGGCCTGATGCCCGTGCCCAGCAGGCGCTCGCTGCAAGTGATGACCACCATGTCAGGGGCGACCGTGCCGCCTGCGCTGCAGGCCGAGATCGACGAGGCGTCCGACGACGAGGCGATCAGGGCCATCGGCGTCCGGCACTGCATCACCCAGTGCGCTGAGCTGCTCGAAGCGGGGGTGCCCGGCCTGCACTTCTACACGTTCAACCGCGCCCGGGCGCCGATCGCGATCCTTGCCGCCCTTCGCGGCCAGCAGCTCCTCGCCTCCTGACCATTTCACCTCCCCGCTTGCCGGGGTGGTCGGGCCGCGAAGCGGCCCGGGTGGGGACGCCGCCCGGAGGGTAGGCTGGTGTCGGATTACCCTTTAGCGCGCGATGCTGGCCGGAATCGACCTCGGCGGAACCCAGGTGCGCGTCGC
Source organism: Candidatus Dormiibacterota bacterium (assembly GCA_036506195.1). Taxonomy (GTDB): domain Bacteria; phylum Chloroflexota; class Dormibacteria; order Dormibacterales; family Dormibacteraceae; genus 40CM-4-65-16. The sequence goes on from DASXSD010000267.1 coordinate 6,135, forward strand.
GTTGGCGCGCTCCGACGGCCGGCTCGTCGCCAGCATCAAGACCAAGACCGCCTTGCTTGCCAGCGCCCAGGCGATGGTCGAATGGTCGGCTGCCGAGATCGATCGCCATCGCGGCCGCGAGAAGGTCCGCAGCATCACGATCGCGGCGCCGGGCCCCATCGATGTCAAGCGCGGCCTGCTCGTCAACCCGCCAAACCTCCCGTGGCAGAACGTCCCGCTCGCCGCGATGATGAGCCGCGCCACAGGGGCTAAGGTCCAGCTGGCCAACGACGCGGACATGGCTGGGCTGGGCGAGTTTCATCACGGGGCGGGGCGCGGCACGCGAAACATGGTCTACATCACATGGTCGACCGGCGTCGGGGGCGGGCTCATCCTCGACGGCAAGCTGCATCGCGGCGCGCACGGCACTGCGGGCGAGATCGGGCACATGATCATCGACCCCAACGGCCCTCTCGACACCTGCGGCCAGCGCGGCTGCCTCGAGGCCTTCGTCAGCGGCAAGGCGCTAGCCCGCGACACGGGCCATCCGGCGGCCCAGGTCTTCGCCGAGGCCGCACACGGTGACAGTGACGCGCGGATGGTCGTGGAGCGGGCGGCGCGTTACATGGGAATCGCTCTGATCAACCTGACCAACGCGCTCGATCCCGAGGTCTTCGTGATCGGCGGCGGCGTCTCACGCTCGTGGGCGCTCGTCCAACCGACCATGCTCGAAACGCTTCGCTCGTCACCCTTCATCAAGCCCGCACGCCGGCCCTACCTGCGCCGTGCCCGACTGGGTGATCGCGCCGGGCAGGTGGGAGCCGTGGAATGGGCGCGCCTGAACCAGTAGGGGAGCCGGAGCTCCTTGAGCTCCTGAAGCGCGCGGCCGGCGACCTCGGCGTCCAGGCGTGGGTGGTCGGAGGATATGTCAGGGACAAGCTGCTCGGCCGGCCGCACCCCAACCCCGACGTGGTCGTCGAAGGCGACTCAGGCGCCTTCGCACGGCGCTTCGCCGAGCTGGCTGGGGCGCCGCCGCCCGTCACGTTCGAGCGCTTCGGCACCGCGCAGGTGACCCTTCCCGGCCACCTGGTCGAGTTCGTGACCGCGCGCGCCGAGTCCTACGCGCCCGACTCGCGCAAGCCCGACGTCCGGCGGGCGAGCCTTGATGAAGACCTCCGCCGCCGCGACTTCACGGTCAATACGCTCCTCATGGACCTGGACGGCAACGTCGTCGACCGTCTCGGCGGGCTGAAGGACCTCGAGGCGAAGTTGCTGCGCACTCCGTCCGATCCACGGCAGACGCTCAGCGATGACCCCCTTCGCATGCTCCGGGCGATTCGGTTCGCGGCCGAGTTGGGCTTTGAGCTCGCGCCCGATCTCGTGCCCGCGATGCGTGATCTGAAGGCGCGGCTGGCGCCGCCGGTCATCTCCGTGGAGCGGATCAGCGATGAGCTGCGCAAGATGCTGGCCTCACCGCGGCCCCAGCAGGCCCTCGAGCTTCTCGACAATGCTGAGCTCCTCGATGTCATCCTGCCCGAGATCGCGGCCTGCAAGGGCGTCGCCCAGGGCGGCTACCACACCCACGACGTTTTCGGGCACACCGTGCTCACCGTGGCGGCGACGCCGCCCGACCTTCTCCTGCGGGTGGCGGCCCTCTTCCACGACGCCGGCAAGCCGCAGACGGCGAAGGGAGACGGCACGTTCCTGGGTCACGAGGAGGTGGGGGCCGAGATCGCCCGGCTCACCCTCGAGCGGCTCCGCTTCTCGCAGAAGGAGATCGAGGTCGTCACCGGCCTGGTCCGCCTGCATTTGCGGCCTGTGTTCTACAAGTCGGAATGGACCGACGGCGCCGTGCGCCGGCTGGCGCGAGATGCGGGCCCCCTGATCGACCGCCTGATGGCCCTCGCGCGCGCGGACATCGCCGCCTCCGCCTACCCGGAGCCCGAGAAGCTCGACGAGCTGCAGGCGCGGCTGGACGCCGTCCGCCAGGAGAGCCCCTCGCGGCTGGCGGCCCTGATCTCCGGTGAGGAGATCATGCGGGTCCGCCGCATCGGCCCGGGTCCGGAGGTCGGACGCATCAAGCAGAAGCTCGGAGAGCTGGTCCTGGACGGCGAGATCCCTCCCGAAAAGGAGGCGCTTATCGACTACTTGTCGACGCATCAAGAGATGTAGCAGGCGGGTCGGCAGCCGCTATGCTGCCGCATGGAGGGGGCCGCCCGCGTTTTGGGGAGAAAGGGTGGCGGCCAGGGAGGAATTCAGATGGCGGACGCCGCAGTGGAGACGGCTGGCACAGCCAGCACGAATGGGGGAAGCGACCCGATCGTTCTCGAGCAGAAGGCCACCGTGCTGGCCCGCGACGACACGTTGTCCGGCAAGCTCAGCCTGAAGGGGCCCGGGCAGGTCCTGGGCAGCTTCAGCGGGCAGATCGAGTGTGACGGCGATCTGCTGATCGGTCCCGAAGCGCACGTGGAGGCGGACATCCGGGGCGCCCGGATCACGGTGTCCGGGGTGGTCAAGGGCAATGTGATCGCCAGCAACCGCCTGAAGATCACGACCACCGGCCGCCTCGAAGGCGACGCCACCGTCGGGGCGCTCGTCGTCCAGGAGGGCGGCGTGCATTACGGCGTGATCCGCGTCCACCCCGAGGGCATCCCGGACACGCCGCCGGAGCGGATGGCGCAGGTGCCGGCGCAGTCGACGGTCGTAACGTTGAGGGCCGCGCCGAACGCAGTCGGTAAAGTCAGAAAGTTCTGGGGTGAGTTCTTCTAGAAGACCTGAGAAAAAGCTGTCCCGGGCTCGAGGCCAGGAGCCCCGCGCCCGGGCGGCAGCCCGCCCAGCCGAAAGGGCGGCCAAGCGAACTCCACCCAAAGGGCGTAAACCGGCCGACGAGCCCGTCCCGAAGCGCGCCGCGAAACCCACCCCGTCCTCCGAGCTGCCCACGCCGAAGCCTTTGCCAGCCAAGCCGGCGGTGCCGGCCCCCCGACCTGGCATCCGGCTGGCCGGCTCGGGTTCGTCCCGGCTGACGATCAAGCCGAGCCCGCCGACCGGCCCGCGTCCCGCGCTGGAGCTGTCGACCAAGGTCCGCCCGGGCGGATCGCGTCCGCTCAGCGAGGTCGAGCTCGACGAGGACGAGGTCCTCATCGACGGCTTCGACGCGCTTCTGCGGGACCAGAAAGTGCGGGTCACGGCCGTCCTCGAGCGAACCTGCGTCTACGTGGACAGGGGAGGAGACCGCCGGCTGGCGCGCAAGGAAGATCTGTGGGTCGAGGCTGACAAACTGCCCATCCGACGCCGCGGCATCGGCTAGCTTTCTCAGTCGATGATCGAAGAGCCCAAGATCAATCGCAACCTGGCGCTCGAGCTCCTGCGTGTGACGGAGGCCGGAGCGCTGGCGGCGGCGCCGCTCCAGGGCAGAGGCAACAAGGACGCCGCGGACCGCCGGGCGGTGGAGGCCATCCGGGAGTCGCTGGCCTCGGTCGACATGCGCGGCACGGTCGTGATCGGCGAGGGCGAGAAGGACGAGGCGCCGATGCTCTACTTCGGCGAGCAGATCGGCAACGGGCTGGAGCCCGAGGTCGACGTCGCCATCGACCCGATCGAGGGGACGAGCCTCACCGCGTCAGGCCTCCCGGGGGCGATCTCGGTCGTGGCGCTCTCCGAGCGCGGCACCATGTTCACCACGCACGTCCACTACATGCAGAAGCTCGTCGTCGGCCGCAAGGCGCGTGGCGTGATCGACCTCGAGATGCCGGTGGACTGGAACCTGAGGCGGATCGCCAAGGCTGAGGGCCTGCCGGTGCAGGAGCTCTCCGTCGTCGTCCTCGACCGCGACCGGAACAAGGACATCATCGCCCAGATCCGGGAGGTGGGGGCCCGGATCAAGCTCATCTCCGCCGGCGACGTGGCCGGCGCCCTGGAGGCCGCGCTCGAGACGCGCTTTGGGATCCACTGCATGATGGGCTCAGGTGGCGCCACCGAAGGGGTGCTCGCGGCCTGCGCGATCAAGACGATGGGCGGCGACATGCAGGCCAAGCTCTACTTCCGGAATGACGAGGAACGCGAGCTTGCCGCGAAGGAAGGGCACAAGCCCGACAAGGTCTTGTGCATTGACGACCTGTGCTCGGGCAAGGATGTGTTCTTCGCGGCCACGGGCATCACGACGGGCGAGCTCCTGAAGGGCGTCCGCTACGAAGACGTGTACGCGTACACGCAGTCGATGGTTTTGCGCTCCGCGTCAGGCACCATGCGCATCGTGGACGCGTATCACCCGATCGACAAGCTCCGGGTCAAAGGCCTGCTTCCGGAACAGGTTCGAGTCCGCTGAGCGCAACCGAGGCCGGGCAGTTTCTAACCGCCGCCGGGAAGGTGCTGGGTCCCGCGCAGTGGGAGTGGATCGCGACCGCGCGCATGGTTTCGCGGAAGCGGTCCTCGAGCCAGGCGGTGGAGGAGGTGCTGGACGGGCTCCTCTCCGGGGCTGACCAGGCGATGGTCAACGCGTTCACGACCGGGTTTCGCGTCACGCAGGCGCAGGCCTCGATCGCCAGGCATCTGCACGACAGCGCCGCCGTGGCGGCAGCACTGGAGTCGTCGCAGGTCGTCGCGTTGGGGATCCTGGTCCGCGAGCAGTTGACGCCGGCACAGTTCGAAGGGGTCTACCGGCCCTTCGCCACGGTCCTGCCGGGTCCGGCCTACCGGCCACCCGCGCCGATCGATCAGCAGATCGCGAGTTTCCTGAAGTGGCTGCCCACGCTCACGGGCGAGACAGAGGCTGAGGTCTCCAGGGTGGCGAAGATCTTGAGCGAGCTACCGAAAGCGGCGCAACCCGGCGCACCGGCAGCGGTCGGGGTGGTGGGGCTGCCCGCCGGCCTGGACCCGGCGGCGAACTACACGTCGGCCTGGAAGGAAGTCATCAACATGGCCAACCAGAGCGGTCGCACGCATGCGTTTCGGGCGATGCAAGACGCGGCCGAGCAGGCGGCGCCGCACGACGGTCTCGGCATCGTCGGGTTTGCCGGCGTCGCGGCGGGAGCGGTCTTCATGCGCGATGTGCTTCCGATCGAGAAGGTGCTTCTTCTCTACGAGCCTTTTGCTTCCGCGCTGCCGTACGAGTCCCTGGCCTGAGACCTCAGTTGTAGTAGCTGCGAAAAAGAAACCCCTTGACAAGGTCGTCGAATCGTCGCAAGTTTGCATTCGATTCGTTCTCCGTCCGGGTCCACCGACAGTCCGCGCGAAGGTTGGCCTCCAAAAGTAGGCAACGGCCGTAAAGCGGCGCAGAAAACCCATATGCGTGTCACCCGGTGGCCTCCCGGTCGAGGCGGTGTCCGCTGCAGGCGCCGCCTCGTTTTTTTGCGTAACTCCTCCCCACGCAGTGGGGAGGTGGCCGGATATGCCGGCCGGAGGGGCCGGTCGCTGGTTCGATAATTCGCGCTCGTGATCAGAGAGCTGGCCGCACCGGCCTCGCGCCGCCGGCCCGCGCTGTCCAACCGGCGGTTTCGCACTGTGCTTCTCGCGGTGGCCGGGATCCCGATCACCGCGACCTATCTCTGGCAGGCGGTGATCCAGCCGATCTTCTTCGGCGGCTACCTCGGCGACTTCCAGGAGAGTTACATGCGCGCCGCGGGCCGCGTCGCGTCGGGCCTGGATCCATATGACCTTTGCGCGACCATGGGCTGCTCCGAGCCGACCGGTCCGCAGTACGTGATGCCGCCGCTGCTGGCGTGGATGCTGCAGCCGCTGGTCGGCGTCGACAGCCACGCCATCACTGTCGGCGCGGTCATCGTCCTGAATGTCTCGCTCGCGTTGTTCCTGTGGACCACGTTGAGAGCGCTGAAGGTCGACGACTGGCAGCTCGCGGCGCTGCTTATCCTCGTCGCCCTCGCGTTCGAGCCGGTCGTCGGCAACGTGGCGGAGGGGCAGGTGAACCTGGTCCTGCTCGGGCTCTCAGGGGTCTGGTTTCTGGCCTGGATTGAGAATCGTTGGTGGGGCGGTCTCGCATTGGGCGCCGAGATCGCGGTCAAGCTCATCCAGGGCCCGGTGGCGCTGCTGGTGGTGTGGGCGCGGCGTTGGGCGATGCTTGGCGCGGCTGCAGGAGCTGGGCTTGCGTTGTGGTTGCTCGGTGCGCCTCAGTACCTGTTCGAGTAC
>DASXSD010000268.1:0-7786 GCA_036506195.1 Candidatus Dormiibacterota bacterium
CAAGTACACGCCCTACGGCCAGCCGGGCAGCTCGTGGCTGCCGTGGGTCGATTCGCACGGGGCGCGCACGCTGCCGATCCAGGAGGACGAGACAGGACTGGTCCTGTGGTCGTTGTGGCAGCACTACCGCATCCACCGCAATCTCGACTTCGTCGTCGGCCTCTACTCGACTCTCATCGTGCCTGCGGCCGACTGGATGGTGAGCTACATGGACGAGCGCAACGGGCTGCCGATGCCGTCGTGGGACCTGTGGGAGGAGCGGTGGGGTGTGCATGCCTTCACCGTGGGGTCGGTGTGGGGCGGACTCGAGGCGGCGCGCAGCTTCGCCGACCTGTTCGGCGACCAGAAGGCGTACGCCCGCTACCGCGATGCGACCGAGCGACTGCGCGAGGCCTCGGACACCAACCTCCACAGCGCTGAGCTGGGTCGCTTTCCGCGCCGGATCACGGTGGAAGACGACGAGTCGGTCACCGTCGACACCGCGCTGGACAGCGCGATCTACGGTCTTTGGCGGTTTGGCATGTACCCGCCCGACGACTCACGCGTGGTCGAGACCATGCAGGCGATCGCGGACCATCTGTCGAACAAGGCCGGCGGTGGCGGCGTCGCCCGGTACACGGACGACTACTACTTCCAGGTCGAGCGCGACACCCGCCTGGTGCCGGGCAACCCGTGGTTCATGTGCACGCTGTGGCTGGCGCAGTGGTATATCGCGACGGCGAAGACGCCGGCCGACCTCGCACCCGCCAAGAAGATGATCGACTGGACGGTGGCCCATCAGCTGCCGGGCGGGCTGCTCTCGGAGCAGCTGGACCCGCACACCGGAGCGCCGCTGTCGGTCTCCCCATTGACCTGGTCGCACGCCGAGTACCTGGTCACGGTCGATGAGTACTGCCGCAAGGCCGAGTCCATGCGCCGGACGGCAGATGGCCCGATCTAGCCGCGCGATTCCGCTCGATTGGGCGGAAACGGGCGGAATGTCGCAGGTCGACCAGACGGGTCAGGGCACGCGAGTTGGCTTGCCGCGTGCCTGCGCGTGAAACTGCGGCCCCGCATTCCATGTGGGGAGCGCACGCGCAAGATCACGGCGACCGTCCACCCGGATCTTGCCCAACCGAAGCATCTCCCCCCAGTCGACGATGCCCAGATGCCAGGCGCCAAAAGCCTTCGAATCCTCGATCGCGACGATGAGGTCTTCTTCGAACCCAGGGTGCTTGGAACAGATCTCCGCGTCTTTGTCTTCCACGAGCAACCACCCCCGCGCGGGGCGCCCTTTGCGTGCGTCCTTGAAATCGAAACGGACCAGCACCCGACGATCGGGGAGCCGGTCGCGCCGCAGGAATGAATGGCACCAGAGCCACAAGACAACATCTGGATCGGATTGCTCCGGAGTTATCTCCAACCACTTCAGAGCCCAGCCGCCCATTGCCATCAGCACGCTTCCCAGTTCGCCGCCGGCCGGCGTCAGCTCATAGACCGACCCGTGCCCGCCAGGCTTGGGGCTGATCTCGACCACGCCTGCCCGCTGGAGCTCGCGCAGCCGTTTCGTCAGGAGCGCGCGCGATAGCCGGGGCGCGCCAGACGCGATCTCGTTGTACGTGGTGCAGCCGAGAAGGAGGTTGCGAACGATGATCGGCGTCCATCGTTCGGCGAGGACCTCCGATGCCCGCGCTACAGGGCAGAACTGGCCGTAGCCTCGCATCGGTTCTGAGTCTCTCAGAGGCCACGCCAGACCTCAAGTTCTAATTCTGTACTTCCGTCGGCCGACCATCCAGGAGTCAACCAGGTTCAGAAGTTGTCCTTGCTGGTCCGGGCCGGCTCTCGGACGATGACGCCATTGCGCCTGTAGCGCGTCACAAGTCAGGAGGATCCCTTATGGACCGCGGCATCGAGAGTCGGCAGTTGCGGCGAGGCGTTGCTGAATCTCCCCGACGTGCAGCAATTGGTGTGCTCGGCGCCGCTGGGGTGATCGGCCCGATCTTGTTTACGGGGACGTTCATCGTCCAGGGGCTGCTCCGGCCTACTTATAGCCACGTCGCGGAACCGGTCAGCGCGCTTGCCGCCGGTCCGAACGGCTGGGTGCAGGACCTCAATTTCCTGGTCTTCGGGCCGCTCATGGTCGCTTACGCCGTGGGGCTCAATCTCGGATTGCGCCCCAGCCGAGCCGGCTTGATAGGGCCCGGGCTCCTCCTTGTAAGCGGTCTTGGGCTCGTGCTCGTGGGCATCTTTCCCGCACGCGATGCAAGTGGCGCGTTCAGCGTCGGGCCAGGCCACATGGTGGGAGCCTTCATGAGCTTCCTGGGCGCCGGTGCCGGGCTCGTCGTCATCTCGAGACGGATGGCGCGTGACCCAATGTGGGCCTGGCTCGCCGGCTACGCGCTTGCGAGCGGTATGGCGACCACGATTCTGTTCCTAGGGACAGGGGCCCTCGCCGTAGCGGACGACGCGCCTCTCCACCCGTGGGCTGGGTTGATGCAGCGCGCGACGCTTGCAGTGTGGTTCGCCTGCACCATCGTGTTCGCCCTCAGGTTGATGCGACTCAGCCGAATGCCCAGAGACACATAGGCCGGCCGAGCCTCCGGCGCGACCTCCCCAAGAGTGGGGAGGTTTGCACTAGAGCGGGATGTTGCCGTGCTTGCGTGGCGGCCGCTCGATCGTCTTGCGCAGGCACAGCTGAAGCCCCCGCACGAGCTCGCGCCTGGTCTGGCTCGGCTCGATGACGTCGTCGATGTAGCCTCGCTCAGCGGCCACGTACGGGTTGGCGAACCGCGCCGTGTACTCCGCGACCAGCTCCTTGCGCCGAGCCGCCGGATCTTGCGCTGATACCAGGTCCCGCTTGTAGATGATGTTCACCGCCGCCTCGGGGCCCATGACCGCGATCTCCGCCGTCGGCCACGCGAGGTTGAGGTCGGCGCCCATCTGCTTCGGCGACATCACGCAGTACGCGCCGCCGTAGTCCTTACGGGTGATCACCGTGAGCTTGGGCACCGTCGCCTCGGCGTACGCATACAGGAGCTTCGCTCCGTGGCGGATGATGCCGCCGTGCTCCTGGTCGCGCCCCGGTAGATATCCCGGCACGTCGACGAAGGAGATGATCGGGATTCCGAACGCGTCGCAGAATCGGATGAACCTCGCCGCTTTTACCGAAGCGTTGATATCGATCGCCCCCGCCAGCACCTTCGGCTGATTGCCGACGATTCCCACGACGTGGCCTCCGAGTCGACCGAGCCCGACCACGATGTTCGGCGCGAAGAAGGGCTGGACTTCGAAGAACTCGCGCCCATCGAGAACCCGCGACACGACCTCGCGCATGTCATAGGGCTTGTTGGGGGCCTCGGGGACGATCGTCTGGAGCTCGGCGTCCGCGCGCTCCAGGTCGTCGGTCGTCGGCACGAATGGCGGTCGCTCGTTGTTCGAGGACGGGAGATAGGAGAGCAGCCGTCGCACGCCGGCGGCGCACTCCTGTTCCGTCTTCGGCAGGAAATGCGCCACTCCCGAGGTGGCGTTGTGCACCTGGCCACCGCCGAGCTCGTCGAAGGAAACCGCCTCCCCGGTGACGACCTTGATCACCTCGGGGCCCGTGATGAACATGTATCCCTGACCGGCGACGATGAAGATGAAGTCGGTGATGGCGGGCGAGTACACGGCGCCGCCCGTGCATGGTCCCGCGATGATGCTGATTTGCGGGATGACGCCCGAGGAGCGGACGTTGCGGAAGAAGATGTCCGCGTAGCCCGCGAGCGCGACCACGCCTTCCTGGATGCGTGCGCCTCCGGAATCGTTGATGCCGATGACCGGCACGCGGTTGCGGAGCGCGAGCTCCTGCACTTTGACGATCTTTTCCGCGGTCACCTCGCCCAGCGAGCCGCCGAACACCGTCGCGTCGTACGCGTAGACGGCGACTGGCCGCCTGTCGATCTCGCCGAACCCCGCCACGACGCCGTCGCCGGCGACCTTGCGCTCCTCCATTCCGAAGCCGTGGGCGCGATGTGTTGCGAACACGTCGAGCTCTACGAAAGAACCTTCGTCCACCAGCATCTCGATGCGGTCGCGCGCCGTCGCTTTGCCGGTGGCGCGGCGCTTGTTGGCGGCTTCGGTCGAGGCATGAAGTGCCTGAAAGCGACGTTTGCGGTACTGGTTGATCTTCTGCTCGGAGACCGTGGTCGCAGGCATCTCCGGCGCCTCGACTCCTTCGAGGCTCGGCGTCGTGCGTCGGACTGGTGAAAGTGATCTCGGTTTCCGCGCGGCCATGCGCATATCGTAGGCGCCGTGCCGCGGCCGAACCTCCAGCTCGACCTCGATCGCGCGGTCACTCTGCGCCAGCTCCGCACATTCAAAACCGTCGCCGACATGAGCAGCTTCAGCCTCGCCGCGCAGCGCCTCAAACTGAGCCAGCCGTCGATCTCATATCAGGTCAAAGAGCTCGAAGAAGCGCTCGGTCTGCCGCTCCTGGAGCGCCTCGGCAAACGGGTCGAGCTCACCGAGGCGGGCTCAGTCATGTACGGCTACGCGCGCCGCATGCTCGACGTCCTGGATGAGGCGACCGTGGCCATCGAGGAGATGCGCGGCATCCAGCGTGGAACCCTGCGTGTAGGTGCCAGCACTACGGTCGGCATCTATTTGCTTCCGGCGGCGCTCGGCGCCTTCAAGAAGCTGCACCCAGGTCTGGTCATCTCACTCGAGATCGGCACCCGCGCGCGAGTCCAGGAGCAGGTGCTGCGCAACGAGCTCGACCTCGCCGTCGTCGGGCCGGCGCTGAAGGACCCTGACCTCGCGATCATTCCTTTTCTCAGTGATGAGCTGGTCGTGATAGCGCCTGACGGTCACCCGCTGGCGGCGAAGCATCGGCTCACGCTGAAGGACCTCTCCGACCAACCCTTCGTGATGCGCGAGGCGGCTTCCGGCAGCCGCTGGTCGCTCGAAAAGGCCGCGCGCAGGGCGGGCGCGAAGCTGAAGGTGGCGATGGAGCTAGGCTCCAACGGAGCCATCAAGCACGCGGTCGAATCGGGGCTCGGCCTTGCGGTGATCTCGCGTTACGCCTGCGCGCTCGAGTTCTCGAGCGGCCGGCTGGTCGAGCTCGACGTGCGCGGCTTTCCGATCCGCCGCGACTGGCACATCGTCCACCTCCGCAGGCGCAAGCTGCCGGCCTCCGTCAGCGCCTTCATCGAGTTTCTGAAAGACACGAGCTGGCTGTCCCGCAACGGCTCGCGCGGCCGCGTCCGTCCTCCGACCGATTGATCGCTCGGTTGCGCCGCGCCGCGGCGGACGTGCTGACCCGGCCGGCCCTGTATTGGGCGATCGCGGCGGCGTTCGCCCTGCAACGGTTGTTCTTCATCGTCGCAGCGCCACGTCGCTTTGACGCCGAGGGCATGTGGGAAGGCGCGCACGCCTACCTGACCGAACCGTCGCACATGTACGACGCAGCGGCCGGCTACCTGGCGCGGCTCCACATCATCGCCCCGCCCGGTGGACTCGATGCTTTCGTCAGCCCACCACCGGTCGCGGCGCTCGCGATCCCGGTCGCGCTGCTTCCCAAGAGCGTCGGCGTCCAGGCATGGACGGCGATCGACGCCGCCACCCTGCTGCTCGGGCTGTGGCTGCTGTACCGCGTGCTCTCGACCACCGACCGCATCGCCAGGCCCGCCTTCTGGCTGCTGGCCGCCTACTTTCCGCCCTTGTTTGCGGACGTGCTGGCCGGCCAGCGGGGCGGGGTCATGGTCGCCCTCGCGATGGCTTCGGTGTGGCTGGAGCGCAGCCGGCCCGCGCTTGCCGGGGCGGTGGGCGGGCTGGCCGCGGCGATCAAGTACTACCCGGCCGCGATGATCATCGGTCCGCGGCCGCCGCACCGCGTCGTCTATGCGCTCGTACTTGGCGCGGTAACGCTTGTCGTGACGGCCATCACGTTCGCGCCGCTGGGGCTGAACGGGACGCTCTTCTACTACCAGCACGTCCTGCTGCCCTCGCTTGGCTCCTACAACCCGGACTGCGCTTACGACTCGGTGCGGACGCTGTTCACGCGCACCATCGGTGGCGAGGCCTTCGCGGTGCCGTCCAGCACCGGCTACCAGATCGTCACCTCGCCGCTGCGGCTGCCGGCGGTCGCTCTCGTCCTTTCCTATGCGAGCGCCCTGGCCTTCGCCGGCGCCGCGGCCTGGGCGGCGTGGCGGAGCGGCTGGAATCCCGCTTACGGCATGGCGCTGGGATTTGCTCTGGGCGCACTGATCCCGAACGAGGTCTGGCCCTACCAGTGGCTGCCATTGCTGCCGCTGACGCTGATCGTCCTTGTGAGGGCGATCGAGCGCCGGCGAGCGATCACGCTCGCGGTGCTTGGGGTCTGTCTGCTCGGCTTTCTGCGTCAGCCGTGCGACCTGTTCTTCCCCAACATCTGGACCCTGGCCGGGATCGGAATCTTCGTTTTGGCCGTGTGGGAGAATCGCCTTTTCCGCACGTCGCACCAGTAGGGGGATGAGATGGCGCTGAACGCAGACGTCAGTTTCACCTGGGTCGGTCACGGGACCTGGAAGGTACGAAGCGCCAAGGGCAAGGAGATCCTCATCGACCCCTGGGTCATGAACAACCCCGCCGCACCAGAGACCCTCAAGGCTGTGGACAGGTGCGACCTCATGCTCATCACGCACGGTCACTTCGACCACATCCACGACGCCCTCGAGATCGCCCGCCGCACCAAGCCGACGATCGTGTGCAACCACGAGATCAGCGTCTGGCTGGGCTCCAAGGGTCTCGACGCCGAGAAGATCGTCGGCGCCAACCAGGGCGGGACCGTCGAGGCCGAGGGGATCAAGGTCACGCTGGTCCACGCCGAGCACTCCTGTGGGATCACCGAAGACGGCGGCGTGATCTATGGCGGCGACGCCTGCGGCCTGGTGATCGAGTTCGAGAACGGGTTCACGGTCTACTTCGCCGGTGACACCGACGTGTTCGGGGACATGGCGCTGATCGCCGAGCTCGGCAAGTTCGAGGTCGCCTTCCTGCCGATCGGCGGCTTCTACACGATGGGCCCCGAGCGGGCGGCCAAGGCGGCTTCGCTGCTGGGCGTCAAAACGGTCGTGCCGATGCACTTCGGTACCTTCCCGATCCTGGCGGGCAACCCGAGCCAGCTCCAGGAGCTCGTGGGCAACAGTGTCAGGGTCCTCGATATCAAGCCCGGAGACGCTGTCTAGCGAGTTCAAATCGTGCCCGGAAGCGACTAAGCTCCCGGCGGAAGCACATGCGTGACGTCATAGGTGCGCCGGCCGGCTGGCTGGCGAAGAAGATCCAGGACAGGGAACTGTCGTCCGTGGAGGTCGTGCGCGCGCATCTGGAGCACATCCACACGGTCAACCCGCGCCTCAACGCGGTTGTCTTCGCCACTGCTGAGAGCGCGATCAAAGAGGCACGGAACGCCGATCGCCGCCATAAACGCGATGCCGTCCTCGGCCCCCTGCATGGCGTCCCGTTCACGGCCAAGGACATCTTCAACACGGCGGGCCTTCCCACCACCGCCGGCCTCCGAATGATGCGGACGAACATCGCCGATCACGACGCCACCGCGGTCGCTCGTATGCGGCGAGCCGGCGCGATCCTGATCGGCAAGACGAACTGCCCGCCAGGAGGCGCCGGCGAGGAAAGCTGGAGATCGATCCATGGTGGCACGCGCAACCCGTACGACATCAATCGCACTCCGGGAGGAAGCAGCAGCGGCGAAGCCGCCATCATCGCCGCCGGCGGCTCTCCGCTTGGACTCGGCAGCGACTCGGGCGGGAGCATCCGCCTGCCCGCGAGCTAC
>DASXSD010000269.1:0-3051 GCA_036506195.1 Candidatus Dormiibacterota bacterium
GGAGCTGCGCGGGTCCGACACCGCGTTGATGAACGAGGCAAGGTTCGCCTGGTTGTTCCAGCCCAGGTAGATGCGGAATCCAATCTGGTTGTTGCCGTTGGCGGCACCTGCGTAATTGGACGCCTTGGCCCACGGCGGAACGGTGCCATGGACAGCCGAGCGGTCACTGGAGGCCGCCACAGTGCTCATCCCAAGGACGAGGGCGAGCAACACCAACGCAGAAAGGATCGACGTGCGCCTGAAGACGTGACTCATAGGCTCTCCCTTGGAGGAATCCACCCCTCTTGAACTGCACACCGAGCGTGCGATGGACACGGCGAGACCTGCACCCAAGGCAGGTGTGGAGATTTTCAGCAGGTCTTAAGTGCAAAGTCAAGCGACGGCTTCGGCGCGACGGCGCCGCTAATCTGAGCCCGTGGCCTCGATCGACAGCCTCGCCGGCGTGCTCGTGGCGCTCGCATCGCCTGTGCATCGCGATGGCACTGTCGACCGCGATGGGATCGGCCGGCTCGTCGAGCACGTCCTCGACGGTGGGGTGAGCGGCGTGCTCGCCCTCGGCTCCACCGGAGAGACCGCGTCGCTGGACGACAAAGCCCGCCGCCAGGTGCTCGAGTCCGTGATGGACGCGACCCGCGGGCGGGTCCCCGTCCTCTGCGGTGTGGCCAGGACCGAGCTGTCGACGGCCCTCGCCGAAGTCGAGGCGGCTACGCGTGCCGGTGCGGGCGCGGCGCTGGTGGCGGCGCCCTACTACTACCCGACAGACCAGGCCGGCGTCCTCGCCTTCTACCGGGCGATCGCGGAGCGCGCGACCATCCCGATCTTCGTCTACAACATCCCCCCTTTCACCAAGGTCGTGGTCGAACCCGCGACCGTCGCCACCCTGGCGCGCGAGGGCGCGATCCAGGGGATCAAGGATTCGAGCCGCGACTTCGAGTACTTCGAAGGCGTGTGCATCGCGACCCGGGACATGCCCGCCTTCAGGGTCTTCACGGGGAGCGACACGATGCTGGTCGCCTCCCTCGCGGCGGGAGGCGACGGGACCATCTGCGGCGCGGCGAACGTCGCGCCGCGTTGGGTCGTGCGCGTCTACGAGGAGTTCATGCGCGGCGACATCACCGCGGCGCGCGACGACCAGGAGAAGCTCTACCAGCTCGTGATGGCGGTCCGCGCCGGCGTTTTCCCAAGCGCGATCAAGGCCGCGCTGCACCTCCAGGGAATTTGCGAGCCCTGGACCGCGCCCCCATCGCGCAAGCTCGACGACGCGAGCGAGTCACGCCTCCGCCAGTTCCTCGCCGGCGCCCAGTTGCTGCCCGACTAGGAAACCGGTTTCGTCAGGTCGTAGATCGTGACGCCGCCCGCCGTGGTGGCGGTGAAGTTCTGGCTGACCCACGACTCGATCTGGCCGGCCGAGGCGCCACCCCCCCGCATCCCACCGCCGCCACCGATGAAGTAGTGGACCTGGCCCTTGCTCACGTAGTCCTGGAACTCAGCAAGCGTGGGCGCGGGGTCGGAGCCGTTGAAGCCTCCGATCGCCATCACCGGCAGCCCAGTCGCCAGCTCGTAGCTCGCCGCTGAGTTGGCGTTGATGGTCGCGGCCACCCAGCGGTAGCTGCTCGCGTTCTGCTCGAGGAGGGCCGCGAGCTCCGAGGACACGCTGCTTGCGTTGAGGAAGTTGCCGGGCGCGCGGCCGGCGAAGCCTCCCGGCGGTTGGAAGCCCGCCGGTCCGCGGAATCGCCCCGCCCCCGCGTTGCCGCCCGGGCCCAATCCGCCCGCGGCCACCGACGGACCCGCGGACGGAATCGCGCCGCTGTGCGACGAGGTGACCGTGTCGAGCGTGAAGGAGGCCGGCCCCGCGACGGCCGCGACCAGCGCCACGACGGCCGAGGTGACCGCGAGCGCGTTCGTGAGCAGCGGCGCCGTCACGATCAGGACGCCGGCGCCCAAGCCCGCGCCGAGGATCGCGCTTCTCAGCCACGGGTTCCAGTCCGGGCTGCGCTCGAGGAGGACGTAGGCCCACACGACCGTTGCGGCGAGTGCTCCGGCCAGGACCAGCCGCGCCGCGAGCCTGTCTCGCCGCTGCCACAGCTGGACCGCGCCGGGACCTACCACCGCACCGATGGAAGGGGCGAGGGCGATCGAGTAGTAAGGGTGGATGATGCCCTGGGCGAAGCTGAAGACGGCGCCGGTGAGGAGCAGGCAGCCGCCCCACATCAGATAAGACGCGCGCGCGAGGTCGGTGCGCCGGGCGCGGAACGTGATCCACAACCCGGCCGCGAGCAGGATGACCGCCGCCGGGATCAACCACGAGACCTGGCTTCCGAACTCGTCCAGGAACAGCCGGTTCCAGCCGGTCAGGCCCCACCGCGACCCGACGGCGCCGAAGCCACCGACGCTGCCGACCTCGTTGCCGGTGATGCGGCCGATCCCGTTGTAGCCGAAGATCAGGTTGAGAAGGCTGTTGTTCTGTGAGCCGCCGATGTAGGGACGGTCCGCACTCGGCCACAACTCGACCACGGCGACCCACCATCCGGACGCGAACAGCAGGGTGAGGCCAGCGACCGCAAGCTGGCCGGCGCGGTGCAGCAGCCGCGGCCGTCCGGCCACGAGGTAGACGAGGATCAGCACGGGCACGATGACGAAGGCCTGGAGCATCTTGGCGAGAAACGCGGTGCCGACCAGCGAAGCCGCAAGCACGAGCCAGAGCGTCGAGTCGCGCACGGTCGCGCTCTCGACCGCCCGCAGTGTTGCGTACGATCCCGCGGTCAGCAGAAGTACCAGCAGCGCGTCCGGATTGTTGTAGCGAAACATCAGGGCCGCGACCGGCGTCAGGGCGACGACCGCTCCGGCGACGATGGCCGCCGTGGAACCAAACCAGCGGCGGACGGCGACGTAGACGATGGCCACTGTCGCGACGCCCTCGAGCGCTTGCGGGACAAGGACGCTCCACTGGTTGAATCCGAACAGCCGGGCCGAGATCTCCATGACCCACAGGAAGGCGGGCGACTTGTCGACCGTGATGAAGTTGGAGGCGTCGAGCGAACCGAAGAAGAA